>NZ_JAWIRT010000008.1:0-174097 GCF_036320045.1 Stenotrophomonas sp. SMYL20 | reverse complement strand
GCGGCGGCCAAGCTTACAGGGACGTACTTGCAGCGTCCCCCGCGCAGCCCACCCGCCCGGCCAAGCGCGGCTTTTGCTTTCAGCGACCAACCCAGACCCCGCCACGAGGGGCTCCGCCGTTGGCCGGACACCCCGCGACAAACCCGCGCACGTGCGCAATCCCCACGAACGGCGGACAATGGAGATCTCAGGCGGCCCGCCGCGCCGCCCCTCCCGCTTTCCGCTGCAAGGAACTCCCCCATGGCCGCCCGCAAGTCCTCCGCCCCCCTCATCGAAGTCACCGCCCGCCCCGGCCAGCCGCTGGGCATGGCGCCGGCCACCTTCCTGCGCGACTTCTGGCAGAAACGCCCGCTGCTGATCCGCAACGCCTTCCCCAACTTCCAGACCCCGGTGCAGCCGGAAGACCTGGCCGGGCTGGCCTGCGAGGAAGGCGTGCTGGCACGCCTGATCGAGCACGACAAGACCCAGGACGGCTGGCGCGTGCGCACCGGTCCATTCCAGGAAGACGTGTTCCCCGCCCTGCCCGACCACGACTGGACCCTGCTGGTACAGGACGTGGACAAGTGGGACCCGGACGTACGCGCCCTGATCGAGCACTTCAGCTTCCTGCCGCGTTGGCGCATGGATGACGTGATGATCAGCTTCGCCGCCACCGGCGGCTCGGTCGGCGCCCACGTCGACCAGTACGACGTGTTCCTGCTGCAGGCCCATGGCCATCGCCGCTGGCAGATCGATGCCAGCGAATCGATCAAGGGCAAGCAGCCGCCGCTGGGCTTCCGCCCCGACGTGGAGCTGAAGCTGCTGAAGGTGTTCAAGCCGACCCACGACTGGGTGCTGGCGCCGGGCGACATGCTGTACCTGCCGCCGAACGTGCCGCACCACGGCGTCGCCGAAGATCCCTGCCTGACCTTCTCGTTCGGCATGCGCGCGCCGTCTTCGGCCGAGCTGATCAGCGACTACCTGGACACCCTGATCGCCGATGCCGACGAGAACATCCGCTACCAGGATGCCGACCTGAAGGTGCCGGCCGACCCGAACGAAATCGACACGGTGGCGATGGCGCGGGTGATCACCGCGCTCAACGCCATCCGCATGAACGACCCGGACAAGCTGGGCGACTGGTTCGGCCGCTTCATCACCACCTACCGCGCGGCCGGCGAAGTGATGGCCCACCAGGCCGCACCGGCTGCGGAGGAAGTGGTCGAAGCCCTGGCCTCGGGCCTGCTGCTGCAGCGCCACCCGTGGGCCCGGCTGGCCTGGCGCCGGGCCAAGCGTGGCGCCAGCCTGTATGTCAGCGGCCAGGACTTCGCGCTGCCGGTGAAGGACGCGCAGCGCCTGGCTGGCACCGAACAGCTGGACGCCGCCGCTTATCGCGGCCTGTCCGACAAGGGCCGTGCCGTAGTCCAGCAGCTGCTGGTCGGCGGGGTGTTCCAGCTGATCGACCCGAATGAGGTATACGAGGCCGAAGACGAGGAAGACGGCGAGGATGCCGTGGTGCTCGGCGAGGTCGTCGAAGGTCGCGACCGCGTGGATGCGATCGACGCCGACGCGGTGTCCGACGATGTCCACTCCGTGACCGTGCACGACGACGGTATCGAGGTCATCGTCAACTTCGAGGACGACGAGGAAGACGACAGCGCCGGCCGGGCCTGAGCCATCGCCATGATCCGGGTCCAGCAGGTCAGCCACGCCGATGCCCACGTTGCCATCCACGAGGTGCGCCAACGCGTGTTCGTGCAGGAACAGGGCATCGCCGCCGAGCTGGAACGCGATGCGCTGGACCCGGTCAGTGCCCATGTGCTGGCGCTGGACAGTGACAACCAGCCGGTCGGCACGGGCCGGCTGGCCCCGGATGGCCGCATCGGCCGCATGGCGGTGCTGGCCAGCCATCGCAGCCGCGGGGTCGGCGGGGCCCTGCTGGAAGCACTGGTGGAGGCCGGGCGCCGGCTCGGCCTGGCCGAGCTGCATCTGCACGCCCAGCTGCCCGCCCGTGACTTCTATGCCCGCCAGGGTTTCCTGCCCGAAGGCGAGGTGTTCGAGGAGGCCGGCATCGGCCACCAGCAGATGCGCCGCCGGCTGGGCGCGGCCAGCGCCATCGACAGCCGCGCCGAGGCGGTGGCCATCACCACGGCCATCATCCACCGCGCCCGTCGCCAGCTGTGGCTGCACAGCCGCCAGCTGGACCCCGGACTGCTCGACGCGCCCCCGGTACAGGCCGCCCTGCGCCGCTTCGTCACCGCCCGCCACGACAAGCAGCTGCGGGTGATCGTGCACGACGCCGCCGCGATCGCCTCTAGCGGGGCGCCGCTGCTGGCGCTGGCCCAGCGCCTGCCCAGCGTGATCCAGTTCCGCGAGGTCACCGACCCGGTCGACCGTGCACTGGCCTCGGCCTGTCTGCTCAACGATGCGGGCGACTTCTACTTTCGTCTGATCGGCCATCGCCTCGACGGCGAAGCCGGCATCGCGCTGCCGGCACGTTCGCAGCCGTTCGAGCAGCAATTGCAGCGCGTCTGGGACCGTTCGCGTGATTGCAGCGAACTGCGCGCGCTCGGCATCTGAGCGGAGCGGGCTGACTCAACCTGTCTGGAACCGGCACCGGGGGACGCGCGATACCTCTGGTGCTGCCCCTTCGTGTCCGGTTGGGGGTACAATTTGGCTGTTTGAACGCGCCCGCGCAGGG
Source organism: Stenotrophomonas sp. SMYL20 (assembly GCF_036320045.1). Taxonomy (NCBI): domain Bacteria; kingdom Pseudomonadati; phylum Pseudomonadota; class Gammaproteobacteria; order Lysobacterales; family Lysobacteraceae; genus Stenotrophomonas; species Stenotrophomonas sp. SMYL20. The sequence goes on along the minus strand of NZ_JAWIRT010000008.1, from coordinate 171,417 downwards.
CTATTCATCTTCCTGCCGGGTCCTTCTGAAGCCATACCCCACAAAGCGAATCAACACCCTCCATCGTGGACAATCAACTGAAGCAGTTTGCGCAATCTTCGCAACTCGCCGGCGGCAACGCCTCCTATGTCGAGGACCTGTACGAGCAGTACCTGGTCTCCCCGGATAGTGTCGATCCCAAATGGAAAACCTACTTCGACGGCTTCAAGGGCCGTGAAGCAGGTGACATTCCGCACTCGGCCGTCATCTCCCACATTGCGGACGCGGCCAAGGATGCGCTGAAGGCCGGTACCGGTAACGGTGCAGGCGACGAGCGCGAGCGCAATGTCGGTCGTCTGATCACCGCCTACCGTTCGCGCGGCCACCTGGACGCCCGCCTCGATCCGCTGGGCCTGGCCGCACCGGTCAACACCCCGGACCTGGGCCTGCCGTTCCACAGCCTGTCCGATGGCGACCTCAACAGCGAGTTCAGCACCGGCGGCGTCGGTGGCCAGCCGCGCATGAAGCTGCGCGACCTGCTGGCACGCCTGAAGGCGACCTACACCGGCTCGATCGGTGCGGAGTTCATGCACATCTCCGAGGTCGAGCAGCGCCAGTGGATCTACAAGAAGCTGGAACTGGCCGGTGGCAACTACCAGCTGGACGCTGATACCCAGCGCCGCACTCTGGAGCGCCTGACCGCGGCTGAAGGCCTGGAGCGCTACCTGCACACCAAGTACGTCGGCCAGAAGCGCTTCTCGCTGGAAGGCGGCGACTCGCTGATCCCGATGATGGACACCATCATCCGCAGCGCCGGCAAGGATGGCGTCAAGGACGTGGTGATCGGCATGGCCCACCGCGGCCGCCTGAACGTGCTGGTCAACACCCTGGGCAAGAACCCGCGCAAGCTGTTCGACGAATTCGAAGGCAAGTTCGAGCACGACGAGCACGCCTCGGCCGGTGACGTGAAGTACCACATGGGCTTCTCCGCCGACGTCGCCACCGATGGCGGCCCGGTGCACCTGGCGCTGGCGTTCAACCCGTCGCACCTGGAAATCGCTGACCCGGTCGTGGCCGGTTCCGTGCGTTCGCGCCAGGAGCGCCGCAAGGACACCGCGCGCAAGCAGGTCATGCCCATCCTGATCCACGGCGACGCGGCCTTCTCCGGCCAGGGCGTGGTCATGGAACTGTTCCAGATGTCGCAGGCCCGCGGCTTCGCCGTCGGCGGCACCGTGCACATCGTGGTCAACAACCAGGTCGGCTTCACCACCTCCAACCCGCTCGACACGCGTTCCACGCGCTATGCCACCGACGTGGCGAAGATGATCGCCGCCCCGGTGCTGCACGTGAACGGCGATGATCCGGAAGCCGTTGTGTTCGCCGCGCAGCTGGCCTTCGAGTTCCGCCAGAAGTTCGCCAAGGACGTGGTCATCGACCTGATGTGCTACCGCCGCTGGGGCCACAACGAGGCCGACGAGCCGGCGATCACCCAGCCGCTGATGTACCAGGTGATCCGCAAGCACGCCACCACCCGCGAGATGTACGCCGAGCAGCTGGAAAAGGCGGGCGTGATCGCCGCCGGTGCCGGCAAGGCGATGGTCGATGCCTACCGCGAGAAGCTGGATGCCGGTGAAGTGACCACCGAGCTGGCCAAGGTCGAGAAGACCCCGCCGACCAGCCCGCTGTTCGTCGATTGGCCGAAGCTGCTGGAAGGCAAGCTGTCCGACCCGATCTCGACCAAGGTCGAGAAGAACAAGCTGGTCGAGCTGGCCAAGCTGATCAACACCATTCCGGACGAAGTGCAGCTGCACTCGCGCGTGGCCAAGGTCTACGACGACCGCCGCAAGATGGCCGCTGGCGAGATCCCGGGCGACTGGGGCTTTGCCGAAAACCTGGCCTACGCCACCCTGCTCGACGAAGGCAGTGCCCTGCGCCTGGTCGGCCAGGACGTGGGTCGCGGTACGTTCACGCACCGCCACGCGATCCTGCACGACCAGAAGACCGACAACTACTACATGCCGCTGCGGCAGCTGGTGGATTCGCCGGAGAAGGCCACCGTCATCGATTCGCTGCTGAGCGAAGAAGCGGTGATGGCCTACGAGTACGGCTTCTCCACCACCGATCCGAACACGCTGTGCATCTGGGAAGGCCAGTTCGGCGACTTCGCCAACGGTGCCCAGGTCGTCATCGACCAGTTCATCGCCGCCGGTGAAGCCAAGTGGGGCCGCATCTCCGGCCTGACCCTGCTGCTGCCGCATGGCTATGAAGGACAGGGCCCGGAACACAGCTCGGCGCGCCTGGAGCGCTTCCTGCAGCTGTGCGCACTGGAGAACATGCTGGTGGTGGTGCCGTCGACCCCGGCGCAGGCCTTCCACATGCTGCGTCGCCAGCAGCACCTGACCACCCGCAAGCCGCTGGTGGTGATGTCGCCGAAGTCGCTGCTGCGCCACAAGCTGGCCGTGTCGACCCTGGACGAACTGGCCAACGGCGAGTTCCAGCACCTGATCGGCGACGCCAACGCGGACGCCAAGAAGGTCAAGCGCGTGGTGCTGTGCTCGGGCAAGGTCTACTACGACCTGCTGGAAGACCAGACCAAGCGTGGCCAGGACGACGTGGCGATCATCCGCGTGGAGCAGCTGTACCCGTTCCCGCGTGCGCTGCTGGCTGCCGAACTGAAGAAGTACGGCAAGGCCACCGACGTGGTGTGGACGCAGGAAGAACCGCAGAACCAGGGTGCGTGGTACCAGATCCGCCACCACCTGCAGTTCTGCCTGGCCGATGGCCAGAACCTGCACTACGCCGGTCGCGCACGTTCGGCTTCGCCGGCTGCCGGTCACATGGCTGACCACGTCCGCGAACAGCAGCAGCTGGTCGCCGATGCACTGGTCAACCCGTTCAACGACACGTTCGCTGAATAATCCTCCCCCTATTTAGAAGACAAACCAGGAAGCTCCCGCAATGGCCACCGAAGTCAAAGCCCCGGTACTGCCCGAATCCGTCGCCGACGGCACCATCGCCACCTGGCACAAGAAGGTGGGCGACGCCGTCAAGCGCGACGAAAACCTGCTTGACCTGGAAACCGACAAGGTCGTCCTGGAAGTGCCGTCGCCGGTCGACGGCGTGCTCAAGGAAATCAAGTACGCCGAAGGCTCGACCGTGACCTCCAGCCAGGTCGTGGCGATCATCGAGGAAGGCGCCGTCGCTGCTGCCCCGGCTCCGGCCGCTGAAGAGAAGAAGGCCGAGGCCGCTCCGGCCGCCGCTGCGCCGGCCGCTGCCGCCGCTCCGGCCCCGGCTGCCAAGTCGGCCGCCGACACCCTGCCGCCGGGCGCCCGCTTCACCGCCATCACCGAAGGCGTGAACCCGGCCGACGTCGACGGCACCGGCCGTCGCGGCGCGGTGACCAAGGAAGACATCGTCAACTTCGCCCGCAACGGCGGCGCCGGCAAGGCCGGTGGCGCACGTCCGGAAGAGCGCGTGCCGATGACCCGCATCCGCAAGCGCATCGCCGAGCGCCTGATGGAGTCGAAGAACTCCACCGCCATGCTGACCACCTTCAACGAAGTCGACCTGTCCAAGGTCTCGGCTGCGCGCAAGGAACTGCAGGACGAGTTCGTCAAGGCACACGGCATCAAGCTGGGCTTCATGAGCTTCTTCGTGAAGGCCGCTGCCAATGCCCTGCAGCGCTTCCCGCTGGTCAACGCCTCGATCGACGGCGACGACATCATCTACCACGGCTACTCGGACATCTCGATCGCCGTCTCGACCGAGAAGGGCCTGGTCACGCCGGTGCTGCGCAACGTCGAGCGCATGTCGTTCGCCGACATCGAGAAGACCATCGCCGACTACGCCAAGAAGGCCCGTGATGGCAAGCTGAGCCTGGAAGAACTACAGGGCGGCACCTTCACCGTGACCAACGGCGGCACCTTCGGTTCGCTGCTGTCGACCCCGATCATCAACCCGCCGCAGAGCGCCATCCTGGGCATGCATGCCATCAAGGAGCGTCCGATCGCCCAGAACGGCCAGGTCGTGATCGCGCCGATGATGTACCTGGCGCTGTCGTACGACCACCGCATCATCGACGGCAAGGACTCGGTGCAGTTCCTGGTGGACATCAAGAACCAGCTGGAAAACCCGGGCCGCATGCTGTTCGGCCTGTAAGACACCTCCCGCCCCTCCGCGCCCGCGCGGAGGGGTTCTGGTAATGCATCAAGGAATAATTCAATGGCTGAACAATTCGACGTCGTCGTCATCGGTGCCGGCCCGGCCGGTTACCACGCTGCCATCCGCGCGGCCCAGCTGGGCCTGAAGACCGCCTGCATCGACGCAGCGCTGGGCAAGGACGGCAAGCCGGCGCTGGGCGGCACCTGCCTGCGCGTGGGCTGCATCCCGTCCAAGGCGCTGCTGGATTCCTCGCGCCAGTTCTGGAACATGGGCCACATCTTTGGCGACCACGGCATCAGCTTCAAGGATGCCAAGATCGACGTCGAAGCGATGGTTGGCCGCAAGGACAAGATCGTCAAGCAGTTCACCGGCGGCATCGGCATGCTGTTCAAGGCCAACAAGGTCGCCGCCTACTACGGCTTCGGCGAACTGCAGCCGGGCAACGTGGTCAAGGTCACCCAGCATGACGGTTCCATCGTCGAGCTGAAGGGCACCAACGTCATCATCGCGGCCGGTTCGGATTCGATCGAACTGCCGTTCGCCAAGTTCGACGGCGAGACCATCGTCGACAACGTCGGCGGCCTGGACTTCACCGAAGTGCCGAACCGCCTGGCCGTGATCGGCGCCGGCGTGATCGGCCTGGAACTGGGCAGCGTGTGGAAGCGCCTGGGCGCTGAAGTCACCATCCTGGAAGCACTGCCGGAGTTCCTGGCCGTGGCCGACGCCGAAGTGGCCAAGACCGCTGCCAAGGAATTCAAGAAGCAGGGCCTGGACATCCGCCTCGGCGCCAAGGTCTCCAAGACCGAGATCACCGGCAAGGGCAAGAAGAAGGAAGTCGTTGTCACCTACACCGACAGCGAAGGCGAAAAGACCCTGACCGTGGACAAGCTGCTGGTGGCCGTTGGCCGTCGCGCCGCCACCAAGGGCCTGCTGGCCGAAGGCACCGGCGTCAAGATCAACGAGCGCGGCCAGATCGAAGTCGACGCGCACTGCCACACCGGCGTCAACGGCGTGTGGGCGGTCGGCGACTGCGTGCGCGGCCCGATGCTGGCGCACAAGGGCTTCGAGGAAGGCATCGCGGTGGCTGAGCTGATCGCCGGCCTGCCGGGCCACGTCAACTTCGACACCATCCCGTGGGTCATCTACACCGAGCCGGAACTGGCCTGGGTCGGCAAGACCGAAGCCCAGCTGAAGGCCGAAGGCATTCCGTACAAGGCTGGCAGCTTCCCGTTCGCCGCCAACGGTCGTGCCGTGGCGATGATCGAGCCGGCAGGCTTCGTGAAGATCCTGGCCCATGCCGAAACCGACCGCATCCTCGGCATGCACCTGGTCGGCGCCAACGTCTCCGAGCTGGTGCACGAAGGCGTGCTGACCATGGAGTTCAGCGGCTCGGCCGATGACCTGGCCCGCATCTGCCACGCCCACCCGTCGCTGTCGGAAGTGATCCACGACGCAGCGATGGCGGTCAGCAAGCGCGCCATCCACAAGGCGAACTGATCTGCATCCGGGTAGGTGCCGACCGTTGGTCGGCACGCGCCCGCAGACAAAAAACCCCGCCTCGGCGGGGTTTTTTGATTGCGCTGATGATGTAGAGCCGAGCCCACGCTCGGCTATCCCGGGAAAAGAGCCGAGCATCGGCTCGGCGCTACACCTTTCCAGCCGGCTTCTTCGGCGGATCATCACAGATCCGGTGCTGGACCACGGTTTCACCCGCCTTCCATTCCTTCACTACCCGGCAGTGCTCCTTGGGTTTGACCGCCTTGGCCGCCGCTGCATTCGCCTCGTCAGCCGCAGCAGTCTGCTGGCGTTCCAGCCACACCGAGGGTGGCGCTGGAGGTGTGGCCAGTGCCGGCCCCGCGAGCAATGCCAGCGCCACCAGCAGCACCGTCCTCATGCAGCCACCGCTCGGCCACCGAGCAGGCGCGCCGGCAGCATGAACAGCGCGCGCAGGAACGCGAACAGGGCCGAGAAGGTGATGCCGACCAGGCGGAACGGCAGGCTCAGCAGCCACACGAACGGCCAGGCGATCAGGGCGAGGATCGCCAGCGGCCAGCACAGCACGAACAGCAGGCACCACACACCGAGCGCGAACAGGGTCTTCATCACGGTCTCCTTGGGGCGGCACCCTGCCGCCTGCGGACACCTTGGCGCCCCGCCCTGGCCACCCGCAAACGGTTTGCGACGAAACCGGGGCTGGGGGCGATGAAACCGATTGCGGGGAAACCGGAGATTCAGGAGGTTGCCGGCCAGCGGCCGGCACATCCGCAGGGATTTACACCGGGACCGCGCCCGGACGGCCGTGGGTCACCTGGAAACGCGCCGCGGTGCGCACCGCAGCGTCCGCACGTAGCACACTGTCGGCGAAGCGCAGTTCCGCATCCACGGTCTGCCGGTTCAGCTGCAGCTTCCACCAGCCACGGCGGTCACCGTCGAAATAGCGGATATGCGGGTTCTGCGGAATCGACGGCCCGTAGTACGGCCCGTATGGCGTGTCGTCGCCGCCACTGCTGATCGCCGGAGCGATGAATTCGGTGGCTACGACCGGCGCACTGGCCGCGTCGAAATCCAGCTTCAGGTCGTTGACGAAGGTGGAATGCCAGTCGCCGCCCAGCACGATGGCATTGCCCTGCCCGCCTGCCTGCAGCGCCTGCAGCAGCCGGTTACGTGCGGCGGGATAGCCATCCCAGGCGTCATTCCAGAAGCGCTCGCGTGGCGTGCCACCGTCCAGCCGCAGCTGCGCCATCAGCAACTGCTGTACCACCACGTTCCAGCGCGTGCCCTGCGCGGCCGCCATCGACTGCGCGAACCACGCCTCCTGGCCCGTGCCGAGCATGCTCATCCGCGGGTCCAGTGCAGCATCACAGCGTGGCGACTCGCCCACACCACAGGGATTGGCCGGGCGGAACTGGCGGCAATCAAGCAGGGTCAGCTGTGCCAGATCGCCGTAGCGCAGGCGCCGATGCACGCGCAGGCCGCCGTTGCCCGCAGGTGTGCTGCGCATCGGCAGATGCTCGTAGAACGCGCGGTAGGCGGCGGCGCGGCGGATGATGAAGTCCTCCGTTGATACGCCGGGTTTTTCCGGGTGGATGCCGGAGTAATCATTCTGTACTTCATGGTCATCCCAGATCACCGCGAACGCGTGTGCAGCATGCGCGGCCTGCAGATCCGGATCGAGCTTGTACAGCGCGTACTGGTCACGGTAGCGCTCCAGGCTGACGGTCTCGCCACTGAAGCGTTGCGCATCCAGCGCACGACCACGCGCGTTCTGCAGTGGGCTGTATTCGTACAGGTAGTCCCCGGCATGCAGCACCAGGTCGACATCGCTCTGCGCGATATCGCGCAGGACCGGGTAGTAGCCGCTGTTCCAGGCCTGGCAGGTGCACAGGGCCAACCGAAGCTGCTGCAGTTGCGTGTCCAACGGCGGCGCGGTGCGGAAGTGGCCGACCGCGCTTTCCTCATCGCCGTCGCAGGCGAAACGGTAGTAGTAGTCGCGGCCTGGGCGCAGGCCGTTGACCTCCACGTGCACCGAATGCGCCAGCTCGGGCACCGCGGCCGCAGTCCCCCGCTGCACCAGCCGGCGCATGCCCGGGTCCTCGGCCACGAACCAGCGCACCGGCACCGCCCGCGACGGCATGCCGCCGCCATTGAGCGGGTCCGGTGCCAGCCGCGTCCACAATACGGCCCCCTGTGGATCCGGATCACCGGCGCCGACACCGAGGGTGAACGGATCGCGCCCCAGCCGCGGCCGTGGGCCGGCCGTGGCCAACCCCGGCATCGCCGCCAGCGCGATCGCCGCCCCCGTGCCCTGCCACGCCATGCGCAGCAGGCGACGACGGCTTTCCGGATCGACAGGCCCGCGCATCAGAAGCGCACGGTAGCGGTGGCCATCACCTGGCGCGGCGCGCCGACCTGCATGGTCGCCAGGCTGCGGGTCGGGTCAGCGGCGTAGGTACCGTTGGTGTTGATCGAGGACAGGTAGCGCTTGTCGGTCAGGTTGGTCAGGTTCAGCGCTACGGTCAGGTTCTGCGCCGGGCCGAGCTTGCCGAAGTCATAGGCCGCCGAGGCGTTGACCAGCCAGTAGCTCGGCACCGACACATCGTTGGTATAGGTCACATAGCGCTTGCCGACATGGTTGGCGGCCAGGCGCAGGTCCCACGGGCCCGGGGTCCACGCCAGGGTGCTGGCGAACATCCATTCCGGGGTGTCGACGGTCGTCTTGCCGCGGGTCGGCACCACGCCGTTGTTCACGTAGTCGTTGTCGTAGGTGCTGTCATTCCAGGACAGCGCATTGGACCAGGTCAGGTCCTGCATCGGCTTCAGCTGCAGGGTCGCCTCGGCGCCGCGGCTGGTCACCGAACCGACGTTGGAGAACAGTGCCGGGCAACCGAGGATGCCCACGCACTGCGCGATGGCCAGCAGACGGTTGTCGAACTTGACGTCGTACACCGCCACCGAGGCTTCATAGCCGCGGCCGTAGCCACGCCAACCCAGCTCGATGGTGCGCGACTGTTCCGGCTTCAGGTTCTTCGCGCTGGCATCGAAGGCGGCCTGCGGCACATTGAACGGGCTGCCCACGCCCAGCGCATAGGCGGCGACGTTTTTGGCGAACGAACCGAAGATCTCGTTGCCTTCGTTGAGCTTGAAGTTGAAGCCGGCCTGCGGCAGCAGGCCCTTCTTCGAGGTCAGGCTGCTGTTGTTGGCGTAGCTGCCCAGCGGGGTGCGCACGCTGGTACGGGTGTGCGGCGACTTCGCACCGATGTCGATGGTCAGGCGATCATCGAACAGGCGGAAGCGGTCCTGCACGTAGAACTGGCGGGTGATGGTGGTGTAGCGCTGGTGCCACACGCGCTGGTCCGGGTTGCGCAGGAAGAAGTCGTCGGTGATCGGGCCGTCGATGTAGTAGAAGTTGCGCTGCACGCTGTGGCCGTTGTCCTCGTACCAGAGGCCCGCTTCCAGTTCGTGGCCACCGACGTTCCAGGTGAACGCCGAGGTCACGCCGGTACGGTCGATCGCGTACTCGGTGGTGCGGATCGAGATCGGGATCTCGCGGCTGGTGCCCGGGTTCGACGGATTGGACGGGCTGAACCAATGTCCCTGGCCACGGTTGCTGTGGTTGTAGACGTTGACCTTCAAGCGCATCGACTCGTTCAGGCCGAAATCGCCGGCAATGCTGGACAGGTCATCATTGCGCAGGCCGTGACCAGAGTAGTACGCATCCCACGGGCTGTTGACGCCGCCGCTGAATCTGCCGCGTGCAGCGGCGACGGCGCGATCCCAGTCCGGCGCGTAGTTGTCCCAGTCCCAGCCGAGGCGATCGATCATTTCCAGCGACAGATCCTGGTAATCGGCCTCGACCCGGCGCGAGGCGTTGAACAGCGCGGTGATCCTGCTGTCCGTTCCGAAGTTGTAGGTGGCCTTGCCGTTGAACTGCTTCAGCTCCTGTGAGCCCTTGCCCTTCCACTTGTCACCTTCCGAATACACGCCGGACAGGTAGGCGGCAAAGCCCTGGTGCTCGCCGGTATCGAGGCGTGCATAGCTGCGGCGTGCGCTGTCACTACCAAAGCTCTGTGCCAGCACGACCCCATACTCGGTGGACGGATCGATCGAATAGAACTGGAACACGCCGCCGAGGTTGCTGGTGGACGGTGTACCCAGTGCGCCGATGCCGGTGGAGACCTCCGCACCGCCCAGGTTCTCGCTGATCACCGCGCGGCTGATGTGCAGGCCGTTGCTGTTGCCATAGGCCATGTTGCCCAGCGGGATGCCATCAAGGGTGTAGCCCAGGCGGTTCTGGTTGAAGCCACGCAGGCTGATGGTGGTGGACCATTCGTAGGCGCCGGTGGCATCGGCCGATTCGAAATGCACGCCCGGCTTGGTTGCAAGCAGCTTCAGCGGATTGGCACCCGGCGGCAGCACCTTCATGTCCTCGGCGGTCACGCGCTGCACCTGGCGCGCTTCACCGCGGCCGATCACCGAGACCGAATCGAGGGTGGTGGCCGACTGCGCGTCGGTGGCGGGGGCGGTTTCAGCGGCAGCCAGCGACGGCAGCGAAGCACAGACCAGCAGGGCCAGCAGATTGCGGCGAAGCGGAGCGTGGGACGGCATGGGGGCGGATTCCTTGGGCACGCTGGACGCCGAAGGGCGGCGTCGAAGGGCAGCAGCGGCGGAATCGTAGAAGCGTCGCGTTACATGTCATTTACACGCCACATACGGACGTTCGGCGTTTCGAATGGTTTGCCGGCCGTGGGGTGGTTGCCGGCCAGCGGCCGGCACTACGGCTATTCGAATGAACCGACCGAGTCGTGGGCCAGGTTGTCGAAGCGGGTGTACTCGCCGAAGAACTTCAGCTTGCACGACCCGGTCGGGCCGCCACGGTGCTTGCCGATGATGATCTCGGCCAGGCCCTTGTCCGGCGAATTTTCCTTGTTGTAGTAATCGTCGCGGTAGATGAAGACGATCATGTCCGCATCCTGCTCGATTGCGCCCGATTCGCGAAGATCGGCCATCACCGGGCGCTTGTCGGTACGCGTTTCCAGCGAGCGGTTGAGCTGCGACAGCGCGATCACCGGCACGTGCAGTTCTTTGGCCAGGCCCTTCAGCGAACGCGAGATCTCCGAGATTTCGGTCGCGCGGTTTTCGCTGTTGCCCGGCACGCTCATCAGCTGCAGGTAGTCGATCACCACCAGGCCCAGATCATGCTCGCGCTTGAGGCGGCGGCACTTGGAACGCAGCACTTCCGGCGACACGCCAGGCGTGTCGTCGATGAAGATCTTGGTTTCCTTCAGCATCTTGATCGCGCTGGTGACGCGGCTCCAGTCCTCGTCTTCCAGCTGGCCGGTACGCAGGCGCTGTGCGTTGATGCGGCCGTTGGAGGAAATCAGGCGCATCGCCAGCTGCGATGCCGACATTTCCATCGAGAACACCGCCACGCCCTTCTTCGACTTGATCGCCGCGTACTCGGCGATGTTCAGTGCGAAGGTGGTCTTGCCCATGGCCGGGCGCGCGGCAAGGATGATCAGGTCGGTCGGCTGCAGGCCGGAGGTCATCGCATCAAAATCGTTGTAGCCGGTCGGCAGGCCGGTGATGTTGCCGCCGTTCTCGAAGCGGCTGCGCAGCTCTTCGAAGGCATCCTTCAATGCACCGGGCATCGCCACGAAATCGGTACGGCCGCGTGCGCCCTGTTCGGCGATGGCGAACACGCTCTTTTCCGCCGAGGCCAGCAGCTCGCTGCTCTCGCGTCCCTCGGGCTGGAAACCGTCGTTGACGATGTCGGTACCCACCTGGATCAGCTGCCGCAGCACCGCCTTGTCACGCACGATCTCGGCGTAGGCCACGATGTTGGCCGCCGACGGGGTGGTACTGGCCAGTTCGATCAGATAGGCACCATCGCCCACCAGTTCCATCTTGCCCTGCGATTCGAACCACTCGCCCAGGGTCACCGCATCGAACGGCCGCTCGCGCTCGGACAGCTCACGGATCGCGCGATAGATCATCTGGTGGTCGCGGCGGTAGAAATCGCCTTCGGTCAGCTGGTCATTGACCCGGTCATAGGCCTCAGGGGCCAGCATCAGGCCACCCAGCACCGCCTGCTCGGCTTCCACCGAATGAGGCGGTACCCGCAACTGGTCGATGCGCGACTCGTCGCGATCGCGATCGCGATCGAAGCCATCACCGCGCTCTCTGCGGTTGGAACGGAAGCCGGGGCGAGCGGACATGCTGCGGTGTTTCCTGCGAAAGTGGGCCGGACGAGTGTAGGCATGCGCCGACCCCGGCGGCCATGGACAAGCCTGTGGATAAGCCGTGGAGAAACGGGGGATATCCGCCGGTGCCTGGCCAGACTGGCGTGGGGGCGTCGCACTGCCTGCGACGGGCGCCATTGCGGCACCCGAGCGGACATTATCGCAGATGGGGCTGGCAACCGCTGGCGTCAATCGCCCTTGACGTGAACCGCGATCAGCGCCAGGAACCGGTCCACGTAGCCCTGCAGGAATTTCTGCGTGCCTTCATTGTGGACCGTGCCATCGGCATCGATCAGGCCGTCCTTGAAATGAATGAACGCCTCGGGCTGGCCGAGCACGTGCATGTCCAGGAAGGCCAGGCTGTTGCGCAGGTGCTGCTGGGCCACGGCGGTGCCGATCTGGCCGATGGAGGCGCCGATCACCGCCGCCGGTTTGCCGGCAAACGCGCTGTCACCGTACGGGCGCGAGCCGATATCGATGGCGTTCTTCAGCACGCCCGGCACCGACCGGTTGTATTCCGGGGTCACGAACAGCACCGCATCGGCGGCACGGACCTGGTCCTTCAGCCGGGTACCCTGCGCCGGATAGTGGCCATCGAAGTCCTGGTCGTACAGCGGCAGATCACCGATCTGCACGTACTGGAAGCGCGCACGGTCGCCGGCAATCTTCTCCAGCGCATGGGCCAGTTTGCGGTTGCAGGAATCCTTGCGCAGGCTGCCGATGAACACGGCGATGGTGGGGACGGACATCGGGACATACTCCTCACGGTGCGGGAGGCCCAGCCTAGTCGCCGGGCCCTTGCATGCCGGTGAAGATCAGCCGCCGGTCACGCCCGCGCGCACCTGCCGCCAATGCGCCTGCCAGGCCTGGAACATCAGCACGTTCCACAGATGGGTATGCCACTTGCGTTGGCCGCCGAGGAACTGCTGCCACAGCGGCTGTACCGCGGCCGCCGACAGCACGCCCTCCTGCTCCAGCCGCGCGGGCTGCAGCAGGTCTTCGGCCCACGGCCGCAGGTCGCCCTTCAGCCAGTCACTGACCGGCGCACCGAAGCCACGCTTGGGCCGGTACACCATCGACTGCGGCACATAACGGCCCAGCACGCGCTTGAGCAGCACCTTGCTGGTGGTTTCACTGCGCTTGAAGCCCAGCGGCAGCGACCAGGCGAACTCGGCCACGCGAGAATCCAACAGCGGTGCGCGGGCTTCCAGGCTGACCGCCATCGAGGTGCGGTCGACCTTGCACAGCAGGTCATCCGGCAGGTAGGTCACGTAATCGGCCAGCATCATCGCATCGGCCGGTGTGCCGGCACCGTGCAACGGGTCGGCCAGGTCGTAGAAGCTGCCCGCGGCCTGCGCCCCGGGCACTGCCGCCGCCGGGTCGCGCCAGCGCGAGATGCGGTTGCGGTACACGTCACCGATGCCACGCGCGCCGGATTCTGCCAGCAGCGCGGCCAGGCCGCCGGTACGCGAGGCCTCGCCCTGCTGCTGGGAGCGCGCGCCCATCCAGCGCCGCAGCGGCCCCGGCACACGGCCCAGCATCTGCCAGTTGCGCAGCGCGCGTACATAGCGGGTATAGCCGAAGAACAGCTCGTCGCCACCATCGCCGGACAGCGCCACGGTCACGCCCTGCCGCGCCAGGCGGGCGACCAGCGCGGTCGGCACCTGCGAGGCATCGGCGAAGGGTTCGTCGAACATCGCCGGCAACTGCGGCACCACCGCCAACGCATCGGCACCGCTGACGTAGAGTTCAGTGTGGTCGCAGCCCAGATGCGCGGCCAGTTCCTTGGCCAGCGGCGCCTCGTCGTGGCCCGAACCGGTGAACCCGATACTGAAGCTGTGCACCGGCTGGCCACTTTGTGCCTGCATCAGCGCGGCCACCAGCGACGAATCGGTGCCGCCGGACAGGAACACGCCCACCGGCACGTCGGCCACCATGCGTAGCGCCACCGCGTCACGCAGCAGCCCGTCCAGCTGCTCCTCGGCTTCCTCGATGCGGCCCTGGAACGGCGCAGCCAGCGCCGCCTGCATGCGCGCACGCGCATCCCAGTACGGGCGCTGCGCCTGTTCCGGCCGGTGCGCTGCCGCACCCGCCGCCACGGCTTCCGCATCCAGGCGCAGCACGCGGCCCGGCATCAATTTGTAGCAGCGCTGGTGGATGCTGTGCGGCGCCGGAATGTAATCCAGCCGCAGCAGCAGCGTCAGGGCGTCACGGTCGATGTCGTTGTCGAAGGCCGGGTGCTGCCACAGCGCCTTCAGTTCCGAACCGAACACCAGCGTGTCGCCGGCCCAGCCGTAGTACAGCGGCTTCTTGCCGACACGGTCGCGGGCCAGCCACAGGCACTGCTCCTGGCGGTCCCACAGCGCAATGGCGAACATGCCGTTGCAGCGCTGCAGGGTGTCTTCCATGCCCCACTGCAGGATCGCTGCCAGCAGCACCTCGGTGTCGGAGTGGCCACGGAAAACATGCCCCAGCGGCTCCAGTTCGGCACGCAGGGCGGCGAAGTTGTAGACCTCTCCGTTGTAAGCCATCACGTAGCGACCATCGGACGAGGCCATCGGCTGGTGGCCCAGCGGCGACAGGTCGAGAATGCTCAGCCGACGGTGCGCCAGCGCGATGCCGGCCCCGGCATCGACCCAGCTGCCGCCATCATCTGGCCCGCGGTGGTGCAGCGCCTCGCCCATGGCCAGGACCTGCGCCTGCAGCACCTCGGCCGACGCCACCGGCGCCGGCAACAACATTCCCGCCAATCCACACATGCATCAAGGTTCCTGCGCCAGTTCAAGGGCGGCGCCAATCACCGCATTGTCGCTTGGAAGCCCGAACATTGCTGCCCCCGCCAGCGGCGTATAGGTATCGGCACCGCAGACCCGGCGCAATGGCAGGTGGCCGAAACCGGCCTCGACCAGGGCGGTGACCACGCCCTCGCCCACCCCGCCACTGTGGCGGCCCTCATCCAGAACCAGCACGCGCCGGGCGCTGGCGGCTTGCGCGGCGATGAAACCGGCATCCAGCGGCACCAGCCAGCGCAGGTCGACCACCCGCACCTGCCAGCCCAACTGCTGCTCGATCGCCCGCGCCGCGCGCAGCGCCATCGGCACGCCGTTGCCATAGGTGTAGACCACCAGGTCGCCCGCCTCCGGCGCATAGACCCGGCCCTCGCCCGGTACCAGCGCCTGGCCCTGGGCGGGGTAGTCGAACAGCCACTGGCCATCGCCCGGCGCATGCAGGTCCTTGCTCATGTACAGCGCGATCGGCTCCAGGAACACCGCCACCCGCCCGTCCACCCGCGCCAGCGCGGCCAACGTGCGCAGCATCATCACCGCATCGTCGCCGCGCGACGGGCAACCGACCACCAGGCCGGGAATGTCGCGCAGCGCGGTGATCGAATTGTCGTTGTGGAAGTGGCCACCGAAGCCTTTCTGGTAGCCCAGCCCGGCCACCCGCACCAGCATCGGGTTGCGGTACTGGTCATTGGAGAAGAACTGCAGCGAACACGCTTCACCGCGCACCTGGTCGATGGCGTTGTGCAGGTAGGCCAGATACTGGATCTCCGGAATCGGCAGCATGCCCATGTTGGCCAGGCCCTGCGCCATGCCCAGGATCATGGTCTCGTCCAGCAGGGTGTTGAACACCCGGCGCGGGCCGAAGCGGCGCAGCAGATCCTTGGTGACGGTGTAGACACCGCCCTTCTGCGCCACATCCTCACCGAACAGCAGGCTCTGCGGATACTTGGCCAGCAGCTCCTGCAGGCCGTGGTTGATCTGGATGGCGAGGTGCCGTGGTGGCTGCCGCTCGGGCAGGGCCTCCGCACCGCCATACAGCGCTTCGCGCGCATCGGCGGGCACCTCGCGCCGCGCTTCGGCCTGCACCGCCGCCGGCGTGTACGGCGCCAGCGGCGCCATCACCTCCTGCAGTGACTGCAGCGTCGGGCGGCCTTCGGCATCCGCCGCCGCGGCCATGCAGCGCGCGCGCATCGTCTCGTAGGCCACTTCGATGGCAGCCGCATCCATCCAGCCCGACTCCATCGCGATCTGCGCCGAGCGCAGCAGCGGATCCTGCGCCTCGGCCGCGCACAGCTCCGGCAGCGCGCGCCATTCCACCTCGAAATCGGTGCCGGCGTGGCCCATCAGGCGGGTGGTGCGCAGATGCAGGAAGGTGGGCCGCCGCGTGCGCCGGCAGTGCTCCACCGCCGCCTGCACCTGGGCGTGCCCGGTGGCCAGGTCGAGACCATCAGCGAAGAAATAGTCGAGCCCCGGCTGGCGGCTGAAGCGCTCGGCAATCCAGCCTTCCGGCGTCTTCACTGAAATGCCCAGCCCGTTGTCCTCGCAGACGAACAGGATCGGCGCCGGCAGCTTCTGGTAGGCCGACCACATCGCGGTGTTGAACGCGGTCTGCGCGGTGGCATGGTTGGCCGAGGCGTCGCCGAACGAGCACAGCACGATGCTGTCGGCCGGGATCGGCAACGGCTGCCCCAGGCGCTTGCCGCTCTCGATGGCCAGCGCGGTGCCCAGCGCTTTCGGCAGGTGCGACGCGATGGTCGAGGTCTGCGGCAGCACCCACAACGGTTTGCTGCCCCACACCTTGTGGCGGCCCCCGCTGGCCGGGTCATCGGCGCTGGCGGCGAAAGACAGTGCGGCATCGCGCAGCGGATCGATGCCCGGCAGCTGGCGCGAACGCTCGGCCATGAAGGCACCGGAGCGATAGTGCAGGAAGGCTGGATCGGTATGCCGGCAGGCCCGCGCCAACAGCGCGTTGCCTTCGTGGCCGGAGGAACCGATGGTGTAGAAGACCTTGTTCTGCACGCGCAGCACGCGTGCCATCAGGTCCAGCTGGCGGCTGGCCAGCTGCGAATCGAACAGCTCGCCAAACGCGGCGGCAGTGAGCGTGCTGCCCGGCAGGATCGGCGCATCCGGTGCCGGGCGCGGACGCGGGGTGCCGCGCCAGCCACGCACCGCATCGAGGAAGTTGACGTCGCACACTTCGGCGCGGTTGAGCACGCGCATGCGTGCGGGAATCGGATCTGGAACCACAGCGAACATCGAACACCCTCCGTGTCGTTGTTGCATTCCGCCCGGCGCTGGCCAGACGCTACCCTGTGGGGGTCACCCTGGTGAGAGTCACGCAGCCTCGAAGCGAGCGCGCACCTCGGCGGTCACCGCCGGCATCGGCAGGAAACGCGGTTGTTCACGCACGCGCTGCAGCCAGCCACGCAATTCCGGGAATGGCTCCAGGCTGATACCGCCCTCTGCCGCCACGTCGGTGTAGGCGAACAGCGCGATATCGGCGACGCCATATCCGTTGCCGGTGAACCATTGCGCCTGGCGCAGGTGCTGCTCCATCACCGCCAGCGCGGTGGCGGCGCGCTCGTGCAGGCGCGGCAGTTCGGCGCGGCGCGGTGAATCAGCGGGGGTCCAGCCACGGATGAAGCGCGCCACCGCCACGCACGGCTCGTGCGTGTACTGCTCGAAGAACATCCAGCTCAACGCCTGCGCGCGCTCCCAGCCATCGGTGGGCAGGTACGGCGTGCCCTCGGCCAGCCAGAACAGGATCGCGTTGGATTCGGTCAGCACGCGGCCATCGTCGCGGACGATCAGCGGCACCTTGGCATTCGGATTCAACGCCAGGAATTCGGGGGTGTGGGTCTGGCCATGGGCGCTGTCCACCTCCACCCAGCGGTAGCGGCTGCCGAGCTGCTCCAGCAGCAGGCGCACCTTGTGGCAATTGCCCGAGACCGACATGCCATGCACCGTCAACGGGACGCGCTCTTCCACCATCGCCTGCTCCATCGGATCCGGCCGGCGGCCAGCTGCGTGCAGTCTGGCAAGCGCGCCGATGAATGCCAAGCGCGGGTGCAGCATGGCAACCCGGTAGTGCCGACCGCTGGCCGGCAATCGCGCGAATCGGCCGCCACCCGGGTTGCGGCCCGCGGCCCGCGCGACCGGGCCCCCCGGGGTCGCCCCGCCGCCGGCCCGCCCCGCGCGCCCCGCCCCCCCCCGGGGGGCCCCCCCCCACGGCCGGCGCTACCGGGCAAGGCTCAGCGCGCGCGCTGCCGCCACTGCTCGCGCGACTGGCCCCAGATCTGCATCGGCTTGTCGTTGTACGGCGGCGGCAGTTCCCCCATCCGCAGCAGCGTGCTGCCGAGCTTGCGCGCGACCGCCCGCGAGTTGTCGTTGTTCTCGGCGATGGTGTGGATCACTTCGTCCCAGCCCAGCATGTCGAACGCCCAATCGATTGCTGCGACCGCCGCTTCCGGCGCATAGCCCCGGCCCCAGCTGGCATGACGGATGCCCCAGCCGACCTCGGTACCGGGCCAGTCCTGCGGTTGCCAGGGCCCCATCCGCCCGATCCAGTCACCGCTGGATTTCTCGATCACGCTGAACATCGAGAAGCCAAACAGCTGCCAAGCGCCAGCCAGGCTGCAGAAGCCACGCCAGGCCACCGAAGGCGGCTGCACGCCACCGAGGGTGCGCATCGTTTCCTCATCGGCGCAGAACGCCAGATACGGTTCGTAGTCCTCGCGCAGCAGCGGGCGCAGGATCAGGCGCTCGGTTTCGATGCGCAGGTCGAAGATGCTCATGCCGGCTCCATGTCGAAGGAAGCGTCCATGATGGTGGATTCGCGCCCCGCGCGGATGAATTTCGCCGGCTGCAACGAAACGGGCCGGCATAAGCCGGCCCGTCAGGCACTGCATGCTGCGTCTGGATTACTGGCGCGTGCTGGCCGCCGTGGCACCGGCAGCAGCGGTCTGCGTGACCAGCTGGCCGTCGACCACCGGCAGGCGATCGCTGGCCGGCTTGTTGTCCATGCGCACCGTCTTCTCGGCGCCGTCATAGCGGTAGGTCACGTTGTACCCCTTCACCACGTCGTTGGTACCCATGGCAATGCGGTTGCCCGGCTTGCTGGCCATGCGCATGGTGCCGGTGGTGCCGTCCTCGTTGCGGTAGGTCACGTTGTAGCCGGTGACGCGGCTCGACTCGGAGGTCGCGGTCTCGGTGTGGCACTGGCGCTCGGTGCGGTTGACCACGCGGCCACCCACATGGCGCTTGTCGATCTGGTTGCCGATGAAGCCACCGGCCACCGCGCCGGCCGCAGTGGCGGCCTTCTTGCCATTGCCGCCGCCGACCTGGTTGCCCAGCAGGCCACCCACCACAGCACCGACCACGGTACCGCCGACGTTGCCGTCACGTTCCGGCAGGCGCTCCTGCACCGTCACGTCCTGGCAGACTTCATGCGGGGTCTGGGTGGTGGAGGTCTCACGCACCGCGTCGGTGCCGATCACGGTGGCGTAGGCCTTCTGCTTCTCGGTGATCGGGTCGACCTTCAGCACATCGGCATATTCCAGCCCACGCGGTGCGGTCGGGTCGAGAGTGTCACCACGCGCGCCATCGTCGGTGGCGTTGCCATCGACCAGGCGCGATTCACCATTGGGGGTTCCGGCGCTGATGGAATCGGGCGATTTGTCGCCACTCTTCATGAAGGCGGCAGTGGCGATGCCACCGACCAGCAGCGCGCCCGCTGCGACCAGGACAGTTGTAGTTGTGCTTTTCATGACCTGCTCCTTGCGGACCATCCGCAACGTTCTCGAACCAGATTGCAGCATGCGCTGCCTGAACGGAATCTCCACATTTCCTGCTCATTCCCGTAACCCATTCAGCATCGGGAAATGCTGGGCCCGTGGTAGCGTTTGCATATTCCCCAGGAGGACCCCCGCCATGGCCAACCCGATGCTGCTGCCGGTACTGCAATGGGCGCGCCGGCTGCGCTACCCCACCCTGTTCAAGCTCACCGCGGGCCTGTTCGCGCTGACCCTGTTCATCCCGGACCCGATTCCGTTCGTCGATGAGCTGGTGCTCGGCTTCGGCACCCTGCTGCTGGCCAACTGGAAGCGCCGCAACACCACCACGCCTCCGCCGCTGGAGCAGCATTGAGCCTGCTGGTCGACAGCCACTGCCATCTGGACGCCAGCGAGTTCGACCGCGACCGCGCCGCGGTGGTCGAGCGTGCGCAGGCCGCTGGCGTGCACCAGCAGGTGGTGCCGGCGGTGACCGCAGCCAGCTGGCCGAAGCTGCGCGAGGTCTGCCAGCAGGCGCCGGGGCTGTACCCAGCCTACGGCCTGCATCCGATGTTCCTGGCCGAGCACCAGCCTGGACACCTGCCGCTGCTGCGCGAGTGGATCGAACGCGAACGCCCCTGCGCGATCGGCGAATGTGGTCTGGACTTTTTCGTTGAAGGCCTGGATGCCGAGGCGCAACAGGCATATTTCATCGGTCAGCTGGAACTGGCCCGTGAGTTCGAGCTGCCGGTGATCGTGCATGCACGGCGCGCGGTGGATGCGGTGATCGCCGCGATCCGTCGCGTCGGCGGCCTGCGCGGCGTGGTGCACAGCTTTTCCGGCAGTCCAGAACAGGCAGCGCAACTGCACAGGCAGGGCTTCCTGCTCGGGCTCGGCGGCCCGTTGACCTACGAACGCGCGCAACGCCTGCAGCGGCTGGTGCGCGAGATGCCGCTGGAACAGCTGCTGCTGGAGACCGACGCTCCGGACCAGCCTGACGCCGGCATCCGCGGCCAGCGCAACGAACCGGCCCGGCTGGCGATCATCGCCCGCCACGTGGCGGCGCTACGCGGGATGGAGCTGGACGCGGTGGCCCAGGCCACGACGGAGAACGCGCGGCGGCTGTTCGCGCTGCCCGCTATGCAACGGTAGGTGCCGGCCGCTGGCCGGCATCTGCGCTGATTCAATCATTCCGGAGTTGCCGGCCAGCGGCCGGCACTACCATCACGCGTCAGCGTGATCCTCGACCACTTCGGCCTTCACCTTCTTCGGCTCCAGCAGCATTTCCAGCGCCTTGCCGACCGCCGCGAACGCGAACGCACCGGTGATGTGGGTCGCCGCACCCAGGCCCGCACCGCAGTCCAGCTTCAATGCCGCATCAGCGCCCAGGTTCGGGCGGATGCCACAGACGCTGCCATCGGCCTGCGGGTACTTCACATTCTCCAGCGAATACACCGCCGGCACGCCGAAGTAGCGCTTGGCATTCTTCGGAAAGTTGAACTCGCTGCGCAGCTTCTTGCGGATCAACGCCAGCATGGCGTCGTGCTCGGTGCGCGAGACATCGCGGATGCGCACCAGGGTGGGATCGGTGCGGCCACCGGCGGCACCCACGGTCAGCAGCGGCAGCTTGCGGCGGCGGCACCAGGCAATCGTCTCGACCTTGACCCGGAAGCTGTCGCAGGCATCGATCACCAGATCAAAGCCACGGTCCAGCAGTTCGGCCATGTTCGACACCGTCAGGAACGCCTGTACGGCATCGACCGCGATGTCCGGGTTGATCGCGCGGCAGCGTTCGGCCATCGCCTCGGCTTTGTTGCGGCCGTAGTTGCCTTCCATCGCCGGCAGTTGCCGGTTGGTGTTGGACACGCAGATGTCATCGGCATCGATCAGGGTCAGGTGACCGACCGCCGAACGGGCCAATGCCTCCACCACCCACGAGCCAACGCCACCCATGCCCACCACCGCCACGCGGCTGCTCTGCAGGCGCTCGAGTGCGCCCACGCCATACAGCCGTTCGATGCCGGCGAAGCGTTGTTTGACCTGTTCGTTCATCCGGCTATTTTAACGTGCAGGCGCCAGCGCCTGCAGCGCGCCGGCATCGAACCCACCGTTGCACGTCCGGAGAGCCCGCCATGAACGCCAGCCCGCCCCGCCGCCCGTCCACCGCCTACCGCTATCTGTTCGTGCTCGGCCTGGGCCTGTTGATCGGCCTGATCGCCACGGTGATGGTCGGCCGCGCCCTGCAGGCCCGCCGCGATCCGTTCCCGGACAGCCTGATGCAGGTGATGCAACGGCAATCACAGCTGCTGCAGCAGGCCCAGCAGCAGAACCGCTGCAGCCTGGCCGACAGCGTGCCGCGGTTGCAGGCGATGCGCCTGCTGTCCAACGACCTGGACCTGGCCTTTCCCGGGCTGAAGGACAGCGCGCAGTTCCAGCAACATGCCAGCCAGCTTCGCGGCAACCTCAACGCCGCTCTGGCTGCGCCGCCCAGCGACTGCACGGCCCTGGCCCGGGTGGTGGAAACGGTGCAGGCCGACTGCCGCGCCTGCCACCAGGACTTCCGCTGAGCCGCATTCATCCTGCAGCCGGACAAGGCCTGCGCGGTTGGCGCCTTGTTCACGTTCAAAAGGGGACGATTCGTCCACCCTGCTGCATGACGCAGTACCACCCCAGACACCCGCCTTCACGGCCAGGAGACGCCCCATGAAGATCCAGCTCATCGCCGCCAGCGCCATCGCTACCCTTGCCCTGGCTGGCTGTGCCACCTCGCCCGGCTACGGCGGTGGTGGTTACAACAACGGCTACAACAATGGCGGCTACGGCAACAATGGTGGCTACAACCAGGGCCGCTGCGCCGACTGCGGCATCGTGACCCGCATCAACACCGTGCAGTCCGGCCGTACCGCGCCCAGCGCGACCGGCGCGATCCTGGGCGGCATCGTCGGCGCCGTGGCCGGCCACGAGATCTCCGACCACACCGGCGGCAGCCGTGGCAACAAGAACATCGCCGCCGCCGCAGGCGCGGTCGGTGGCGCACTGGCCGGCAACCAGATCCAGAAGAACGTGACCAGCGACACCTACGACATCAGCGTGCGCATGGACGATGGCCGCACCATCGTGGTCAACCAGCGCGACCTCGGCGGCATCCGCGAGAACACCTACGTGCGCGTGGTCAACGGCAAGGTCATCCTGCGCTGACCTGCATCGGGCCGATGGCAAAGAAAAGGCCCGCTTGCGCGGGCCTTTTCATTTGACGGTATGCAGCGCGATCAGGTCGGCTGAACGGCGTCGGCCTGCAGGCCCTTCTGGCCCTGCACGACGGTGAAGGTGACCTTCTGGCCTTCCTTCAGGCTCTTGAAGCCCTGGGTCTGGATGGCACGGAAGTGCACGAACACGTCTTCGCCGTTTTCACGGCTGATGAAGCCGAAGCCCTTTGCATCGTTGAACCACTTGACGGTACCGGTCTCGCGATCAGACATCTCACTAACTCCCTGGTGACTCTCTCTTGTTGTAGGAAACGCCTGGTGGGCGGCTGACAAGCAAGGGGGAAGCGAGGTGCATCGATGCAGCGGATCGGGAAGATCTTGCTTCATCAGGCCACGATCCACGGTGACCTTGCCAAGCTCAGCGACTGCAACTTAACCCGCCCAAAACGAAAAAGCAACTGGCAAAATCTTTCACTGTCAACCCCAAAACGACCACCATACGGGACAGCATGGGACTCTCATTCATCTTATATCTGCTAGCGGTCATTTTTGTCCTCGTCGGCATCGCCGGAATCATCCTTCCGGCCCTCCCCGGCATCCCGCTGGTGTTCATCGGACTGCTGCTGGCGGCGTGGGCGGACGGCTTCGCCCACGTCGGCTGGCCGACCCTGGTCGCGCTGGGCGTACTGACCCTGCTCTCGCTGCTGGTGGACGTACTGGCCACAGTGGTGGGTGCGCAGCGGGTCGGTGCCAGCCGCAAGGCGCTGTGGGGCACGTTCGTCGGCAGCATCGTCGGGCTGTTCTTCATGCCGATCGGCCTCTTTGCCGGGCCCCTGATCGGCGCCTTGGCCGGCGAGTACTGGCACACCCGTGAACTGGGCCGCTCGACCAAGGTGGGTCTGGCCACCTGGCTCGGCATCCTGCTCGGCCTGGCGTTGAAGCTGGCGGTGGTGATCGCGATGCTGGGCCTGTTCGCCTTCGCCTGGTTCCTGTAACCCGCACCGTCTTCACGCCGCGCGCACGCGGTGGCCGTGCATAAACCGTGGGGGCTGGCCGCGATGCGGTACAGCCGCCACACTGTGCGATTCCCGTATTCACCGAAGGGCCTGCTGGAATGACCCTCCCCCCGCTGCTTCCCCGCCTTGCGCCGCTGGCGCTGGCCCTGGCCAGTGCCCCATTGGCCGCGCAGGAATTCGTGCCCAGCACCGATACCTCGCCGGCGGCGTGTGCCGCCATCACCACTGACGCGGCGCGCCTGGCCTGCTATGACCGCCTGTTCGCGCATACGCCGCAGGCCACGGCCGCCGCCGATGCCGCTGCCGAGGCGGCCGCGCAGGCCCGTCGCGAAGAACGCCAGACCGCACGCGTGAGCCAGGGCGAAGAGAAACTGCGCGAGCGGGTCAGCGACCTGTTCCGTCCAGCAGCCCCTGACAGCGCACTGGCCAATGCCGGCCGTGGCTCGCTGCTGGACAGCCGCTGGGAGCTGGCCGAAGACTCCAAGCTCGGCCCGTTCCAGCTGCGCGCCTACAAGCCGGTGTACCTGCTGCCGGCGTTCTGGACCAGTGACCGCAACACCACGCCGCATTCGCCGAACCCGGCCAACACGGTCACCACGCCGCAGGTGCTGGACAGTGCCGAACTGAAGTTCCAGATCAGTTTCAAGACCAAGATCGCCGAGAACCTGTTCGGCGACAACGGCGACATCTGGGCCGGCTACACCCAGAGCTCGCGCTGGCAGGCCTACAACGGCGAGGATTCGCGCCCGTTCCGCGAAACCAACTACGAGCCGGAAGTGATGATGGTGTTCCGCAATGGCTACTCGATCGGTGGCTGGCGCGGGCGCATGACCGGCATCGCGCTGAACCACCAGTCCAACGGCCGCGCCGACCCGCTGTCGCGCAGCTGGAACCGGGTGATGCTCAACATCGGCCTGGACCGCGAGAACTGGGCGCTGGTGCTGCGGCCGTGGTACCGCATTCCCGAGACCCGCAGCGACGACAACAATCCGGACATCGAGGACTACATGGGCCGCGGTGATGCGACCCTGACCTGGAACCGCAACGGCCACGAAGTCTCACTGATGGCGCGCCACTCGCTGCGCACCGGCAGCCGTTCGCACGGCGCCCTGCAGCTGGATTACGGCTTCCCGATCAGCAACCTGCTGCGCGGCCATGTGCAGGTCTTCGACGGCTATGGCGAGAGCCTGATCGACTACAACCACAAGGCCACCTACGTGGGCGTGGGCGTGTCGCTGCTGGAGTGGTTCTGATGGACGTGACGATCTGGCATAACCCGGCCTGCAGCAACTCGCGTGGCGCATTGAAGCTGATCCGAGATGCGGGCTTCGATCCGGAGGTGATCGAGTACCTGGGCAATCCACCCGATGTGACCACACTGCGCCAGGTGCTGGCCGAATCCAGATTGAGCGCACGTGATCTGGTGCGCAGCAAGGAAGCACAGTTCACCGAACTGGGACTGGAAGAGGCCGACGATGCCACGCTGCTCGCCGCGATGGCCGCACACCCGCGCCTGATCAACCGCCCCGTGGTGCGCACGCCCAAGGGCACCCGGCTGTGCCGTCCACCGGAAACGGTGCTGGAGATCCTGTAACGGAAAAGGGGACGGAGGGGATTAAGTCGTTTGTGCACAAACGACTTAATCCCCTCCGTCCCCTTTTCTGTTTACCGCCAGTCGGTGATGCCTTCGCGGCGGTACACCTCGGCGAACGCCGGGCGCGCCTTCATCGACGTGGCATGTGCCTTGAGCACAGGCCAGGTGTCGCTGGGCTTCGGCATGTTGCGCGACCAGCGCATCAGCATCACCAGCATGTAGTCGACCACGCAGGGCGTGGTGCCCAGCAGGTAGGGGCCATGCGCCTGCAGGTGCGTGGCGACCTGCTGCCAGGCCGCCTCAAGGCGCTGACGGGCCATCTCGCGGCTCGCTTCGATATTTGCCTCGCCCGCCATTTCATGCGGATAGAACCAGGCACGATAGGCCGGCTGCAGCGTATTGGCACACCAGAACATCCAGCGGTAGGCATCGGCGCGCTGCGGCGTGCCCAGTGCGGGCAGCAGGTTGGCCTCCGGATGGCGGTCAGCCAGATACAGTGCGATCGCCGCCGCTTCGGTCAGTACCAAGCCATCTATCAGCAGTGTCGGCACCACACCGGCCGGATTCAGCGCCAGGTACTCCGCCGACTTGTGCTCGCGCGCGTCGAAATCCAGCAGCACCAGTTCGTGCTCGATGCCCAGCTCGATCAGCAGCCAGTGCACCACCAGCGCGGCGGTACTGGTTGAACCATACAGCGTGGTGCTCATGCGGAAGATCCTGTGCAGGTGGATCAGCCGATTATGCGCCCGCGCGCGCGGTCGCTGCTCAGCCGCAGATGCTCATGCAGGAATCCCGGCGTTCGCCACAGGACATCATCGGCGCGCGCATCGTGCAGTCATGCGCCTTCAGTTCGCAGGCACGGCGCAGGTCCGGGTTGTCCACATCCTTGCAGCGCTTGTCCGGCGCCGGCACCACCTGCTGCTCGCAATTGCTCTGGCGGCTGCCGAGGGAGTCATTCTGCGCCATGCAGCTGCGATAGCCGGCCTGGCACTGCACGCGGCATTGCGCTGATGCGGGGAAATCCGCGCCTTCGTACGACGCCGGGGTACTGCAGCCGGCCAGGGCCAGCAGGAACACAGCCGCGAGGGATCGATGCAGGCGCATGGGCACATCCAGTGCTGGGGTGTGCCGACCCTAGCAGACTACGGTTGCGCGTGCAGGCACCGACGCCCCCATCAGTACACGGGAACACCGGTGTCGGTGCGGACTTCATTCACGGTGCCGCCGCAGGAGAGCAGGCACTGGGCGTACGGAGCACTGCATGAAGGAAGCGCCGGGGAACCGCAGTAGGTGCCGGCGCCGTTGCCCCCTTCACAGTTGTGCCGCTGCTTGTCGTCGGCGATACCACTGCAACGGCTGATGATCCGGCTCTTCTCGCTTTCGCAGCTGCGCTGATCCGATTCCGCGCGGGCGCGGTTGTGGAAGTCGCACGTCGCCTTCTGGCTCTCGCAGACCGACGCGCAGATCCTCCCCGCTTCGTGGGTTGGCGGTTCGACGAAGTAACGTGGCCCGCAGGCACTGCATGCCAGCGCAGCGACCAGCAACACGAAAACACGCGACCACTGCAGCACGATGGACTCCCTTCCAATACGTCAGACAGCGCACGTTAGCAGAGCACACCATCCACGGGCAGGCTGCATACAACAACGGCGCCACACGGGCGCCGTTGTCTGGACCGGAACGGGAGGAATTACTCCACCACCACCGGAATCTTGCCGATGCGGGCCTGCCATTCGCGCGGGCCGGTCTTGTGCACCGATTCACCAGTGGAGTCGACCGCCACGGTCACCGGCATGTCCTGCACGGTGAACTCGTAGATCGCTTCCATGCCGAGGTCGGCGAAACCGACCACCTTCGCCGCCTTGATCGCCTTGGACACCAGGTAGGCCGAACCACCAACGGCCATCAGGTAGGCCGACTTGTTGTCACGGATCGCCTCGATGGCCGCCGGGCCGCGCTCGGCCTTGCCGACCATGCCCAGCAGGCCGGTCTGTTCAAGCACCTGACGGGTGAACTTGTCCATGCGGGTCGCCGTGGTCGGACCAGCCGGGCCCACCACTTCGTCGCGCACCGGATCGACCGGGCCGACGTAGTAGATGAAGCGGCCCTTCAGATCGACCGGCAGTTCCTCGCCCTTGTTGAGCATGTCGACCATGCGCTTGTGCGCGGCGTCGCGGCCGGTCAGCAGCTTGCCGTTGAGCAGCAGGGTCTGGCCCGGCTTCCAGCTGGCCACATCTTCCGGGGTGATCGTATCCAGGTCCACGCGGGTGCCCTTGGACGAATCGTAGGTCAGCTTCGGCCAGTCCTCCAGCGACGGCGGGTCCAGCATCACCGGACCGCTGCCATCCAGGGTGAAGTGCGCATGGCGGGTGGCCGCGCAGTTCGGGATCATCGCCACCGGCAGGTTGGCCGCATGAGTCGGGTAATCGTTGATCTTGATGTCGAGCACGGTGGTCAGGCCACCCAGGCCCTGCGCGCCAATACCCAGCGCGTTGACCTTCTCGTACAGCTCCAGGCGCAGCTCTTCAATGCGGTTGGACGCACCACGGGCCTGCAGCTCGGTGATGTCGATCGGCTCCATCAGCGCTTCCTTGGCCAGCAGCATCGCCTTCTCGGCAGTGCCGCCGATGCCGATGCCGAGCATGCCCGGCGGGCACCAGCCGGCGCCCATGGTCGGCACGGTCTTCAGCACCCAGTCGACGATGGAATCGGACGGGTTGAGCATGGCGAACTTGGTCTTGGCTTCCGAACCACCACCCTTGGCGGCGACGATGACGTCGACGGTGTTGCCCGGCACCACCTTGACGTTGACCACGCCCGGGGTGTTGTCCTTGGTGTTGATGCGCTTGCCGGCCGGATCAGCCAGCACCGAAGCGCGCAGCTTGTTGTCCGGGTGCATGTAGGCGCGGCGCACGCCTTCATTGGCCATGTCTTCCACGCCCATGGTGGCGTCGTCCCAACGCACGTCCATGCCGATTTCCAGGAACACGGTGACGATGCCGGTGTCCTGGCAGATCGGACGGTGGCCTTCGGCGCACATGCGCGAATTGATCAGGATCTGCGCCATCGCTTCCTTCGCGGCCGGCGACTCCTCGCGCTCGTAGGCGGCGGCAAGGTTCTTGATGTAGTCGACCGGGTGGTAGTACGAGATGTACTGCAGCGCGTCGGCGATGGACTGGATGAGGTCTTCCTGCTTGATCGATGTCACGTCTTGCTCGCTTGCTCGAGGCTGGCGGGGGTAATCCGCCCATTTTACCCCCTCCCCCCGGCCCCGGGGTGGTAGTGCCGGCCGCTGGCCGGCAAGATCCCCCCGACGCTCTGTCACGCCACGCGCCACTGCGGCGTCCTTGCCCACATGAACGCCGAAACCGCTTTCCAGACCCACCGCCCGCGCCTGATGGCGCTGGCCTACCGCCTGCTCGGCAGTCGCGCCGACGCCGAAGACGTGGTCCAGGATGCCTGGTTGCGCTGGTCCGGCGCCGACCCGGCGGCCGTCCGCGACCCCGAAGCCTGGCTGGTCACCACCACCACCCGGCTCGGCCTGGACCGGTTGCGCGCAGCCAAGCGCGAGCGCGTGCATTACGTCGGCCCGTGGCTGGCCGAGCCACTGGCGGTCACCCTGGAGCCCGACCCGGCGCCCGGCCCCGCCCAGCTGCATGCGTTTGCCGACGATGTCTCGGTGGCTTTCCTGACCCTGCTTGAACAGCTCGGCCCCGAGGAACGCGCCGCCTTCCTGCTGAAGGAAGCCTTCGACCACGATTACCGTGAGATCGCCGACCTGATCGGCCACAGCGAGGCCAACTGCCGGCAGCTGGTGCATCGTGCCCGGCAGCGCCTGCAGGCCGGGCGGCCGCGCTTCAACGCCGACGCCAGCCAGCACCGGCAGCTGCTGGCGCGCTTCATGGACGCTTCCCAGCGTGGCGACAGCGAAGCGATCCAGGCCCTGCTGCACGCCAACGCGGTACTGGTTTCCGACGGCGGTGGCGTGGTTACCGCGGCGGTGCGGCCCCTGCTGGGCGCCGAGCGCATCGGCCGCCTGTTCTGGGCCATCGCCCGCCGTGGCGCGGCGCATCCGGCGCAGCTGGGCTACGTCAACGGCGAGCCTGCGATCCTGCGCTTCCAGGGCGATCGCCTGCACTCGGTCACCACCATCGAGGTGGTCGATGGCCGCATCGCCAACGTGTACAGCGTGTTGAATCCGGAAAAGTTGCCGGACGTTGTCACGCGCGGTGACGGCACGGCGTCCTTGTAATGAAAGGCGGCCATCGTGGCCGCCGTGGAGCCGAAAATGTCCGACCACGCCTCTCCCCGCGTCCCTTACACCCGCTTGGCCGCCGAAGCCTTCAAGGGCCTGCTGGCCACCAGCCAGGCGGTGCATGACAGCTCGATCGATCCGACCCTGATGGAACTGCTGTTCCTGCGCGTGTCGCAGCTCAACGGCTGCGGCTACTGCATGGACATGCACGGCACGGCGCTGCGCAAGGGCGGCATCGAGCCGCGCAAGCTGGACACCCTGCCCGCCTGGCACGAAAGCCGCTTCTTCGATGCACGCGAGCGTGCGGCGCTGGGCTGGGCCGAGGCACTGACCCGGCTGACCGACGGCGCGCCGTCGCAGGCGGCGTTCGATGCACTGGCACCGCACTTCGATGAGAAGGGCATCAGCGACCTGAGCATGGGCATTGCGGTGATCAACGCCTGGAACCGGCTGGGCGCCGGGCTGCTGCCGCCGCTGCCCTGAGCGCTTCGTTGACAGTGCCTGGACCGCCGGGCACTGTACCTGCCCCGCAGGAAGCATCCGAACGTCATGGCCGACGAAGCTCCCGACACGCCCAGCAAGGAGGCGCTGAAGGCGCTGACCCAGTACCGGGAGCGGGACACCGCGCCGCCCGAACTTCTGTCGACGCTTGAACGGCATGGACTGTTGTGGCCCGTCGAACATCCGGGCCATGAGGCCCTCCAGGTGCGGATGTTCGCCGCCTATGCCCGCGCCGACCGCCAGCATGTGGCAGACAACTTCATCCTCGGCGTGCAGGAGAACCGCAGCGACCTGCGCGCCGGGCTGTCGGCGTATGCGTTCATGGTGCACTTCCCCAGGCATCAGGAGCAGCCACACCCCAGCCTCGCCTGTGCGGTCTGCGGCCAGGTCCGCGAAGGCAGATTCGACCCGACCACCTGGGCGCGCGTCCGCCACAACATCGGGGTCGTGCTCGGCGGAAGCGTGAACGCCATCACCTTCCTGTTGGAACAACACAATCTGACGCCCAGACGGGCGCCCGGCGACATGAGCACACTGGTGGCACTGCTGCGGCTGCTGCACCACGAGAGCGACGCCAAGGACACCCCGTCGACCATCGTCAAACGCGTGCGCGCGCTGCCGGGCCTGAAACTGTCCGTCGAGCAGGCGCGTCACCTGCTGGATGCCTTGGGCCATGCCGGGCTGCTGCAGACCCCCGAGCATCCCGGCCTGGCGCAACGCTTCACCCGGGTCGGTCTGGCACCGCGCACGTCGCGCTCTTCGGACTGGAGCTATCCCGTCGATTTCTGGAAAGGCGCCTACGGCATCGACAGCCGGGCCCTGCGCTTCTGGTTCGCTCACCATCCTGCGCTGCTGGCTGCACTGGACTGAGCGCGCAGGCGGCGCCGACGCGCTGCCCTGCCGGCGCATGGCAGGCATGCGCCCCGTTCATGCCTCCGCCACGCGCAGGGCGCGCACAATACGCACATGCCTGCTACCCCCACCGCTGGCGCTGCCGCCGCGAAGAAACCCAGCCTGCGCCAGCGCTTCAGGGCGATGCGCAACCTGCCACCGTTCCTGCGCATGGTCTGGAAGACCAGCCCCGCGCTCACCCTGGCCAGCCTTGGCCTGCGCCTGATCCGTGCGCTGCTGCCGGTGGCGATGCTCTACGTCGGCAAGCTGATCATCGACAGCGCGCTGCACCTGAGCCAGCACGATGCCGGCTTCCCGCCACTGGGCGAGGCGCTGTCCAGCGGCATACTGAATCCGCTGCTGGGCCTGCTGGCGCTGGAATTCGGCCTGGCCATCGCCTCGGATCTGCTCGGCCGGCTGGTCAGCTACGCCGATGCTCTGCTCTCGGAACTGTTCGCCAACGTCACCAGCATCCGGCTGATGGAACATGCGGCAACGCTGGATCTGGAGGACTTCGAGGACCCGGACCTGCAGGACAAGCTGGACCGTGCGCGGCGCCAGACCATGGGCCGGATGAACCTGATGAGCCAGTTGTTCGGCCAGGTGCAGGACGCGATCACCGTGGCCAGCCTCGCCGTCGGCCTGCTGGTCTACGCGCCGTGGCTGATCCTCCTGCTGGCGCTGGCACTGGTGCCGGCCTTCATCGGCGAATCGCACTTCAACGCGGCCGGCTACAGCCTCAACTTCCAGTGGACGCCCGAGCGCCGCCAGCTCGACTACCTGCGCCAGCTCGGTGCCAGCGTGGAAACGGCCAAGGAAGTGAAGATCTACAACCTGCACCGCTTCCTGGTGGAGCGCTATCGGCGCCTGTCGGTGGCGCTGTTCCAGGCCAACCGCGCCCTGGCCCGGCGCCGCGCGTTCTGGGGCACGCTGCTGGCCGCACTGGGCACGCTGGGCTACTACACCGCCTACGCCTACATCGCCTGGCGCACGGTGCGCGGCGACTTTTCGATCGGCGACCTGACCTTCCTCGCCGGCAGTTTCCTGCGCCTGCGCCAGCTGCTGGAGGGCCTGTTGATCGGGTTCTCGCAGGTGGCCAGCCAGGCGCTGTACCTGGATGACCTGTTCTCGTTCTTCCAGATCCAGCCGGAAATCCACTCGCGCGAAGGTGCAGTGCGCGTGCCGCAGCCGATCCGCCAGGGCTTCGTGTTCGAGAACGTCGGCTTCCGCTACCCGGATGCCGAGCAATGGGCGGTGCGCCACCTTGATTTCCAGCTGCAGGCCGGCGAAGTACTGGCGCTGGTCGGTGAGAACGGCGCCGGCAAGACCACGCTGGTGAAGCTGCTGGCGCGGCTGTACGAACCGGACGAGGGCCGCATCCTGCTCGATGGCCGCGACCTGCGCGACTACGACCTGGACGACCTGCGCGCCAACCTCGGGGTGATCTTCCAGGACTTCGTGCGCTACAACCTCAGCGCCGGCGAGAACATCGGCGTTGGCCAGGTCGAGGCGATGGACGATCAGGCACGCATCGCCGACGCCGCACGGCGCGGCATGGCCGAGGAAGTGATCGACGACCTGCCCGGCGGCTACGACCAGCTGATCGGCCGCCGCTTCAAGCAGGGCGTGGACCTGTCCGGTGGCCAATGGCAGAAGATCGCCATCGCCCGTGCATGGATGCGCAATGCGCAGGTGATGATCCTGGATGAGCCAACGGCGGCGCTGGATGCGCGAAGTGAGTTCGAGGTGTTCCAGCGGTTCAGGGAACTGGCGGATAATCGCACCGCAGTGCTGATTTCCCACCGTTTTTCCTCGGTACGCATGGCCGATCGCATCCTGGTGCTGGCCGATGGCCGGATCGAGGCCAGCGGCACCCATGAAGAGCTGATGGCCCAGGGCGGCCGCTACGCCGAGCTGTTCGAGCTGCAGGCGGCCGGCTACCGCTGAGAACGCCTCTCGTTCCGCCTAATGAGAACCTGTCTCATTTGAGATAGAATCACCCCGACGACTTCCGATAGATACGCCCATGTCCTCCGCTTTTGGCGCCGAAACGGTGCTTGAGGTCCGTCATTGGACCGATGCCTACTTCAGCTTCACCCTCACCCGCGACAGCGGTTTCCGCTTCGAGAACGGCCAGTTCGTGATGATCGGCCTGGAAACCGAGGCGCGGCCGCTGCTGCGCGCGTATTCCATCGCCAGCGCCAACTGGGAAGAGCATCTGGAGTTCTTCAGCATCAAGGTGCAGGACGGCCCGCTGACCTCGCGCCTGCAGCACATCAAGCCGGGTGACAAGGTGCTGGTCGGCAAGAAGCCCACTGGCACCCTGCTGATCAGCGATCTGCACCCCGGCAAGAACCTGTACCTGCTGGGCACCGGCACCGGCATGGCGCCGTGGCTGTCAGTCATCAAGGACCCGGAAACCTACGAGCGCTTCGAGAAGGTGATCCTCTGCCACGGCGTGCGCTACGAGAAGGACCTGGCCTACCGCGATTACTTCGAGAAGGAACTGCGTGAGCACGAATTCCTGGGCGAGATGATCGGTGACAAGCTGCTGTACTACCCGGCCGTCACCCGCGAGCCGTTCGCCAACCAGGGCCGCCTGACCCAGCTGATGGAAAGCGGCGAGATGCAGCGCACCCTCGGCCTACCCGAGCTGAGCCCGGAGAACGACCGCGCGATGATCTGCGGCAGCCCGCAGATGCTGGCCGACCTGCGCAGCGTGCTCGATGCCCGTGGCTTCCAGGTCTCGCCGCGTATCGGCCAGCCGGGCCACTACGTGTTCGAACGCGCCTTCGTCGAGAAATAAACAAAAAAAGGGGACGGAGGGGATTAAGTCGTTTGTGCACAAACGACTTAATCCCCTCCGTCCCCTTTTTGGGTTCATCTCACAGCAGCGCTTCGATCTCGCCGCGCAGCTGCTCCGGCCTGGTGGTGGGCGCATGCCGCGACACCACCTGCCCCTGGCGGTCGACCAGGAACTTGCTGAAATTCCACTTGATGCGGGCGCTACCCAGCAGGCCGCGCTTCTCGCGTGACAGCCATGCCCACAACGGATCAGCCCCCTCGCCGTTGACCTCGATCTTCTCCGACAGCGGGAAGCTGACCGGGTAGTCCAGCGAACAGAACTGGCGGATCTGCGCGGCGTCGCCCGGTTCCTGTGCACCGAACTGGTTGCATGGGAACCCGATCACCACCAGGCCACGGTCGCGATACTGCTGCCACAGCTGTTCCAGCCCGGTGTATTGCGGGGTGAAGCCACAGCGGCTGGCGACATTGACCAGCAGCAACGGGTGCCCCTGGTACCGGGCCAGGGCCTGCGGCTGGCCGTCGAGGTCGCGGAAGCTGAAGTCGTAGGCAGTGGTCATGGCAGCGGGCCGTGGGCGGTGAATGCATGGTACCCGCGCCCAGCCCCGGCAACATGCCTTTTGACACAAGTGCGGGCGCCGCCGGCCGGGTTACCCTCGGGCCCTTGTTTGCCTTACCGGAGTTCCTACCTTGACCACTCGCCTTGCCCTTGCCGTGGCCATGTCCCTCGGCCTTGCCCTGCCCGCCTTCTCGGCCGGCGCCGCCACCCCGGCTGCCAGCACCCATGCCCAGCAGGCCAATCCGTTCTTCGCCGAAAGCCCGCTGCCGCTGCATTTCCCGCAGTTCGACAAGATCAAGGACAGCGACTTCGCCCCGGCCTTCGACGCCGGCATGGCGCAGCAGCTGAAGGAAGTGGAGGCGATCGCCAACAACAAGGCCAAGCCGACCTTCGACAACACCATCATCGCCCTGGAAAAGAGCGGTGACATCCTCGACCGTGCGACCACCGTGTTCTTCAGCCTGGTCGGCGCCGATACCAACGACACCCGCAAGAAGCTGCAGGCCGACTACTCGGCGAAGTTCGCCGCGCACAGCGATGCGATCGCGCTGAACGGCAAGCTGTTCGCCCGCATCCAGGCGCTGTATGACACCCGCAGCCAGCTGGGCCTGGACGCCGAAGGCGTGCGTCTGGTCGAGAAGTACTACGACAACTACGTGCGCGCCGGCGCCAAGCTGTCCGAGGCTGACAAGGCCACGCTGAAGGAGATGAACGCTGAGCTGGCCAACCTGGGCACCAAGTTCAGCCAGAACGTGCAGTCGGAAGTGAACGCTTCGGCGATCACCGTCGACGACGTCAAGGAGCTGGACGGCCTGTCCAAGGAGCAGATCGCTGCCGCCGCCGAAGCCGCCAAGGCCCGTGGCCTGGAAGGCAAGTACGTGATCACCCTGCTCAACACCACCGGCCAGCCGCCGCTGACCAACCTGGCCAACCGCGCCCTGCGCCAGAAGATCTACGAAGCCTCGACCACCCGCGGCAGCCGCGGCGGTGAGTTCGACAACACCGCGCTGGTCTCGCGCATCATGCAGCTGCGTGCCGACAAGGCCAAGCTGATGGGCTTCCCGAACTTCGCCGCCTACAACCTGACCAACCAGACCGCCAAGACCCCGGAAGCGGTCAACGCAATGCTCGGCAAGCTGGCTCCGGCCGCGGTGGCCAACGCCAAGCGCGAAGCCGCCGATCTGCAGGCGATGATCGACAAGGAACAGAAGGCCGCGCGCAAGCCGACCTTCCAGCTGGAACCGTGGGACTGGGCCTTCTACAGCGAGAAGGTGCGCCAGGCCAAGTACAACTTCGACGAGTCGCAGCTGAAGCCGTACTTTGAGATGAAGAACGTGCTGGAGAACGGCGTGTTCTACGCCGCCGGCCAGGAATTCGGCCTGACCTTCAAGCAGCGCACCGACCTGCCGGTCTACCACGATGACGTCACCGTCTACGACGTGTTCGACGCTGACGGCAGCCAGCTGGCGATCTTCATCTTCGACCCGTATGCACGCGCCTCCAAGCGCGGCGGTGCGTGGATGAACTCCTACGTCTCGCAGTCCAAGCTGACCGGCTTCAAGCCGGTGGTCGCCAACCACCTGAACATCCCGAAGCCGCCGGCCGGCCAGCCGACCCTGCTGACCTGGGACGAGGTGAACACCACCTTCCACGAGTTCGGCCACGCCCTGCACGGCATGTTCTCCGACGTGAAGTACCCGTACTTCTCGGGCACCTCGGTGCCGCGTGACTTCGTCGAGTTCCCCTCGCAGGTCAACGAAATGTGGTCGGACAACCCGGTCATCCTGAAGAACTACGCCAAGCACTACCAGAATGGTTCGGCGATGCCGCAGGCACTGCTGGACAAGGTGCTGGCCGCTGCCAAGTTCAACCAGGGCTTCGCCACCACCGAGTACCTGGGTGCGGCCATGCTTGATCAGCGCTGGCACCAGATCGGCGCCGACCAGGTGCCGGCCGCCAAGGACGTGATGGCCTTCGAGCGCGCCGCGCTGGAGAAGGACGGCATCTACTACGCGCCGGTCCCGCCCCGCTACAAGACCCCGTACTTCAGCCACATCATGGGCGGCTACTCGGCCGGCTACTACGCCTACATCTGGTCGGAAGTGCTCGACGCCAACACCCAGAAGTGGTTCAAGGACAACGGCGGCCTGAGCCGCAAGAACGGCGACCACTTCCGCGCCACCCTGCTGTCCAAGGGCGGCAGCGTGGATGCCATGCAGCTGTTCCGCGATTTCGCCGGCCACGAGCCGCAGATCGAACCGCTGCTGGAAAAGCGTGGCCTGACCGGCGCCGGCAACTGATCGCCCGCGCGGTAGCCTGAAACGAAAACCGCCCGGGAGACCGGGCGGTTTTTTGTTGGGGCATCCACGCATGGCGTGGATCTACTGGAGTGCGTCATGTGTGGATCGATGATGCCGGGGTTTGTGGCGCGAATGGATCGTACCGACCAACGATCGGCACCCACCAGTAGATCCACGCCATGCGTGGATGCTCTCCGGTCACCGCCGAAACAGTCGCTCCCACCACCGCCCTTTCGGCGTACCGGGCGTGGCAGCGGCAGTCGATGCGATATCCGGGTGCGCTGCCACGAACTCCGCCAGCTGTGCCGCCGCGGCCTCCGCATACAGCATCGCGCCATCCGGCGCGCAGTTCAGCAGATTGCTCAAGCTGGTCGATGCATTGAGATCCATCGGGTTCGGCTCGACCACCTCGCTGGCCTCCAGCAATCCGCATCCGCTGGCGATCGCGTCATCGACAACACGCCAGAAAACGACCAGGCGTCCATCGGAGAACAGCTCCTCCAGGCGCGCAGCCAGTGCGCTGTCCACTGCATGATCAGCGCGTAACTGCTTCAGCCGGGCATGCGTGATGAACACGCCACCACCATAGTTTTCACGTAGATGGTTGCCGGCGGCAGCATCCGCCCACTGCAACGGCACCAGTTGCCGCCAGTCCGCGAAATAGCGGGCGACCACCGGATCGTCGATGAAAAACGAAAGGGCGCTCCCGCGGAGATAGTGATACCGCCGAAGGTGGCCGGCCACGATCGCCAGGTACAAAGCGTGCCCCTTCTCGAAAGGCACTTCTGCGCTGATCGAGCGAGCCTCCTCGATGCGCTCCTGCAGCTGCTCCATGTAGAACGGCTCGATCTGGAACCGCTGCTGCAGCTCGGCGACCAGCGCGCCATCCTCCAGCGCACGGAAATAGATGTCACGGATCTCGGATTCCGCAATCGGATGATAGGTGATGTCCCAACCCATGCTGCGATGCCTTCAGTGAAGCGGTGATGCCGCTGGTCGACAAGTCTAGCGCCCACGTCACCCCAGCCAGGCACAGCGCCGACAACGCTCGCGCATGACGTCAAGCGATGTCGCTTCTTCCACGATCTGCACCATCGATCGCGCAGGGCAGAAGTGCAGCCTCAACGTGGCGCCACGTACCCACCCGGCACGCCTTCCGGCGACAGCACCAGCTGCCACAGCTGCGCGTGCCGGCAACGGAAGGTGGCCATCGACCCGGCCAGGTAGAAGCGCCACATGCGCCGGAAGTGCTCGTCATAACGTGCATCCAGCCGCGGCCACGCTGCTTCCACGTTGCGTCGCCAGGCCTGCAGGGTCAGATCGTAATCGGTGCCGAAGTTGTGCCAGTCCTCCAGCACGAAGCGGCCCTCGAACGCCTTGGTGATCTGCACCGCCGATGGCAGCATCGAGTTGGGAAAGATGTAGCGCGCGATCCACGGGTCGGTACGATGCCGCGAGATGTTGGTGCCGATGCTGTGCAACAGCAGCAGACCGCGCGGTGACAGGCAACGCCTGGCCACCTCGAAGAAGCTGGCGTAGTTCTTGTCGCCGACGTGCTCGAACATGCCGATCGAGAAGATCGCATCGAACGGTTCGTGCAGTTCGCGGTAGTCCTGCAGGCGGATCTCGATCGGCAGGCCGGCGCACAGTTCGCGGGCGAACTCGGCCTGCTCCTGCGAAATGGTCACGCCGACGCCACTGACACCGTAGCGCTCGGCGGCGAACTTCAGGGCTTCGCCCCAGCCACAGCCGATGTCCAGCACACGCTGCCCCGGGCGCAGGCCCAGCTTGCGGCAGACCAGGTCAAGCTTGGCTTCCTGCGCGGCGTCGAGATCGCCGGCATTGCGCCAGTAGCCACAGCTATAGACCAGGCGCTGGCCCAGCATGGCCTGGTAGAGATCATTGCCGAGGTCGTAGTGGCGGCGGCCCACCTCGTAGCTGCCCTGTCCCACCTGCAGGTTGAACAGGCGCGCCTTCAGTGCATCGGCCACTTCGCGCCAACCGTGCACCCGTTCGTCCAGGTGCGCCTGCATCAGGTGGACAAGGAATTCATCCAGGACGTTGGCATCCCACCAACCGTCCATGTAGCTCTCGCCGAGGCCAAGCGAGCCGTGCGCCATGACCCGCGCGAAGAAGCGCGGGTCATGAACCTGGATATCCTGTGGCTGGGTACCGCCGATGCGGACCCCGGCTTCCTGCAGCAGGCCGGCGACCCGCTCCTGCAACCCTGTATCCACGCCACCTCCTCGACTGCGGTCAACCGCGTGCGAACAGCTCCACGTAGTCCTTGGCCACGTGCGGCAACAGCACCGCCGCCGGTACATCGGCGGTCTGGGTGCCGTCCGAGTATGGACCCACCTGGTACGGCGGGAAAACAAAGCGCAGCGCGGTGATCTGCCCCTTGTCGTCGGTCAGCGGCTGGAACTGGCTGAAATTGTCGGCCTGCGGGCCGGTGCCGTCGGCAATCATGCGCGATGCGTTGCGCAGCGATTCCTGCAGCTGGGCCGGATCCATGTCCTCACCGCTGAGGCGGGTGGCCACGCGTTCACGCAGCTGGTCGGCGACGAAATCGCTGATCGCCTTCCAGCCCTTGGCATCGGCCACCAGCTTTTCGGCGCTGAGCATCTGCTGATGCTGCGGCAGCCACACGAATCGGGCCACCAGCGGTTCGCCATGGGCGCCACCGGTGTAGCGGCTGCCATCGGCACTGACCACCACCAGCTGCGGGGTTTCCAGCAGCTTCTCGAAGCTCAGCGACAGCTCGTACGGCATGCTCGGCTTGTCATTGCCCAGCCCGTCCAGCGCCTGTTGCAGGTCACTGCGCGCACTCGTCGCATAGCTCTGCAGCGCGCGGGCCAGGCCCGGGTAGCGGTCGATGCCGGCCGGGTAGCTGATACCCACCACTTCGCGTTCGTTGTTCTCGATCACGTCGCGCAGGTCCAGCGGCGCTTCCGTGACCGGCGTTTCGCCTGCGGCGGTGGCTTCGGCGGCGGGCGCCGCGTCGGTCGCCGGTGCCGGCTCGCTTTCACGCTGGCAACCGGCCAGCAACA
The DNA here is from genome assembly GCF_036320045.1 of Stenotrophomonas sp. SMYL20. NCBI lineage: Bacteria > Pseudomonadati > Pseudomonadota > Gammaproteobacteria > Lysobacterales > Lysobacteraceae > Stenotrophomonas > Stenotrophomonas sp. SMYL20. The sequence goes on along the minus strand of NZ_JAWIRT010000008.1, from coordinate 131,806 downwards.
GCACGCCCACCACGCCGGCCAGCACGCTGCCGTGCAATGGCCGGTTGTTTCCAATCTTCATCGGGATCCCCTGTTCATGTTTGTACATCATCGCCTGCCATGGCTGAAGCGTGGCCCGCTGGCATTCAGCCAACGAGCAGGTCGTGGTACTCCTCATGCCGCTGCAGGAAGGCCTCGGCGTAGGAACACGCCGGCACCACCTTGTACTTCTGCTCACGGGCAAAACGCAGCGCCACACGGGTCAGCTCACCGGCGATGCCTCGGCCGGCAATCGGCTCGGGCACCTCGGTATGCGTGATGACCATGCGCCTGCGTTTGATCTGGTAGTCCAGCACCGCCAGCTGTCCGCGCACACGGGCGGTGAAGCGATGGTTGGCCAGGTCGTGTTCGACCTCGTAGGCCAGACCGGGGGGCGTGACCGAAGCCATGGAACTGTCTCCTGCGGCGACTGCGTGGATGGTGCGCAGCCGGGCGCCATGATCGCGTGAAGCCTGAACAGGGGCAAGTCCGTTCCATTCACGTCAGTTTGCGACCCTCAAGCTGGAGCGCTGGCGGCCGCTATCGCCTGTGGAGGGGTACGGCCAGGCTGGCACGGCCCTTGCGACCGTTGATCATGCGCACCACCGCGGAGGCTCCGATGCACCCCAGCGACTCCCATTCAGATACCGACCGCGCCCTGCTGGAGGGCCTGCTGCAACTGGCCGTGGAGGGGCAGACCCAGGACCAGGATTTCCAGCGCATCGGCGAAGAAGTGTTCGCCCGCCTGCTGGATACCTACGGTCAGCAGCCCACGCTCTGAAACAGCGGGGGCGGATCGCTGCCGATCCGCCCCGCTCCCGTCTTCAACCGCCGCCGAGGCGGAAGGTCGGGTTGGAAAGTTCGCGCAGGAAGTGAGTGAAGATGCTCGGCTGCATGGCCAGCATGAAGATCACGCCGAACGCCGCGCCCGCCAGGTGCGCGCTGTGGTTGATGCGGTCACCGCCGCGCTTGTCCATCCAGATGCTGTAGCCGACGTAGAACGCGGCGTAGACGATGGCCGGCGCCGGGATGAAGAACACCAGGATGATCGACCACGGCTTGATCAGGATGAAGGCGAACAGCACCGCCGACACCGCACCGGACGCACCCAGGCTGAGGTAGTTCGGGTTCTTCTGGTTCTTCAGGTAGCTGGGCAGGATCGAGACCAGCAGCGCACCGATGTAGAACGCCGGGTAGGTCAGGTAGCTGCCGGTCAGCTGCACCATCACGCTCTCGATGAATCCCCCGAAGAAGAACAGGGTGATCATGTTGAAGATCAGGTGCGACCAGTCGGCGTGGATGAAGCCATAGGTCACCAGCCGGTCGTACTGGCGGTGACGGTCGACGGCTGGCGGCCACAGGATCAGGCGGTCGGCCAGCTTGCGGTTGTTGAACGCCATCCACGACAGGATGGCGGTGATGGCGATCAACAGCAGATTGACGGGGGTCATGTCAGGCTCAGGCGCTACGGTAGTTGTCGACCATACGATAGCGTTTCGCATACCAACCGAAGGCCAACGCCGCAACGAAGGCGAAACCGGCGAAGAAGAACATCAGGAACGCCGCTTCACTCAGGCCCGTACTGGCGATCTTGTGGGTCACCGCATCGTTGCGCACCGCCGCGTTGGACAGCAGCACCCACAGGTTGCCGATGGTGGTGGTCAGGTTCCAGAAGCTCATCACCACGCCCTTCATCGCCTGCGGCGCCTGGCTGTAGGCGAACTCCAGGCCGGTGGCCGAGACCAGCACCTCTCCGAAGGTCAGCAGCGCATACGGCAGCATCTGCCAGAAGATCGACATGGCGTTGCCCCCGTCCATCACCACCTGGATGCCGCCGACCACGATCCAGGCCAGGCCGCTGAAGGCGATGCCGGCGGTCATGCGGCGCAGCGCGGTCGGCTCGAAGCCGAAGCGGCGCAGGGCCGGGTACAGCACCAGGTTGTTGAACGGAATCAGGATCATCACCAGCAGCGGGTTCAGTGCCTGCATCTGCGAGGCGGTGAACCAGCTCGGCATCTGCATCTGCTGGCCCTGCAGGACCCAGGTCGAGGCCTTCTGGTCGAACAGCGAGAAGAACGGCGTGGTCAACGCGAAGATCACCAGCACCCGCAGCACCGAGCGCACGCCTTCCACGGCTTCGGCCGGATGCTGGCCACGGGCGCGATCGAGCTGCAGCCAGGTGCCACCACCGATACCGGCCAGGATCGATACCAGCGCCAGGCACAGGCAGATCACGATGCCCAGCGAGCCAACCAGGCCGAACGAGGCCACTGCGAGCACCAGGCCGAGCACGGCGATCACCAGGCCCGGACGGCCCTGGCCGGCCACGCGCGTGGTCAGTGCGGTACGCACCACGTTGGCGAACGAATGCGGATCCTTCGGCGGCAGCGGCACCAGCACGTAGCGCTTGCGGCCCAGCCAGAACACGAAGGTGGCGATGAACATCAGGATGCCCGGGATGCCGAACGCCCACTGCGGGCCCCAGTTCTTCAGCACCAGCGGGATCAGCAGCGAGGCGAACAGCGAGCCGAAGTTGATGATCCAGTAGAAGGCGTCGAAGACGATCTTGGCCAGGTGCTTGTTGCTCTGGTCGAACTGGTCGCCCATGAACGAGGCCACCAGCGGCTTGATGCCACCGGCACCGAGCGCGATCAGGCCCAGTCCGAGGAAGAAGCCCTCGCGGCTGTTCTCGAACAGCGCCAGGCACAGATGGCCGGCGCAGTAGACCAGGCTGAACCAGAGGATGGTGTGGTACTTGCCGAAGAACCTGTCGGCCAGCCAGCCTCCGAGCAGCGGGAAGAAATACACGCCGATCATGAAGCTGTGCATGATGTCCTTGGCTTCACCGGCACGGCCTTCCGCAGTGATTTCCTGCAGCAGCAGCGAGGTGATCAGGAACTGCACCAGGATGTTGCGCATCCCGTAAAAACTGAACCGCTCGCAGGCCTCATTGCCGATGATGTACGGGATCTGGCGCGGCATCTTTCCCTGGCCGGCGATGGGGGCAACTGCGTCGTGGCTCATCCTGTAAGGCAATCCTGCAAAGCGAAAGGCGCAAGATTACCGGAAGCCGGGCTTGCGAAGCACGCTGCAGGGCTGCATGACAACGGTGCCAATCCATGGCAGGCAGCGACACTCCGTGCCGGAAGTCACGGCACCTGCACGACAAAAGCGTAAACTTATCGTTATGCGCCCCCTCGCCCCCGCCCGTCTCCTGCTCAGTTGCCTGGTGCTGCTGATGGCGTTGCAGGCACAGGCGCGGCCGCAGGCAACGGCCACCGCCGCCAGCGAGAGCGAGCCCCGGCAACTGACCGTGGCCGCGCTGGAACTGCCCAGCCGCGATGACGCGCAATGGAAGTTGCGCCGTGAGCAGGTCGCGCAACTGCTGACCGAGCTGCAGCCGGACGTGATCTCGGTGCAGCAGGTGCTGCAGCAGCAGGGCCGCAATCCGGCCTGCTGGCTGGCCAGCCGGCTGCGCTACAGCTGCGATTTCGTTACCGCCGATCCGCCCAGCCAGCCGTTGCGGCATGGCAACGCGATGCTGACCCGGCTGCCGGTCAGCGAGGATGGCGTGACCCTGCTGCACCCACCCGGCACCTTCAGCGCCGCCGGCATGATGCGGCTGAAGCTGGGCGAGGCACTGGTCAACATCTATGTGGCACGGCTGCGCCCGGACCCGGACGAGGCCACCGCCCGCCAGCATCAGACCAGCGACCTGATGACCTGGATCGGCGCCACCGCCGAGGGCATGCCCAGCCTGATTGCTGGCGATTTCTCGGCCAACACGGTGGAACTGGTGCGCAGCACGCCGGGTTTCCAGCCCGCCCGGCGCAATCCCGGCGGCCGCGCCGAAGCGCCGGCGGCCAGTGGCGGTGGCAGCAGTGGCCATGGCCTGGATGTGCTGTTCCAGGTCAAGCACTTCGGCGGCATCCGCCAGCAGCCGATCCTGCTGCCAGCCGACGGCGACCTGCCCGGCCTGCGCCTGGGCGTGATGGCCACCCTGCGGCTGCAGGGCGCGGAATAGGTAGTGGCGGGGGGGGGGGGGGGGGGGGGGGGGCCCGGGCGGGGGGGCGGGGGGGGGGGGCGCCGCCCCCCCGCCGGCCCCCGCCGGGGCGCCCCCCGGGCCCCCACCCCCCCCCCCCGGGCCCCCCCCCCCGCCCCCCACTACCGGAGGAGCCGGCCCGCCCCATGGCGGGCCGGGTAGTGCCTTACTTCTTGACCGGATTGCCTTCGGCATCGATCACCGTCACCTCGCCCAGGTTCAGCGCGCGCACGGCCGCTTCGGTCTGCTTGAGGTCACCCACCACCACCCAGGTCAGCGCCTGCGGCTTGATCTCGGCGGCGGCCTGCTGCACCTGTGCCGGGGTCATCGCCTCGATCTCGGCCTTGCGGCGCAGCACGTAGTCATCCGGGCGCTTGAACTGCACGATCGAACCGATGGTCGACGCCACCGCGCTGGCGGTCTCGTAGGCACCGGGCAGGCTCAGGGTCTGGATGTTGCGGATGCGGTTGACCTCGGCGGCGGTGGCCGGCTTGCTGCCGTCGGCGAACGCGGCGATTTCCTTGCGCATTTCCGCCATCGCCGGGCCGGTCTTGTCGATCTGCACCGGCGCGCTGGCCATCCACGGGCGCTGGCCCACCGAATTGATCGCGCTGCTGCGCGCACCGTACGACCAGTGCTTGTCCTCACGCAGGTTCATGTTCAGGCGCGAGGTGAAGTCGCCACCGATCACGCCGTTGGCGATATCGAAGCGGGTCGAGCTGGTGGCGCTGGACGGCGCTACCACCTGGCCGGCGAACAGGTTGGCCTGCACCGCGCCCGGCTGGTCGATCAGGAACACACGCGGGCCCTTCGGCAATGCGACGTCGGTGGCCGCCTTCACCTGCGGGGCATCGCCGGCAGCCTTCCAGTCGCCCAGCTGCTTGTCCAGCAGCGGCACGATTTCCGCCAGCGTGGTATCACCGACCACGATCAGGGTGCCGTTCTGCGGGCGCAGCCAGTCGTGGTGGAAATCAACCAGATCTTCGCGGGTCAGGCCGCTGATCGCCGCCTCATCGCCACTGCCGGTGAACGGAATGGCATACGGGTGGCCCTTGCCATACAGCAGTGGCGGCAGCACGCGCATCGCCACCGCACCCGGGTTGACCTTCTCCTGCTGGATGCCGGCGATCCAGGTCGCCTTGACCCGGTCGATCTCACCCTGCTCGAAGCGCGGCTCGCGCAGCAGGTCGCGGTACAGCGCCAGCGACGGTGCAAGGTTTTCCTTCAGTGCCGACAGGTCCACGCTCATCGAGTCCAGGCCGGCCGAGGCATCCAGGCTGGCGCCCAGCGCATCGGCAGCATCGGCGAAGGCCAGCGAGCCGAGCTTGCCGGCGCCTTCGGTCATCAGGCTCATGGTGAAGTTGGCGGTGCCCGGCTTGCGGCCCTGGTCGGCGCTGAAGCCGCCCGGGAACTGGTAGCTGAACTGCACCACCGGAATCTCATGGCGTTCGGCCAGGATCACCTGGGTGCCGTTCTTCAGCGTGGCGCGCTGCAGCGCCGGGAACTTCAGCTGCGGGAACTCGCGGGTCTGCGGCACGCCGGCCTTGCGGTCGACCTGCTCCGGCAGGGTGCTGTACTTGGGGTCCACCGCAGGAACGTTGAACGGCTTCGGCGCCTGGCTCGGGTCTTCCTTCAGCGCCACACGCTCACCCGGTGCGATCACCAGGGTGTGGCTGCCCTTGTCCAGCCACTGCGCGCCCAGCCGGCTCAGATCAGCAGCACTGGCCTTCTCGATGTTGGCCAGCGAGGTGCGGAAGCAGCCCGGGTCGCCGGTGAACACCGCGCACTCGGCCAGTGCGTCGGCCTTGCCACCGAAGCCGCCAATGCGCTCGATGCCGCGGATGAAGCCGGCGCGGGCACCGGTCTTGGCGCGCTCCAGCTCGGCCGCGGTCGGGCCCTGCTTGATCAGGCGGTCCAGTTCCTCGTCGATGATCTTCTCGACCTTGGCCGGATCCTGGCCCTGCTTGACCGTCGCCATGATCACGAAGTTCGAACCCAGCTGCGAGGTCGAAAGGCCCGAGGCGATGCTGTCCACCAGTTTGTCCTGGTGCTGCAGGCGCTGGCTCAGGCGCGAGGACTTGGCACCGCCCAGGACCTGCGCGAACAGCTGCAGCTGATCGACATCGGTGGTGCCGACCTGCGGCACGTTCCAGGCGCGGTAGATGCGCGCCTGCGGCACCTTGTCGGTCATCGTCTCGCGCGTGTCGGCGTTGCGCTTGGCCACGTTCACTGCCGGCTGCGCCATGGTCGGGCCGGCCGGGATGCTGCCGAAGTACTTGCCGACCTTTTCCTTGGCAGTGGCCAGGTCGATGTCGCCGGCCAGCACCAGCACCGCGTTGTTCGGGCCGTACCAGGTGCGGAACCAGGTCTTCACGTCATCCAGCGACGCCGCGTTCAGATCGTTCATCGAACCGATCACGCCGTGGTGATACGGGTGGCCTACCGGGTACAGCGCCTTGTTGAGCTGGTCCCAGGCCTGACCGTAGGGCTGGTTCTCGCCCTGGCGCTTCTCGTTCTGCACCACGCCACGCTGCTCGTCCAGCGCCGCCTGGTCGATCGCACCGACCAGATGGCCCATGCGGTCCGACTCCATCCACAGCGCCATGTCCAGCGCGGTGGTGGGCACGTTCTCGAAGTAGTTGGTGCGGTCGGTATTGGTGGTGCCGTTCTGGTTGGTGGCACCGACCTGCTTGAACGGTTCGAAGAATTCGCCGTCGTGGTTTTCGCTGCCCTGGAACATCAGGTGTTCGAACAGGTGCGCGAAGCCGGTACGGCCGGCCGGTTCGTCCTTGCTGCCCACGTGGTACCAGACGTTGACGGCGACGATCGGCGCCTTGCGATCGGTATGCACGATCACGCGCAGGCCGTTGGGCAGGGTGAACTGCTCATACGGGATATCGACCTTGGCCGGTGCTGCTGGCTTGGCCGCCAGCGCATGGGAAGGCACAAGCGTGCCCAGGGCGGTGCTGAGGGCGACGGCCAGCAGTGCAGCGCGCGGGCGAAGGGCGAGAGACATATCCGGATCCTTGGTCACATAGGTGAACCCCGATCCTAGCCTGCGCACGCAGCGGCAGGAATCGGCCAGCAGTCACTGGGGGTGTTTGCCCCTGTGCCCCATCCGCAGCGCCGATCTGCGCTGCCTGACCGGTCACAAGCGCCCGCCAGGACCGTCCGGACAGTGTCCGCAGCACATCGAATGGACAGGTGTCCGCCTACCGGACACTTCTCGACCAAACAAAAACTCTTGCAAATCAACAACTAAAAGTTGGCACGGGGATTGCTTGGTACTTCCTGCGCCAAGAAGGGCTTCAGATGAAAGCTGACTGAAGACTGAACAAATGCAGGAAACCGAAAATTTTCCTTGCAAGCCCAGAATCGGTGTACTACCTTACTACCACACCACTGATCACCAACACTAAACAGGCCCCGTCATGAACGCCAAGACCATTGCCATCGCCATCGCCCTGATCGCCGGCACCGCGGTTGTTTCGTCGGTGCAGGCCTCCGAATCCATCCAGACCCTGGCCACCGTGCAGGTCCGCCCGGCCGCCGACCAGCTGGCCCAGCAGGCCTGGGAACAGGCCAGCGGCATCCCGACCCTGGCCACCGTGGAAGTGCGCCCGAGCGCCGACCAGCTGGCCGAGCGCAACGGCTACGTTGCCGCCCCCGTTGCTGCCGCGATGCCGATCACCACCCTGGCCTCGGTGGAAGTGCGCCCGAGCCTGGAACAGCGCGTCGCCCTGGCCGCCGAAATGGAAGCCCAGCGCTACGCCGCCACCCTGGCTGCTGCCGCCACCAACGTCGCCAACTCGGTCATCGTCAACCTGCCGGCCCTGCAGGTGCGCCCGAGCGCCGCCGACCTGCAGGCCCTGGCCACCGAAACCGCCCAGGTCCTGCTGCGCCCGTAACCGGTGCCGCCCTGCCCAGCGCAGGGCGTGCGCCGTAAAGGCGGCGGTCGTCGCAGGTACACTGCGCCGATGAATGCCGCGCCCCAGTTCCATGTGATCCTGTTCCAACCGGAAATCCCTCCCAACACGGGCAATGTGATCCGGCTCTGCGCCAACACCGGCGCGCAGCTGCACCTGGTCGAGCCGCTCGGCTTCGCACTGGAAGACAAGCAGCTCAAGCGCGCCGGCCTGGACTACCACGAGTACTCGCGCCTGCAGGTCCACCCCGCCCTGGACACCGCGCTGGCGCGGATCGCACCGAAGCGGTTGTTCGCACTGAGTACCCGGGCCAGCGTGCGCTACGACAGCGTGGCCTTTGAAGATGGTGATGCGTTCCTGTTCGGCCCGGAAAGCCGCGGCCTGCCGCAGGACGTGCTCGATGCCTTGCCCGATGGCCGCCGCCTGCGCCTGCCGATGCGGCCGGACAACCGCAGCCTCAATCTTTCCAACACCGTTGCGGTGGTGATGTACGAAGCGTGGCGGCAGCACGGGTTTGCTGGCGGCGCGTAAACCGCCTCAGGTGGGTGCGGACCGCTCCTGGTGGGTATGACCTGCTTCTGGTGGGTGCGGACCCTGGTCCGCACCGATGCCCGGTCGCGCACTGAAGGAATGTGCCAACCAAGGTTGGCACCTACCAAAGGCAGGTCCAGGCCGCCGCCGAGAACCTCTGATGGCTGTGGATCGCTTCTGGTGGGTGCGGACCCTGGTCCGCACCGATGCCCGATCGCGCACTGAAGGAATGTGCCAACCAAGGTTGGCACCTACCAAAGGCGGGTCCAGGCAGGCACCGAGAACCTCTGATGGCTGTGGATCGCTTCTGGTGGATGCGGACCCTGGTCCGCACCGATGCCCGGTCGCGCGCTGAAGGAATGTGCCAACCAAGGTTGGCACCTACCAAAGGCAGGTCCAGGCAGGCATCGAGAACCTCTGATGGCTCTGGATCGCTTCTGGTGAGTGCGGACCTTGGTCCGCACTGATGCCCGGTCGCGCGCTGAAGGAATGTGCCAACCAAGGTTGGCACCTACCAAAGCACATCCCAGGTGGCCGTGGCAGGTGCCATGTGCAGCAGATCCACGCCGTGCGTGGATGGTGTTCCCCGCACCGCCTAGAACGCGTTGATGCCGGTCAGTTCGCGGCCGATCACCAGCTGGTGCACGGTCTCGGTGCCTTCATAGGTGATCACCGATTCCAGGTTCAGCGCATGCCGGATCGCTACATGCTCGGTGGTGATGCCGGCGCCGCCCAGCAGATCGCGACACTCGCGGGCGATGTCGATGGCCATGCGGCAGTTGTTCCACTTGGCCAGGCTGACCTGCTGCGGCTGCAGCTGCCCGGCTTCCTTCAGGCGGCCCAGCTGCAGCGCCAGCAGCTGCGCGGTGGTGATGCGGCGGGCCATTTCGGCCAGCTTGATCTGCGCGCTCTGCGTGGCCGCCAGCGGGCGACCGAACAGCACGCGTTCCTTGGCATAGCCCAGCGCTTCATCCAGGCAGGCAATGGCAGCGCCGATCGGGCCCCAGCTGATGCCGTAGCGGGCCTGGGTCAGGCAACCCAGCGGGCCCTTCAGGCCCTTCACGTTCGGCAGGCGGTGGCTGTCGGGCACGCGCACGTCGTCGAAGAACAGCGCGCCGGTCAGCGACGCGCGCAGGCTCATCTTGTGCTTGATCTCCTGCGTGGTGAAGCCGGCCATGCCCTTTTCCAGCACGAAGCCCTGGATGCCGTCCTCGGTCTGCGCCCAGACGATGGCCAGATCGGCCACCGGGCCGCTGGTGATCCACATCTTGCTGCCGCTGATGCGCCAGTCGCTGCCGTCGCGCACCGCGCGGGTCTTCATGCTGGCCGGATCGGAACCGCCGTGTGCCTCGGTCAGGCCGAAGCAGCCGATCAGCTCACCGCGCGCCATCGCCGGCAACCACTGCTGGCGTTGCTCCTCGCTGCCGTAGGCATAGATCGGGTACATGCACAGCGAGCTCTGCACCGAGACGAAGCTGCGCAGGCCCGAATCACCGCGCTCCAGCTCCTGGCAGATCAGGCCATAGCTGACCGCACCCAGGTCGCCGCCGCCGTACTCGGCTGGCAGGGTGGCACCGAGCAGGCCCAGCGCGGCGATCTCCGGCACCAGCTCTGAAGGGAAGCGGGCCTGGTCGAAGGCATCGCCGATGATCGGCAGCACGCGCTCGTTGGTGAAGCGGGCGACGCTCTCCTGCACCGCGCGCTCTTCCTCGTTGAGCAGGGAACGGACATCGAACAGATCGTACGGATGCAAAGCCATGGCACTCACGCGCAGTCAGGACCCGGCCATTGTCGGTCATCCGCAAGCATCGCGTCTGGTAGGTGTGGACCTTGGTCCACACGGAAGCGGGTCCGGGCGGTGAAACAATGTGCCAACCAAGGTTGGCACCTACCCGGCCACGTGCATTACGCTGCACCGCAGCAATCATGACGTGAACATCGTCGATCTAGCTCGATCACGCGCGGCCCGGTACCCTGACACATTCAAACAACCGTTTCGCTCGTGGCTGCACGCGCGATTCCCAGGCACCGCCGGTGGCCCCGATGCCGGCCCTACCCACGAGTCATGCAATCGATGAGCGCTGAAGCCAACGCCCTGCCCCCGCGTGAAGTAATGGAGTTCGACGTGGTGATCGTCGGCGCCGGCCCCGCCGGCCTGGCCACCGCGATCCGCCTGCGCCAGCGCGCGATCGAAGCCGGCCGCGACCTGTCGGTGTGCGTGCTGGAGAAGGGCTCCGAACCGGGCGCGCACGTCCTGTCCGGCGCCGTGATGGATCCGCGCGCACTGACCGAACTGTTCCCGGACTGGGCCGAGCGCGGCGCACCGCTGAAGCAGAAGGTCACCCGCGACGAATTCCTGTTCCTCAGCGAAACCGGCGCACGCAGCACGCCCAATGCGCTGCTGCCGGAGTGCTTCCACAACGAAGGCAACTACATCATCAGCCTGGGTGAAGTGACCCGCTGGCTGGCGCAGCAGGCCGAAGCGCTGGAAGTGGCGATCTTCCCCGGCTTCGCCGCAGCCGAGGTGCTGTACGGCGACAACGGTGAAGTGATCGGCGTGGCCACCGGCGACATGGGCATCGAGAAGGACGGCAGCATCGGCCCGGCCTTCGAACGGGGCATGGCGCTGCAGGCCAAGTACACGATCTTCGCCGAAGGCGCACGCGGCCACCTCGGCCGCCAGCTGATCGCGCGCTACAAGCTGGACGAAGGCAAGGACCCGCAGGCCTACGGCATCGGCATCAAGGAACTGTGGCAGATCGACCCGGCCAAGCATGAGCCGGGCCTGGTGGTGCACGCAGCCGGCTGGCCGCTGGACAGCGACACCTACGGTGGTGCGTTCCTGTACCACGCCGACGGCGGCAAGGTCGCCATCGGTTATGTGGTTGGCCTGGACTACAGGAACCCGTGGCTGAGCCCGTTCGAGGAATTCCAGCGCTTCAAGACCCATCCGTCCATCCGCAAGCACCTGGAGGGTGGCACCCGCATCGGTTACGGCGCGCGTGCGATCACCGCCGGCGGCCTGCTGTCGCTGCCGAAGACGGTGTTCCCGGGTGGCGCGCTGGTCGGCTGCGAGGCCGGCTACCTCAACGCCAGCCGCATCAAGGGCAGCCATGCCGCGATCAAGACCGGCATGCTGTGCGCCGATGCCGCGTTCGACGCGCTGGCCGCCGACCGCCAGCACGATGAACTGAGCGCCTACCCGAAGGCGTTCGAAGCCAGCTGGCTGTTCACCGAACTGCAGCAGGCCAAGAACTTCAAGCAGTGGTTCAAGAAGGGCCAGACCGTGGCCACGCTGATGACCGGCGTGGAGCAGTGGCTGCTGCCGAAGCTGGGCGTGCGCAATCCGCCGTGGACCCTGCACCGCACGCAGCCGGATCACGTCTGCCTGGAGCCGGCGGCCAAGCACACCCGCATCGCCTACCCGAAGCCGGATGGCGTGCTGACCTTCGACCGTCTCAGCTCGGTGTTCCTCAGCAGCACCAACCACGACGAGAACCAGCCCAGCCACCTGACGCTGAAGGACCCCAGCATTCCGGTGAAGGTGAACCTGGCCGAGTACGCCGGCCCGGAAGCCCGCTACTGCCCGGCGGGTGTGTACGAGTTCGTCGGTGAAGCCGATAACGCGCGCCTGCAGATCAACGCGCAGAACTGCGTGCACTGCAAGACCTGCGACATCAAGGACCCGACCCAGAACATCGTCTGGGTGACCCCGCAGGGCGGTGGCGGCCCGAACTATTCGGGCATGTGATTGCTCCGGGCTGCGACCGCGTGTCGCAGCCCACCTGCCCCGCTGCGTCGCTATCCTGCCCGCCCATGCGTGCTTTCCGCCTGCTCATCACCATTGCTTTGACCCTGGCGGCCACGGCCTGCCAGCGCCCGCCTGCGGCACCGGCCACGCCGGAACAGGCGCAGCAGCAGGCCATGCAGCGCGCGTTCGAGCTGTGTGCCGGCTGCCACACCGTGCAACCTGGTGGCATCCACCGCTTCGGACCCAATCTGCACGGCGTGATCGGCCGCCGCGCTGGCAGCCTGCCGGACTATGGCTATTCCGACGGCATGCGCCGCGCCGATATCACCTGGACCGCGCAGACCCTGGATGCGTTCCTGCAGTCGCCCACCCACGTGGTGCCCGGCACGCGCATGTACAACGCCTTCCCCAGCGCCGAACGCCGCGCACTGGTGATCGCCTACCTGCAGCAGCAGTCGGCTCAGTGAGCCAGGCGCTGCAGCTGTCGCTGCAGCCGTGCCACAAATTCCGCCACCGCCGCGAACAACGGCGCCACATCGGTTTCCGCCGCATCCTGCAGACGCTCCACCAGCGCATTGGCCTGCCCGGCCAGCACTGTCGCTCCCACCGCGCCCAAACCACCGGCCTGACGATGCAGGTGCAGTGCGGCCGCCTCGCGATCTCCAGCCTGCAGCGCGCGCTGCACGGCGGCAAGATCGCCCTCGCTGGCCTGCAACAGGCTGTCGCGCAGCTGCTCGGCCACCGCACGTGAGCCGAAGCGCCGCTGCAGGCTGTCCAGATCGGGCAGCGTCCCAGCATCGTCGACGGCGGACTCGGCCTGCGGCTCCTCGAACGACTGTCCCTGCGCCTGCGGCAACCAGCGCAGCAGTGCGGTGCGCAGCGTGGCCAGTGACAGCGGCTTGGCCAGCACTTCGTCCATGCCGGCCTCGCGGCAGCGCCGTGCATCGTCATCCAGCACGCTGGCGGTCAGCGCCAGCACGGTCAGCCGCGGCTGGCCGTTGCGGCCCTCGCGTTCGCGCAGCAGGCGGGTGAAACCGAAGCCATCGAGCACCGGCATCCGGCAGTCGGTGATCACCAGATCGAAACTCTCCGACGACAGCCGATCCAAGCCCTGCTGGCCGTCACCGACCATCACATGCGGCACCCCCAGCTGCTGCAGTCGCCAGGCCATCATCGCCTGGTTGGTCGGGTGGTCTTCGATCACCAGCACCCGCGCCTGGCGCAGCGCCGGCGGCAGCAGCGAGGCCTGTTCCTGCTCGGCGACCAGCGCTTCCACATCACCGCTGCCGGCTTCCACCAGCGACAGCCGCACCTCGGCGCGGGTCCCTTCGCCCAGCGTGCTGTGCAGCTCCAGCTCGCCGTCCATCATCTGCACCAGACGCTGGCAGATGCTCAGGCCCAGGCCAGTACCCCCATGGTCGCGCTGGATGTAGGCACCGGCCTGGGTGAACGGCGCAAACAGGTGCTGCAGCTGTTCCGGCGCGATGCCGATGCCGGTGTCGGTGACGCTCAGGCACAGCGGCTGGCTGCCGTCTTCGGCGGTCGGCCCCAGCACGTCCAGCTGCAGCCGCACTTCGCCGCGCACGGTGAACTTGATGGCGTTGCTGAGCAGGTTGAACACGATCTGGCGCAGGCGCACGCCATCCACTTCGTGCGCGGCCGCCAGCTGCGGGTCGATCTGCACGTGCAGGTCCAGCCCACGTGCACTGGCCTGCGCCGACAACAACCGGCACACGCTTTCCAGCAATGGCCGCAGCGGCTGCGGCACCGGTTCCAGGCGCAGCGCGCCGGCCTCAAGCCGCGAGTAGTCAAGAATATCGTCGAGGATCTGCCGCAGCATCTGCGCCGAATCCTCGATCACCCCGAGGATGCGCTGCTGCTCGGCATCCAGCGGCGAATGCGCCAGCACTTCCAGCATGCCCAGCACGCCACTCATCGGCGTTCGGATTTCATGGCTCATGGTCGCCAGGAAACGCGACTTCGCCTCCGCCGCCTGTTCGGCGTCGGCCTTGGCCGCAGTCAGGGCCTCGGCCTGTGCACGCGCCTCGCTGACATCCACCCAGTATCCACTCCAGGTGACCACGCCCGCTTCCGCCGCATAGGGATGGGCCTGGCTGCGCACCCAGCGCGCGCCGGTGCCTTCAGGTCGCAGCCGGAACTCGAGAACAAGCGGTGCGAACTGGCGCGCCGCCTGCTCGACCGCATGCAGGATGTGCTCGCGGTCGTCTTCCTCGATGCGCTCCAGCAGGCACATTGCATCCTGTTCGGCCTGCTGCCGGCTGATCCCGAACAACGCCTGCAGGTCACCGGCAATGAACGGGAAGCTGAGGGTTCCGTCTGCCGCGCGGCGAGCCTGATAGACCACGGCAGGCAGGTTGTCGGTGACTTCGGCCAGGCGCTGTTCCAGGTGACGCCGTCCGGCCACCTCGCGGCGCAGCCGCCAATGCCCGATGGCGTGCACCAGCAGCGCGGTGAGCAGCACCAGCAGCAGCGGCACGCCCCAGCGCATCGCGCTGTTCCAGTCCAGGCCGTTGCGGTACTCGACGGCCAGCCAGTCCCCGCGCAGGGCCTCGCGCTTGCGCGGCGTCATCTGCAGCAGCAGGCGGTCGAAGGTGGTGGCCAGGGCGGCATGGCGGCGCTCAACCGCCAGCACCAGCTGATCGTTGAAACCTGCCGGTGCCGCCACCTGCAGGCGCCCCGGGAAGCGGTTGCGCAGCAGATGGTCAACCAGTGCCAGGTTGCCTACGTAGGCATCGGCGTCGCCATTGATCAGACGCTGCAGGGCCTGTTCCGCGCTGCGTGCCGCGATGATCCGCGCCTGCGGCGCCTGCTGCAGCACATAGCCACGCACACGTTCCGGATCGGACAGCAGCACCCGCTTGCCCTGCAGGTCGGACAGGCCCAGCAACGCCGGGCTGTCACGCCGGCTGACGATCACGTTCGGCACGCTGATGAAGGGCTGGCTGAACACCCAGTCCGGGCCCAGGTAGCGAGAATCGGCAGGAATGCCCATCACCGCCTGCAGCTCGCCGCGGCGCGCCTTCTCGCGCACCTCGTACCAGTCATGGCTGTTTTCCACCTGCAGGTTGGCGCCAGCCTGCAGCAGGCGCCGCAGGTATTCGCTGGCCAGGCCACTGGGGTTGCCATCCTGGTCCGCGAACGACAGCGGCGCCGCGTTCGGCGCGAAGCCGATCTTCAACGGCTGCTCCAATACCCGTTTCTCGGCCTGGCTCAACGCCAGCTGTGCCGATGCCGACCACTGCGGAGGTGGCAGCCAGCGCTGCACCAGCGCATCGCGCTGGGCCTGGCTGGTCGCAGCCAGTGCCAGGTCCAATGCTTCGGCCAACGGCTGCTTGCTGTTGGGAACACCGAAGTGCAGCCGTTCGGGCGGCAGATCGCTGGGACGCAGCAGCACGACCCTCTGCAGGTCCTCGCGTGCGATCAGTTCGGTGGCCACGTAGGCATTGCCGATGTAAACGTCTGCCTTGTCGTCTCTGACCATCTCCAGCGCCGCCAACGAGCTGTTTGCGACAAGCTGTCGTGCCCGGGGAAAGCGCGCCCGCACCTGCGGGCCGGTCAGGAAGTCCTGCTCGATCACCACCCGCAGTCCATCCAGGTCGGGGATGTCGGAGGCACGCAGGTCATCCGGGCGTCCCACCAGGGCCAGCGGTGCCTCGCCATAGGCGGCGGTATAGACCATGCAGCGGGTGCGGTCGGCACTGAGACCGACATTCATCACTACATCGATCTCGCCACGACATGCCGCATCCAGCACGGATGTCCAGTCGGGATAGCGCCGTGCCTCCACCTTCACGCCCAGCTGACGGGCGAGAAGCGACAGATAATCCGGGCCCAGGCCGACCTGCTGGCCATCACGGAGGGACTCGAACGGCGGCCAGCCACTGTCATACTGGCCCACGACGATGCTCGGATGCGCGGCAAGGTACTCGCGCTGCAGCGGGCTGAGCGGCAACAGCCCAGGCACTGCCTGTGCCAGCGCCGCAGGCAGCACCAGCACGGCCAGCAGCAGGACCAGCCCGCGAACAGCCCAGCTACGCATCGGCGTTGATCTCCTAGAATCTGCCAGGAACCGCGATGGTCGCGGTCCGGCGTGCCCGGTGGCCATACTAGAGCATGAGCTTGCGCATCATCATCGCAGACGACCACCCGGTGGTCCGTATCGGTACCCGTGCCGTCATCGAATCGAGCGGGGTGGGCCGCGTGGTCGGCGAAGCCGACAGCGCGCAGGCGCTGATGGCCCTGCTCGGCAGCCAGCCCTGTGACCTGCTGGTCACCGACTACTCCATGCCGGGCAGTCCCCAGGCCGACGGCTTCGCCATGATCGGCATGATCCGCCGCCGTCATCCCGACCTGCCGGTGCTGATGCTCAGTGTCTCCAACAACCTGGCGATCCTGCGCATGGTGCTCGACAGCGGCGTGCTCGGCCTGGTCGACAAGAGTTCGTCGATGGACGAACTGCCACAGGCCATCCAGGCGGTCTACCGGGGCCAGCCCTACATCAGCCGCAGCCTGCGCGAGCGGGTCGAGGCCGCTGGCAGCTGGCGCATGCGCGAGGGCGACGGCAAGCCCCTGTCGCCACGCGAGGTGGAGGTGCTGCGGCTGCTGGGCACCGGCATGACCGTGAAGGAAATCTCGCTGCAGCTGCACAAGAGCGTCAGTACCATCAGCCGGCAGAAGGGTGACGCCATGCTCAAACTGGGCCTCAAGGGCGACGCCGAGCTGTTCGATTACCTGCGCGACGGCAAGATCTGAGAGCCAGATCACACAAGAAGGGCAGCTGCCACCGCCCTCTTTGACCGGCCGCCGATCTGTGCCAAGATGGTCCGGCATGAGTTCTCAATGCGAGGTCGAAGGAATCGACCGGCTCATGTCCTCGCTCCCGTTCCTGGTGGACGTGGCGCGGTTTCCTGCCGGCCGTCTGGCCCGGCAACGCTGACCATGGAGAGGCGCATGCATCATCCCCCCAAGCTATGTTGGACCCTGCCGTTGCGGCCTCTGCGCGCATTCGCGGCGTGCCTGCTCGTCTCTCTTTCCGCTGCCGCCTGCAGCGCCGCCGATCCGGCCCCCTCGTCCTCCCAGCCCGGCGCCCCTGCGCAGGCTGCCAATGCGCCCCGACAGGATGTTGCCCCGATGCAGACCCCCACCCCCGATGCCGCCGCCACCCCGCCCGACGCGCCGACCGTGATGTATTTCACCTACCAGGTGGACGGCGATGGCGCGACCTCCTATGAGGTCCAGAACGGCAGCGTGGCGACCTTCTGGTTCGGCCACACCTTCACTCTCGATGGCACCACGTACTACACGGGTTTCTCCTGGGATACCCGCGAGCACTACGGCAAGCCGGGCGAGCAGACGCCGGCCGGTCCGGATGACCGCGCCAACCTTGCCGAGGCCACCTTCGTGCTGGCCGGCACCGACGCCAGGAAGCCATGGAAGTTCCGTGGCCAGGAATGGACCATCGGCGCACTGGGCGCGTACGACAAGGCCGACGATGTCGATACCCGGCGCAAGCCGCTTGAACATCGCACGGCCGATGGTCGCCTGCTGCTGGCGGTGCCGACCAGCAGCTTCGACCGCGGCATCAGCAGCACCGGCTATGCGCTGCTGCTGTTCAACCCCAGGCGCAGCGAAGACGACGTGGACAGCAAGGTCTGGCGCTATGTCGGTTCAGTGCGCACGGGTGAGGACAACAGTGCCGCCTGCGACGACGGCAACGTGATGCCCTGCACCGACAGCGATGGCGAACTGGCCTTCGCTGCCGACGGCAACGGCCTGCCGCGACTGACCGTGACCTTCAAGGGCACCACCATCGAAGGCCCCGGCAAGACCCGCGCACTGGGTGCCGGCGACGCCGTGCACTACACCTTCGACAGCGCGACCCAGCAGTACGTCGCGCCTTGATAGCACCCGCCACGCGCGGGTTCCCTGTTGACCGACATGTTCTTGACTCACGGATGAGTCCGGTTGGCGATTCGCGGCACGCGCCGCTCCATCAACCCCGAGGAAAACGTCATGGCACAGCATGACTACAGCAGAAAGGAAGTCCTGGACATCGTCGAGCAGGTCGCCAGGCAGAAGGGCATCCCCGTGGATGACTTCATGCGCTTCGCGCACATCGAGACCGGTGGCACCTTCAACGAGCGCGCCCATAACACCTCATCCGGCGCCAAGGGCCTGTTCCAGTTCGTGCCCGGCTCCGCGCGCCAGTACCACCTGACCGGCCACGAGTTCGACCCCACCCGCAACACCGAAGCGGCCGCACAGATGTACCAGGACAACCTGGACTCGATGGCGCGCCGCAACGAGCGCACCGGCAACCCGTACCTGTCCGGGGGCAACACGCCCACCGGACTGGACCTGTACCTGGCCCACCAGCAGGGCAGCGCCGGCTACGGCTCGGTGCAGACTGCCATTGCCACCGGCACCTTCGGTGTGGTCCGCAACAGCCACGGCGACGAGATCAACATGCGCCGCAACGTGCTGAACCAGATCGGCTCCGACGCGAAGGCGCTGACCGGCCACACCCTGGCCGAGATGCGCGGGATGAACGACGGCGACCTGGCGCGGACGTTCTCCAGCTATTACATCCACAAGTACGCGGCGATCAGCATTCCGGAAAAGAACATCGAACCGCGGGCGGTAGCGCAGGGCCAGGGCCAGACCCCGGCAGCGTCTGCGCAGGCCAGCGCAGCCGTGGCGGCGGGTGCAGCCACGCTGGCGGCAACCGCAACGGCAGCTGCCACACCGAAGCCAGGCATTGAACTGCAGGCCGCCTACGAGGCCGGCGTGAAGTACGACGACGTCAAGTACGCCATCAACATTCCGGGCCACGCACTGTACGTACCGGGCAAGACCGGCAAGAACGTGGAGCAGGGTTACATCGACTGTTCCGGCTGGGTCGGCACGCTGCAGAACCGGACCATGGACGAGATCAACCAGAAGGCCGGGCACGCGGTGTTCAGCAAGGCTGATCGCATCGACCTGGGCAACCTCGGTTCCGGTGGGATCGTGCGCAAGGCGTTCGACCAGTCCGGCGTGCTGCTGGACCGCGACGCGATCCTGAAGCCCGATGCGCTGAAGGAAGGCATGATCATCGGCCTGGATACGGCCAGGACCCGCCATGAGCACTGGAACGGCATCGACCACATCGTGATGGTGGTGCGCGACCCCAACACCGACAAGCTGCTGATCAGCCAGTCCACCGGCAGCAAGGGCGTGCACACCATGCCGGTCGAGGACTACCTCAAGCAGGTGAAGGACCACCCGAACTGGAAGCTGTACGCCTCCGATCCGCTGTCCAAGGCGCGCGACCTGCTGGAAAACCGCACCCAGTCGCACGAGCAGAGCCAGGGCAAGCCTGCGCCCGAGCACAAGGCCGCTGCCACGCCGCACGCCGAACTGTACAAGCAGGGCGCGCACAGCGAGGGCGTGCGCAAGGTGCAGGAGCAGCTGGGCCACCTGGGCTACGTCGGCGCCGACGGCAAGCCGCTGGTCGAAGATGGCCGCTTCGGCCGCAACACCGACACGGCAGTGCGCCAGCTGCAGAAGGACAACGGCCTGGTGGTCGACGGCATTGTCGGGGCGAAGACCCTGGAGGCAATCAAGGACGCACGCGAACGGCCGTTGCTGAACGACGAGCGGCACCCGCGCAATCCGTTGTTCATCCAGGCCAGCAAGGGTCTGGAACTGCTGCCGGCCGGGACCTTCAAGGACCGCCACACGCTGGAAAGCGCTGCTGCGGCTTTGACCAAGGAGGCGCATGCCGCCGGCCTGCAGCGCATCGACTCGGTGGTGCCCAGCCCGAACGGTGAGCGCCTGTTCGCCGTGCAGGGCACCATCGGCGACCCGGCCGCCAGCCGCGTGGCGGTGGAGACCCGTGCCGCCAGCGAGCAGAGCCTGGCGCTCAGCAGCGGTGCCGTGCAGGGCGCGCCGAACGTGCTGCATCAGCAGCAGGACGCCCAGCAGGAGCAGGCCCGGCAGGCCCAGAAGGCGATGGGCGTCTAGGCCCGCGGCGCCTTGGGAGAGAAGGGAGGGCCACGTTCGCGTGGCCCTTTCCCTTTCTGCCAGCTGAGCGGCCGAGGCCGCTTTCAGCCTTGCTTCATGCCGCCTGCCGCTAGATGAATGCGCAAGCCGCACGGTGGACCAGGCAATGTTCCGGCAATGTTGGAACGCCAGCGTGGACATCACGGCAGCCGGGGCGCCCCGCGCCCTCCCTGCCCAGCGTGGCATGCACCTCACAGGAGAACGAACATGCTCAGTACTTCCGCACTCAGCTTCCGTGGTCTGGCGATGACCCTGGCCCTGCTGGCCGGCGTCGCCGTGGTCAGCGATGCCAGCGCGATGTCGAGGAAGGACAAGCGCACCCTGGTCGGCGCCGTGGTCGGTGGCGTGGCCGGCAACCTGCTCTCCAACGGTGATCCTGCTGCCACTGTCGGCGGTGCCGTGGCCGGCGGCGCGATCGGCAACCTGACCACCTCCGACCGCCGCGACCGTCGTTACTACGACAATCGCCGTTACGACCGTGGCTACTACCGCAGCGGCTACTACGACCGCGGTGACGACCGTCGCTGGCAGCGCGAGCGCTACTACGACAACCGCTACTACCACGACCGCGGTCGCCATCGCGGCTGGTAATCCGGCGCGGCGGTACCGCCGATGACGATGTGACGACGGGCGGGTCGATGACCCGCCCGTTTGCGTTGCGGGCGGCCATGGCGTTGAATGCGCACCCTTGGATGTGACTTTCCCCATTGGGGCTGCGGCATGACTTCTTCTTCCCACCGGGTGCAGGGCCTCAACAACGACGAGGTCGCTGCCGACTGGCCGCCGATCAGCACCGCAGACCTCGCGTGGCTGCGCCAGCGCTTTCCGCAGCTGGATGCGGGCAGCCAGCCGCACTGGCACAGTCCTCGACCGTTGTCTGCCGCCGCCATCGTCAATGGCACGCGCGGACCGGTGTTCATCAAGCGCCACCACCACAGCGTGCGCAGCGCCGCCTGCCTGGAAGAAGAACACCACTTCATCGCCCATCTCGCTGCCGCCGGCGTACCGGTGGTGCAGGTGCTTGCGGCAGCCGATGGCCACACCGCAGTCGAGCACGGCGAATGGACCTTCGAGCTGCATGCCGTGGGCGTGGGCGAGGACCTGTACCGCGATGCCGTGTCGTGGTCGTTGCTGACCGATGTCGCGCAGGCCCGCGAAGCCGGCCGCATGCTGGCCCGGCTGCACCGTGCCGCCGCCAGCTATCACGCGCCACAGCGCAGTACCCATCTGCTGGTCGCGCGCGACGATCTGATCCGCGCCGACGATCCCATCGCCGCGATCAAAGCCGAACTGCCCACACGACCGGGGCTGGCCCGCTATCTCGCGCGCATTCCGTGGGAAGCACAGCTGCAGCGCGACGTGCTGCCTTGGCACACGGGCCTGGCCGAGCGCCTGCGCGACGAGCCACGGCTGTGGGCGCACAACGACTGGCATGTCTCCAACCTGCTGTGGCGCGACGGGCAGGTCAGCACCGTGCTGGATTTCGGCCTGGCTTCGCCCACCAGCGCACTGTTCGACCTCGCCACCGCGATCGAGCGCAACGCAGTGGCGTGGCTGGAACTGCAGCGCGGCATGGAGGCGGTGCGCATCGACATCGCACTGGCGTTGCTCGACGGCTACCGCGAGGTGCTGCCGCTGTCGGCGGCACGCGTGCAGCTGCTGGCCGACCTGCTGCCGATGGTCCATTTCGACTTCGCACTGTCCGAAGTGGAGTACTTCGAAGGCATCACTGGCTCCACCGCAAACGCGGATGTGGCGTGGCAGCCGTTCATGCTGGGGCATCCGGCGTGGTTCCACAGCGCGCCGGGACAGGCACTGCTGCAGGCGTTGCACGCGGCAGCCTGAAGGGCACCGGCTCGCAAATCCGTACCATTTGTAGTGAAATGGTCACCTGAAGCGGGGGTGCCTGGATCTGCCAGGCTGAGAGAGTCCCTTGGAACCTGATCCGGTTTGCACCGGCGTAGGGAGCTTTGAGCCGCAGCCACACCCCCGTCATGGGCCGGTGCACCTGCGCGCCGTCGCTTCGTCTCCCTTGTTGTCCGAAGACGAACCGAATGAACCGCTGCCTGCGCCCCACCCTGCTCTCCCTCGCCCTCTGCGCCGCCTTGCCGCTGCATGCCAGCGAGGCCGCCGCTGCCACCGATGCGGCTGCCACCGGCGCCGAGCGCTCGCCCACCGAACTGGCGGCAGTGCGCGTGCAGGCCGGCAAACCCAAGGCCGATACCTCACGCGTGAACGCCTTCGGTGGTGGGTCCTGGAAGGACACCCCGGCCTCGGTGAACGTGCTCGAGCGCGACTACCTCGACCGCCGCCAGGTGCGTTCGCTGTCCGAGCTGGCCAGCAACGATGCCTCGCTGGGTGATGCGTATGCGCCGGTGGGCTACTACCAGAACGTCGCCATCCGCGGCTTTGCGCTGGATGCCGCCACCGGCTACCGCTTCAACGGCCTGTCCATCGCCGGCGAACAGCGCCTGGCGCTGGAGAACGTGCAGTCGGTTGAGATCCTCAAGGGTGAAGCCGGCCTGGCCGCGGGTGTGATGGCGCCCGGCGGGATCATCAACTACATCGGCAAGCGCCCGGCCGAAGTGCGCACCGCCACGCTCGGTACCGACTCGGAAGGCTCGCGCTACGTCGCCGTCGATGTCGGCCACTGGATCACCCCGCGTTTCGGCCTGCGCCTGAATGCCGCATGGGATTCCAGCAATTCCTACGTCGAGCACGCCGATGGCCGTCGCAACTTCTACTCGCTGGCCGCCGACTGGCTGATTGGCGAACGCGGCAAGCTGGAAGTGGATGCCAACTACCAGACCAGCTCGCAGCGTTCGGTGTCCGGCTACCAGCTGCTGGGCGCGCGTGAGCTGCCGCACGGCGTGGATCGCGAATTCCTGCTCGGCTACCAGCCCTGGCAGCGCCCGGTGGATATCGCCAGCACCAACATCACCGCGTTGCACACCTACGACTTCAACGATGCCTGGCAGTCGCGCGTCTCGGTCGGCCACAGCCGCTCGGTGATCGATGACAACGTCGCCTTCGCCTACGGCTGCTACTACGCCACGCAGTGTGCCGATGGCAGCGTGCCGGGCAACTACTTCGCTCCCAATGGCGACTACGACGTCTATGACTACCGCAGCCCGGACGACACCCGCCGCAACCAGCAGGCCCGTGCCGAGCTGCGCGGCCGCTTCGAGACCGGCAGCGTCGGCCATGAGTTGACCATCGGTGCCGACTACTTCCGCCGCACGGTAGACAAGCGCCCGAGCGTCAACGAGTACGTCGGCACCAGCAACATCCACGACGCGCAGGTGCCGGTGTTCGCGCCGTCGCCGAAGATGCCAGGGCCGTCCGCACGACGCCTGGACAGCCGCCAGACCGCGTTCTTCGCGCTGGACCGGATGAGCTTCGGTGATGACTGGCAGTGGCTGGCCGGCGGCCGCTTCGTGCGCCTGGACGAGCGTGCCTACGACAAGCGTGGCACCCCGCAGCGGCACAGCCGCCTGTCGCGTTTCCTGCCGCAGACCGCCGTGGTGTGGAAGGCCACCGATCAGCTCAACGCCTATGCCAGCTACGTGCGCGGCATCTCGCTGGGCCAGGAAGCGCCGTTCTGGACCAGCAACGCCGACACCTTCCTGCCGTCGGTGCAGTCGCGGCAGCTGGAAGTGGGCGTGAAGTACGTGCCGGTCGAGGCGCTGACGCTGGGCGCAGCCGTGTTCCGCATTTCGCAGCCGTACCAGTACGCCAGGCCGGACAACAGCAACGTCGGCTACACCTTCGTCGAGGAAGGCACGCAGACCCACACCGGCCTGGAGTTGACCGCCAATGGCCAGCTGACCGATGCGCTGCAGATCGTGGCCAGCGCCAGCATGCTGCAGGCACGAGCGCGCGACACCGGCACGCCGGCCTATGAAGGCCATCAGCTGGTGAACGTGCCGAAGGTGCGCGCCAGCGTGCACGTGGCCTACGCGCTGCCGTTCGTGCAGGGCCTGGATGTGACCGGTGGCTGGCGCTATGCAGGCGCCAACGTCGCCCGCGCCGATGGTGGTGTGCGCGCACCGGACTACTCGGTGTTCGATGCCGGCCTGCGCTTCCAGCATCGCCTGCACGAACGTGCGGTGACCTGGAACCTGTCGGTGGACAACGTGTTCAACCGCTTCTACTGGCGCGACACCGGCAGCAGCGGCGGTGACTACTACCTGTTCCCCGGCGCACCGCGACAGGCCCGCCTGTCGGTGACGTTCGCGCTGTGAGCGGCGTCATGCTCGAGTGGACCGCCGCGCTGTGCAGCATCCTCGGCGTCTGGCTGATGGCCAAGCGCCGGCTGGTGGCGTGGCCGGTCGGCCTGCTGTCGGTGACGCTGTACGGGCTGGTCTTCGCCGAGGCCAAGCTGTACTCGGACACCCTGCTGCAGGTCGCCTTCGGTGGCTTCCTGGTCTACGGCTGGCTCAACTGGCGGCAGCACGCCGCCGACGAGGGCAGCGTCCGCATCGTGCCACTGGCGCGCGGCAAGCTGCTGCGCGACCTGGCCATCGGCCTGTGCGGCGGCGTGGCGCTGGGTGCGGCCATGCACACCTTCACCGATGCCGCGCTGCCGTGGCTGGACGCGATGCTGACCGCGCTGAGCCTGGTCGGCCAGTGGTGGCAGGCGCGCCGCCACGTGGCCTGCTGGTGGGTGTGGATCGCGGTGGACGTGGTCTACGTGGGTGCCTACCTGTTCAAGTCGCTGCACGTGACCGCCGCGCTGTACGTGTTCTTCCTCGGCCTGGCCGTGTTCGGCCTGCGCGCATGGAGCACGGCAGCCCGTGAACCACAGGTAGCAACGCAGTAGCGCCACGCCATGCGTGGCCGGGGCTTACCGGTAGTCGCCAACCTTGGTTGGCGCACACCTGCCGACCAAGGTCGGCATCTACCCAACACATCCACGCAGGGCCTGAATCTACTGCACCCGCAAGATCAGTAGCGCCACGCCATGCGTGGCTTGGGGCTACTGGTAGTCGCCAACCTTGGTTGGCGCACGCCTGCCGACCAAGGTCGGCATCTACCCAACACATCCACGCAGGCCCTGAATCTACTGCACCCGCAAGATCAGTAGAGCCACGCCATGCGTGGCTTGGGGCTACCGGTAGTCGCCAACCTTGGTTGGCGCACGCCTGCCGACCAAGGTCGGCATCTACCCAACACATCCACGCAGGGCCTGAATCTACTGCACCTGCAAGATCAGTAGCGCCACGCCATGCGTGGCTTGGGGCTACCGGTAGTCGCCAACCTTGGTTGGCGCACGCCTGCCGACCAAGGTCGGCATCTACCCAACACATCCACGCAGGCCCTGAATCTACTGCACCCGCAAGATCAGTAGCGCCACGCCATGCGTGGCTTGGGGCTACCGGTAGTCGCCAACCTTGGTTGGCGCACGCCTGCCGACCAAGGTCGGCATCTATCCAACACATCCACGCAGGGCCTGAATCTACTGCACCCGCAAGATCAGTAGAGCCACGCCATGCGTGGCCTGGGGCTACCGGTAGTCGCCAACTTGGTTGGCGCACGCCTGCCGACCAAGGTCGGCATCTACCAGGCCCATCCACGCATGGCGTGGATCTACTGGGTAAGCAGCAGGCCCAGCCGCAGCGGCTGGCGCATGTCGGCCGGTGGCGCGGCCTGCACCGGCGCGGACTGCAATGTCGCGCGCAGGTCGGCGTCGATCTGGGCGTCGCCCAGGCTGTCGAATTCGAGTTTCGAAATGCGGCCATCCGCCGCGATCCACACGCTCACCGGCAACGGCGTCGGCGTATCCGGGTGTGCCTGCATCCATTCCAGCACGCGCTGCGCCTGCGGGTCCTGCTCCTGCTGCAGGCGCTGCTGCAGCTGGCCACCCACGGCGGCGGCATAGGCCATCCAGTGTGCGGGAGCCTCCTGCGCGGAAACGCTGGCACTACCAAGTGCGAGCGCACCGAACAGCGCGGCCAACAGCCGCCACCAGCGGCGTGCGCCGGTTGTGTTCCTTGCCATCGCCATCGCCCGCCCCTGCGCTCTCATCCAACGGCTGATGGTCGGCGCGTTGGATGACAGGCAGATGGCGGTCGGCACTGCCCGGCGCGATCAATCGCCCAGATCGGCCAGCACCTTGCGCGAGGGCGCGAAGAAGGTCACGCCGGTGGTGGCTGTGGAGAAGTCGAGGATGCGGTCATGCAGCGGCGCAGGATTGCCGATGAACATGCGCTCGAGCATCTTCTCGATCACCCACAGGCGGCGCGTGTAGCCGATGAAGTAGGTGCCGTATTCGCCACGGCCCGGGTTGGCGAACGGCATGTTGTCACGCAGGATCTCGTGCTCGCCGTCGGCGTCCTCGATGGTGCACAGGGTCTTGTGCGATTTCTGTGCATCGGCCGGTGCATCGTCCAGCTCGATGTTGTCGTGCTTGGTGCGGCCGATGATCGCTTCCTGCGCCTCGGTCTTCTGCGCGCGCCAGGCATCAAGATTGTGCAGGTACTTCTGCACCACGACGTAGCTGCCACCGGCATGCTCCGGATCTTCATCGCCCACGATGGTGGCTTCCGGCAACGACAGCCCTTCCGGATTGGCGGTGCCGTCGACGAAGTCGAGCAGGTCACGTCCATCGAAATAACGGAAGCCGGCCACATCATCGACCGTTTCCACCGCATCGCCGAACGCCATCAGCAGGTTGCGCTCGAATGCCACGATCAGGTCCATGGTGCGCGCACGGATGTGGTACAGCAGGTCACCCGGCGTGGACACCGCGGTGTGGGTCGCGCCCTTGATCTCGCGGAACGGCTTCAGTTCACGCGGCGGCGTGGTGCCCACCAACGGCTGCCACACGCG
This sequence comes from Stenotrophomonas sp. SMYL20, assembly GCF_036320045.1. Classification (NCBI taxonomy): domain Bacteria; kingdom Pseudomonadati; phylum Pseudomonadota; class Gammaproteobacteria; order Lysobacterales; family Lysobacteraceae; genus Stenotrophomonas; species Stenotrophomonas sp. SMYL20. The sequence continues at coordinate 104,643 of NZ_JAWIRT010000008.1, read as the reverse complement.
GTGACCAATGGCCACATTGCAGGTGAAGGTGCGCTCGATTTCACGGATGGCAGTGTTCTTGATCAGGTCGTCGGTGCTGGCCAGTACCTCGCGCGCCTTGGCGATCGACGCCTCGTCATCCTTCACTTTCAGCACCAGGAACGCCGCCGAATGGGTGAGCGGCGCGGTGATCTGCTGCGGCTCGTTGTCGAGCGTGTGGTTGAGGGCGGTGATCGGTGCGGGCTGGGAGTTCACGGCGGTTCCTGCTGGCTTGAGGCGGGCGCATCGCGTGTGGCGATGTGCGGGCGATCATAGCGGAACCGCCTGACCGGGGACGGAGCGGTTCTCGTTCCGTCCACCGGCGAAGGTACGAAGACCTCAATCCACATCACTCCAGACCGCCAGCTCGTAGCCATCCAGATCGCGGAAGTGGAAGCGGCGGCCACCGGGGAAGGCGAATACCGCCTGCACCACCTCGCCACCGGCGGCAATCACGCGCTGCTGGGCGTCGGCAAGGTCCGCGCAGTAGAGAATCACCAGTGGGCCGCCCTGCGCACGTACCGGTGTGTCGGACACGAAGCCACCTTTCAGGCGACCGTCGTCGAACTCGGTATAGGCGGGGCCGTAGTCGGTGAAGCACCACCCGAATACCTCGCCGTAGAAGCGTTTGCTGCGGGCGATGTCGGCGACGTTGAACTCGATGTTGTCGATGCGGCGTTCGGCATCGGGGATGGCGTGGCTCATGGCGGACTCCGTGGTTGGAGTCCGCAGCATCGATCAGCGTGGCCTGCCGGTCTTGAACGAAACGGCCATCATTGCCCCCACTCCCCGCGAAGTTCGCGGGCGGTCATGCCGGCCAGTTCGCGGGCCTCGCGGCTGAGATGGGCCTGGTCGGCGTAGCCGGTATCGGTGGCCAGCATCGCCAACGAATGCTGCGGCAACCCACGGCTGTGGCGCAGGAAGCGTTGCAGGCGCAGGATCCGCTCCAGCGTCTTGGCGCCGTAGCCGAACTGCGACTGGCTGAAACGGCGCAGGCTGCGCGGGCTCAGGTTCAAGCCTGCCGCCAGCTCGTCCAGCGTAGCTTGGCCACGGCCAAGCGCGTGGAACAACACATGAGCCCGTTGCGCCTGCACGTCGAGGGCCGCCGCGCCCATGTGCTGTTGCAGGCACTGCGCCATCCGCTGCAATCGTTGAGCCGGCGCGGTATCGCCAATGGAAGCAGCGGCTGCTGTGGCCCATCCGCCCTTCAGATCGGCCAACGGCACCGCCTGTCCAATGATGCCGGCCAGTGGCAGTCCCAGCGCGGCCAACGCCTGGCCGGGACGAAAGCGCGCACCCAGCACCTGTGCACCGGGTGCCAGTGCCGGATGTGCAGCCACCCGATCCGGGCCGACCACGAACAGCGCGCCGTCGCGCCAGAGGATATCCACGCAGCCATCGGGCAATACGGTGATGTGCCCATCGGCATCGGCAGGGAGCTGGCTCTGCCACAGCTGGCCGAAGTGGCCACGCAGCGGCGCAGGCGCCAGATGCTCCTGGTAGGCCATGCCAGTACCTGCGAGGGAGGAAGGGTCGCCCATGCCGCATTGTGGCGCCACAGGGCCCATAAAAGTGAAGCCCGGCGCGAGGCCGGGCTTCGGTTGGCGTGTGGGAGAGAGAGAGAGTCACACGCCAGCACAACACGCACTAACGACAGGCGTTTGTTACCAGGTGAAGCGCGGGCCCACGAACCACTCGCGGTCGCCGGCCTTGGCCAGCTTCACTTCGCCACTCAGGCCCCAGTTCTGGTTGAACTTGGCGGTGGCGCCGACGCGGCCGTAGAACTCGCCGTCCGGGTTGTAGCCGTGCTTCTTGCTGAAATCTTCGTAGCCGGCCATCACGTAGCCTTCCACGTACGGGTTGAACGCGGTGCGCACGCCCACTTCGGTGGAGTAGCCGTTGAAGTCCAGGCCGCGCTTCTCGTCGTACTTCTGGTACGCAACACGGGCCACCAGGTCGGTGTTCGGTGCGATGCCGTAGTTGTAGCCGACACCCAGGCGCCACTGGTCGACGTCATTCTTGAACTTGTCGGTTTCCTGGGCGCTGTAGTCGCCAAAGACGTGGAAGTTCGGGTGCACCGCAACGGAACCCTTCACCTTCCAGCCATCGGCGTCGCCGCCCTTGGCATCGGTGTTCACGTAGCCGCCTTCAACGTAGTTGTACGACAGGCCATCGGTTGCCGATGCAGCGAACGGCAGAGCAGCCAGAAGACCCAGGGCAAGCAGCGAATTCTTGTTCATCGGGACACACCTTTAATTATTTTGGTTTCGTCGACCGCCTCCCGGGAGGGGGAGAGAGAGGAGGCGGTCGACAGGTGTGAATTATCCGTTAGGGGGTCTAATCAACCCTGAATATTGAACTGACTGGTGTATAAATAAGGTTGGCGTTCAGGGAACTCCGCATGGCATTGCTGTCGGCTTCTTACGCGCATCACGCTCGATGCTTGATGCGGGCACTGATCCTGATCGCCTCGCCGATCGCGCTGCTGCAGGCACAGGCGGCTGAGCGTGTCGGTCCTGCCGGGCACATCGTCGTACAGACAGACGATGTCACGCGCTTCTTCAAGGTGCTGGACGCCAACCATGGGCGCCCAAGTGCCGATGATCTGCAGCACGCCTATCTGGATGCGGGTACGGATGCCCTGCGCAGCTTCACCGACAGCCGTATCGGCTCGATGGAGCGGCTGGCCAGGGCCATCCAGGACAAGCCGGCATTGTTTGCGAAAGCGAGAACCTGCGCGGCCGCATTGCCATCGATCCGCACGCGCGTCGCCGCTGCCGTCGATCAGCTCGGCGCCCTGTTGCCATCTGCGCGCTTTCCTCCGGTCACCGTACTGGTGGGCCGCGGCAACAGTGGTGGCGTTACCACCGAAGCAGGTGTGGTCATCGGACTGGAAGCGCTGTGCAATGCCGACTGGATGCAGGCCGATGCAAGCGACCGCTTCGTGCACCTGATCGCCCATGAGTACGTGCACGTGCAACAGCCCGGCGCACGCGTTGATGTCGAGCAGCCCACCCTGCTCTATCAGACGCTGCTGGAAGGCGGCGCCGAATACGTGGCCGAACGGATCTCCGGGCAACCGGCCAACGCGCATCTGCAGCGTTGGGCGCAGGGTCGCGAGTGTGCGCTGGAGCGCGCGTTCCTGCAGGACAGCATGGGTACCGATCTTTCGAGGTGGCTGTACAACGGCCCCGGCGACGATACGCGCCGCGGAGATCTCGGCTACTGGATCGGCTACCGCATCGCCCATGCCTATGTTGCGCGCGCGCCCGACACGCCCAACGCCATCGCCGAACTGCTGGATGTCCAGCCTGGAAACGCTGCAGCGCTGCTGAAAGCAAGTGGATGGCAGCCTGCGTGCGGAGCAGGCGAAAGCACACAGACGCACATGCCGTGATGCCGGCTTCATGCAGGTGAATGGGTGATATTGAACAGGCACAAGGCGATACGCCGGTGCAGATCAGCTCGCTTGATCCCGCTTGTTAAGGTTCGTTGATTTACAGGCCTTCACAGCCCATCCACGTACTCAAATTCCAGCTGAAAGCGCTTGGTAGCGCCGGGAACAAACGCCGCTATATTCCAGCTTCCCCAGACGAAGGAGGGAGTGGAATGAAACTGACCTCGCAACACATGAAGATGGCCCGTGCACTCAGCGTGGCGCTCATCGCCACCGTGAGCCTTGGCGCTTGCGCCTCTTACAAGAACGAGTTTGCAACGATCAACTCGCGTCTCGACCAGCTCGATGTAAAGGTGCAGGGCGCCGCCCAGAGTGCCGAGTCCGCCAACCAGTCGGCGCAGCAGGCCAACCAGCGTCTGGACCAGATCGAAGGTCGCGTGCAGCAGCTTGAAAGGGCACCAGCGGGCCGCAAGCCGCGCGGCTGATCGCTCCCTCACCGTTTGAACTGATCCACCTCTGTATCGGGAACCAGTGGCCTTCGCCGGCCACTGGCATCCTTCCACCAAGATTGCACTGCAAGGAGCCGTCCCATTCGTACCTCCTCCTCCCCTGCGCGCCGCGCCCTCCATGCCGCACTGGCCATGGCACTGGCCGTTGCGTGCAGCGGCGTAGCCAACGCCAGGGACAAGGACGCACCTGCACCCCCGGTCGCCGCAGTCGATGAACTGCCCGCTGACCAGAGCGTGTCCGAGACGGTGATCGAACTGGCCGGCTGGGTAGTCGCCAGCAAGGACAACCAGGGTTATCCGTTCGCGATCATGGACAAGGCGGCTGCGCAGGTACTGGTCTTCGGCGGAGACGGCAAGCTGCGCGGTGCCGCACCGGCGCTGTTCGGTTCGGCCATCGGCGATCACTCCGCACCCGGCGTTGCCAAGCTCGCGCTGAGTGCGATTCCAGGCCATGACCGCACCACCCCGGCGGGCCGTTTCATTGGTGGCTACGGCCCCTCCGACGATGCCGGTCGCGTGCTGTGGGTGGACTACGATTCCGCCGTTTCGATGCACCCGCTGCCGCCAGGCACTCCGAAAGAGAAGCGCGCCGAACGGCTGGCATCACCTTCGCCGGACGACAACCGCGTTACGCACGGCTGCATCAACGTCACGCCTGCGTTCTACGAGCAGATCGTGCAATCCACGTTCGAGAAGGGCGGCGTGTTCTACATCCTTCCGGACAAGGATTCGATCGCGAAGACGTTCCCGGAGTTCGCGCAGAGCCGGGGCGATGCAAAGGACGAAGACGAGAAGGGCGCGCGGCGCGCGAGCAAGTAACAGACGCTTTGCCTGCGGCCTGTTGACGATGCGAGCCTGCGCTGCAGGCAGAGGTTCCCGGGTGCGCTCCTGGCAGGCCCCACCTGGACCCCACTCATCGCGGACGTCCCACCCTCGTGGCGCTGCCCATATGGACCGGATGAGGCATCGCGCTCTCACGGCGTCAAAGAATCCTTGAGTTCATGAGGATTTTTTGCAGGCTGGACGCCTTTGCAGATAAATCCTTATTTCAATGAGGATTTTCTTGCATCCAGCTCTTTTGCGAAAAAATCCTCAAGATCGAAAGGATTCTAAGGAATCCTGGGTTTTGCGCGAAGAATCCTCACTGCAGTGAGGATTCTATGGTATAGACGATGGGTCGAATCCAGAGCGTCAGGCTCTGCTGGGGGAGTTCCCATTGAAGATCAGACTTGAGAAGGCTGAGGCCTTGGGACCACTGGTGAGAGCCGCCCGCAAGCATCAGGGACTGCGCCAGGATGCAACCGCCGAAGGCATCGGGGTCAGCGAGAATTTCCTGGCCAAGGTCGAACGCGGCGGTACCACGGTGCAATGGGGCAAGTTGTTCACCGTGCTTGACGAGCTGGGGCTGCATGTCGAAATCGACGTGCCGGACGAAGCGATGGCCCTGCTGGCCAAACGTGCCAACGGGAAGGTGCCATGAGCGCCCCCCGTATCGATCTCAAGGACGTCATTACAACGACCGTCCTGTCTGGACTGCACTATCCGCTTCCACCACGCGAACTGCAGGTCAGCATCGACGAAGCGCCGGTGGGCCGCCTGACCGAAGCAGCAAACCTGTGGCGCTTCACCTATGCGCCGGAGTGGCTCGGCAGCGCACATCGGTTTCCACTGGCGCCTGCGTTGCCACTGCAAGACACCGCCATCCTCGATGGCTCCAGCCAACGCCCCGTGCAGTGGTACTTCGACAATCTGCTGCCGGAAGAGCAGCAACGCACGCTGATGGCAACCGATGCCAGGGTGGATGGCGCGGACGCGTTCGCATTGCTGGCCGCCTATGGCGCGGAATCGGCAGGCTCGTTGACGCTGCTGCCTCCAGGCGAGCGCCTGCCACCCGGCGGCAGAAAACCACTGCCCGATGCGGAACTCTCCACGCGTATCCAAGGCCTGCCACGCACGTCGCTTGCGGCGGGTGCCGCCAAGCGCATGTCACTGGCAGGTGCCCAGCACAAGCTGGCAATCATCGAGACAGGGGGAGAACTCTACCAACCTCTGGGCGCCGAGCCCTCGACCCACATCCTCAAGCCTGACAGCACCAGCAGCGGTTATCCCCACAGCGTGGCCAACGAGTGGTTCGTGATGCGCCTTGCACAGCGCATGGGGCTGCAGGTGCCGAAGATCGAGCGCCGCTACGTACCGGAGCCGGTCTTCATCATCGAGCGCTTTGATCGCGAAATCACCGCCGATGCCATCCATCGCCGTCATGCCATCGACGCCTGCCAGCTGCTCAACCTCGACCGGCAGTTCAAGTACACGCTCGGCAGCATCGACACCCTGAAGGTCATCGTCGAGCAATGCAGAAGCAAGCTCAAGACGCGCGTCCGCCTGTTCGACTGGTTGATCTTCAATGTACTCACCGGCAACAACGATGCGCACCTGAAGAACCTGAGCTTCGTGGTCGACAGCAGGGGCATCGAACTGGCCCCCCACTACGACCTGCTGTCCACCGCATGTTACGAGACCCGCGCGTATGCCGACGAGGGCGCACGTTGGCCAGAACGCTCGGAACTGTCGTGGCCCATTCTCGGTGTCGCGCGCTTCCACGACCTTCGTTTCGAGCATCTGGTTTCTGCCGGTGAAGCGCTGGGCCTGGGAAGGCCGGCTGCCACCCGGCAGCTGCGCCATCAGATCGACCGCATCACGAGCGAAGCCCAGGCGCTTTACGCGCTGGTGCTGCAGGAAAACCAGCAATGGTCGACCCGTTTCGACATCGGCCCAACCCTGGAAGGCGAAGTGCATTTCCTGAGAACACTGGTCCACGTGATCATCGCCGACATGGTGAGGCAGCTTTCACCGGCATGATGCGGCCGCCGGAACATCATCCGGCGTCACCACCGATTACTCGCAGGACTCGCCTTCTTCCTTCAGCATCGCTTTGTCCACCGGCTGCTCGCGCTCGATCAGCGCGCGCTGCTCGTCGCTGGGTTCACCCAGCCACCAGATTCTGCAGCGCGCGGTAAGGCGGCCGACCATCTTCGACTGATCGGGCGAGTACAGCATCGCCAATGCGGTGCCGGGGCAGTCGTGGGCCTGGCAGGCGGTGTAGAACCACCATGGCTCGCCCTGCAGCACCATCAGTTCGCCAGGCCCGCTGGGCCCGCTCAACAGGCGTTCGCGCAGCGACGGAATCTCCTTGTCAGCAGATTCGGCCGCGGCTGTGTTCTTCATCAGGGCGTTGAACGCGGCCAGCACCTTCGGGTCCTTGCGGCCGCAGTCGTCCACGGTGTTGCCGCCCACCAGGGTGAAGAAATGCGTCGCCAGCGGGTTGTCCGCACAGGTGAGTTCTCCGCCGGCGCTCGGGTCTTCCGGTTCGCCTTCGTTGTCCCACACCGAGGGGTCTACGCCGTCTTCGATGGACGGCGCCTGCTCGACCACCGTTGCCTTGGCCGCAGGTGCTTCGGTGGTTGGTGCCGGTGCGGTCGGTGCTGCATCCGGCGCTGGTGCCTGTCCGCAGGCGGCCAGCAGTGCGACCGTCAGTGCCATCCCTGTGATTCGAATCTTCATTCCTTGTCCTTGTCTGATCTGCGGTGCATGCCGCCGCGCGGGCGCCTGCGTGATTCTAACCAGCAGCGCGCTAGGATGCGTTCGCACGTTCCCGTCATCGCCTGGAGCCGGACGCATGCACCGCACACGACTCGCCGTGATTTTCTGCAGTGCCCTGCTGCTGGCATCGCCGGCCATCGCCCACGATGCTGAAGGTGCGAAGCCCGCACAGCCTCTTCCTGATGCGGCCCTGCCCGCGACGCTGGACCGCGTACTGCGCGACTACGAGCAGGCCTGGCGCACGGGCGATGCCAGGGCACTGGCTGCGCTGTTCGCCGAGGATGGTTTTGTGCTGCAGAGCAACCAGCTACCGGTGCGTGGGCGCAGCGCGATCGAAGCCGCGTATGCCGGCCAGGGCGGCAGCCCGTTGCGGCTGCGCGCGCTGGCGTACTCGGTGGAGGGCAGCACGGGCTACATCATTGGTGCCTACCGCTACGGCAACAACGTGGGGGACACCGGCAAGTTCACGCTGACGCTGAAGCGCGTGGGCGACGGGCCGTGGTTGATCTTCTCGGACATGGACAACGGCAACGCACCGCCGCGGGCGCGGTGATGGATTCCGCCGGGCATGGCCCGGCGCTACCGGGCGCCAACCAAGGTTGGCTGCTACCAGAAGCGGATTCCGGAGTAGATCCACGCCATGCGTGGATGGGCCACACACATAAAAAAACCCCGGCACGTAGCCGGGGTTTTTCGATTCACTTGAACAGCGTGTCCGGATACTCCGGTTTCTGTTCCCGTGCCAGCAGCGCGCGCAGGCCTTCCTCAGGCGTCTGCTCGCCGTGCAGCACGGCACGCACGCGGTCCGAGATCGGCAGGTCGATGCCATGACGGCGTGCCTGTCGCATCACTTCGTCGGCGGTCTGCACCGACTCGACCACCTGGCCGATTTCGCGCACGGCATCCTGCAGCGTCTGGCCACGGCCCAGGGCCAGGCCCAGGCGGCGGTTGCGCGACAGGTCGCCGGTGCAGGTCAGCACCAGATCGCCCAGGCCCGCCAGGCCCATCAGCGTTTCCGGCTTGGCGCCGATCGCCGCGGCCAGGCGCAGCATCTCGTTGAGGCCACGGGTGATCAGGCCGGCACGGGCGTTGAGGCCCAGCTGCATGCCGTCGGCCACACCGGTAGCCACGGCCAGCACGTTCTTCATCGCGCCGCCCAGCTCGGCACCGACCATGTCGTCGCCGGTGTAGGCGCGGAACGCCGGGCCATGCATCGCCTCGGCCACCGTCTGCGCGAACTCGGGCACGTCGCCGTGCACGGTGATCGCGGTCGGCAGGCCCTGGGTCACTTCCTTGGCGAACGACGGACCGGTGACGACGGCCAGCGGCACGTCCTCACCCAGCACTTCGCGCGCCACTTCATGCAGGAAGCGGCCCGAACCAGGTTCGAAGCCCTTGGTGGCCCAGGCCACGCCGGCACCGGCCGGACGCAGCGGCGCCAGCGCACGCACGGTTTCACCGAAGGCATGCGACGGGGTGACCACCAGGATCCAGGCGGCGCCCTCCACTGCCGACGCCAGGTCGGTGGTGGCACGCAGGCTGTCCGGCAGCGGGATGCCCGGCAGGTAGCGCGGGTTCTCGTGGCGCTGGTCGATGGCCTCGACCACGGCAGCGTCGCGCCCCCACAGCACGGTCGGGTGACCGTGCCGTGCGAGCAGGCTGGCCAGCGCGGTTCCCCAGGAACCGGCGCCAAGCACGGCGATCTTGTCAGCGGTAGTGCTCATCCGTGACGTCGCGGCAGGAATCAGGCGTTGCCAGCCGGCTCGGAGTCAGCCAGCGACGGTGCGTCGCCCTGCTCCTGGCGCTGGCGCAGGGTTTCTGCGTACAGGCCTTCGAAGTTGATCGGCTGCAGGAAGAACGGCGGGAAGCCGCCGGCCTGGATCAGGTCGCTGATCAGCTGACGCACGTACGGGAACAGGATGTTCGGGCACTGCGTGCCGAGCAGCACGTCGATCGACTGCGGGTCCAGGCCGACCAGGCCGAACACGCCGGCCTGCTTCACTTCGGCCACGTAGGCGGTGCGCTCACCGGCCTGGCAGGTCAGGGTCACGGCCAGCACCACTTCGAAGGCGTTCTCGCCCAGGCGCTGCACCTGCTGGTTCAGGTTGAGCTGCAGTTCCGGCTGCACCTGGTCATTGAAGATGGTCGGAGCGTTCGGCGACTCGAAGGAGACGTCCTTGACGTAGATCTTCTCGACGGTGAAAGCAGGGCCGGTAGCGGCATCGACCGGCGCAGCGGCGCCGTTGGTGATCTCTTCGGACATTTCCAGTAACTCCAGGTGAATGCAATGAAAACGATGGTCGAACTACTGCGATGGGGGCGGGATCAGGCCCATACAAGGCCGGATCCGCCACCTGCGGCAATCAGTTGCGGCCCTTGACCAGCGGCAGCTCGGCCTGCTGCCAGGCGGGAATGCCGCCGTCGAGCACGTAGACCTTTTCGAAGCCGGCCTTCTTCAGCGCCTTGGCGGCGGTTTCCGAGGCGTTGCCGCTGCGGCACACCAGCACCACCGGCGACTGCTTGGCGTTGGCCACCAGCTTGTTGTCCGGGCCGAAGGCACTGGCCTGGGCATTGCGGCTGCCGGCAATGTGGCCCTTCTCGAAGTCACCGCTGGCCGACAGGTCGACCACCACCGTGCCACCCGCGTTGATCAGCTGGGTCAGTTCGGCGGGCTTGATGCCCTTGAAGCCCCGGAACAGGCGGCGGATCTCGGTGACGATGATGGCCACGGTCAGGCCGACCAGGGCCGCGGACAGCATCGGGTTTCGGCCTGCAAAGGCCAGCAACTCTTCGTAATTCACTCAGGTCACGGGTCGATTAAGCGGGCGCCGATTGTCGCACAAGCCGGACGCGGCCCGTCACTGCCCCTTCCACAGGTCCGGCAGGCCGGCGGTCTGCCACCAGCGCTTGGCCTCGGCATCCCAGCGCCAGCGCTCGACCACCACCACGGTGCGTTCGGCCTGGGTGTTCTGGTTGATCACCCCGATTTCGACCCGGCGCTCGACCAGGCCCCCGTCCAGCGCGGCGCTGCTGCGCTCGCGGTAGGACGACACGCGCAGCTGCGCGTAGCGGTTGAGCTCGAACTCGGTGGGCGGCTTTTCCTTGCGCAGCTTGGGGTCCAGATAGCCGATGGCATCGTCCATGCTGCCCCAGCGGATGGTGGCGCCGTAGGCGATCTGGGTCTCTTCCAGCAGCTTGCGCTGCTTGCGGCTCAGGTTGTCTGCCGAAGCCACGGCGCTGGCCAGCAGCAGGGAACACATCAGGAACTGGATGAGGCGGCGCATCGGTGGTTTCCCCAGAACGTCAGCCTGCCATCCTACCCTTTGGCGAAGGCAACGAAGCGACCGCTGAACTCGGCGGCGGGCTTGCCATCGGCACCGGGCTGGGTGGCGATGATGCTGATGCGGGCCTTGCGGCGCTGGCGGAAGGTGTTCAGGAAGGCATCCCAGCCAGTGGCCTCGGCCGCTTCGGCATGGGCGTGCAGGTCTTCGTAGACCGGTGCCAGGTAGCGCAGGTTGCTGTCGGCCACGTAGACCTCGGCATCGTGGCCGGCCAGGCGCAGGCGCAGGCTGACCAGTGCCCAGCCGGACAGGGTCAGCACCGAGGCCAGGCTGCCACCGAAGGCGTTGCCCTTGTCATTGACGTTGGCGGCCAGCGGCGCGGTGATGCGCAGCACGCCATCGGCATAGCCGTCGAGCTGGATCTGCATGGCGCGGACCGCCGGCATGCAGTCAAGCACGTCCTGCAGGGCGGCCAGCGAGGAAGTCAGAGCATCAACGGACATCGGAGCAGGGACCACGACAACGAAGGGCCCGCATAATGCAGGCAATGGCCGACCATACGATACCCACTGGCGCCGCCGGTTCCGAACCGGGCTGGACCTTCATTTCGCTGCGACCGCAGGGCCAGAATTCCGCGCTGCGCCGCGCCGTTGCTGGGCTGGGCGGGCATGTGCTGGCCCTGCCACCCTGGCGCCTGCAGCGCCTGAACGGCACGCCAGTGGTGCACCAGCTGCAACGCGCGCTGAACTGCGATCGGGTGGTGTTCACCAGCCCGGCCGCCGTTACCGCAGCCGCCACCCTGTTGCCACTGGCCGAGGCGCAACGCAGCCCGTGGCTGACCGTGGGCGAAGGCACCGCGCGCGCGCTGCGGGCGCAGGGCGTCGCCGAGGTGCATGCGCCGCAGCGGATGGACAGCGAGGGCCTGCTGGCGCTGCCGGTACTGGCGGACGTACGCGGCCTGCGCATCGGGCTGGTGACCGCCCCCGGCGGGCGCGGCCTGATTGCTGCGCAACTGCAGGCGGCCGGCGGCAGCATCGAGCGCGCCGATGTCTATCAGCGTCGCCTGCTGCGCCTGTCGCCACGCACGCTGGCTCGATTGGCGCATTCAGCGTATCCGTGGGTGCTGGCGGTCAGCAGTGGTGAGGCGTTGCTGCATTTCTGGCAGCAGCTTCCGCCGGCATTGCAGCAACGCTGTCAGGCACATGCCACCGCCGTCGTGGCCAGCGAACGGCTGGGCGAACAGGCGCACGCATTGGGGCTGCAGCGCGTGGTGCGCGCGGCCGGGCCCACCACCGCGCAGCTGGTGGCGGCTGCACACGCCACGCTCACCGTCCCGGCAGCGAACTGAACAGGGACGTGGGTCACGCTTGCCGCTGTGGTCGGCAACAGTGATGCTGTGCACAACGCGGCCTGCCGGAACCTGACCGGCGACGGTGCCGACAAGGAAGCCCCATGAACGAGACTCCGCCCGTTTCCCCGCCCCGTCGACCCGTGCGCTGGCTGCTGCCGCTGGCCGGGGTGGTCGTGCTTGGCGTGGGCGGCTATGCCGGCTGGTACGTCTGGCAGCAGCAACAAAACGAACAGGAAGCGCAGGCGCAGACCACGGCCGTACAGCTGCAGGGCCTGCAGGCGACGCTGGATGCATTGCGCCGCGACCAGCGCGCAACCAGCCAGCGCCTGCAGGATGCGGCGACCACCAACCGCGTGCTGCGCGACGAGATGCTGGGCCTTTCCCAGCGCAGTGCGCTGCTGGAAGAGAACCTGGCCAAGCTGGCCGACAGCGCCAACCAGGGCCGTCAGGCGGTACAGCGCGATGAGGCCGAACTGCTGCTGACCCAGGCGGCGCAGCGCCTGAACTACGCCGACGACGTGGAAGGCGCACGCCGCCTGTATGCACAGGCCGCCACCGCGCTGGCCGATCTGCCCGACAGCGACGGCCTGAACCTGCGCCAGGCCCTGGTACAGGAACGCGATGCACTGGATGCGCTGGGCACCGGCCCGCGCGTGCAATCGCTGCAGCGGTTGGATGCCCTGGCCAAGGCCCTGCAGGGCCTGCCCTCGCAGGTGACGGGTGGCACCGCGCCCGGCGCCGGCAAGCCCTGGTGGCAGGCCACGCTGGCACCGTTCGTGGATATCACCCCGAGCCGCCAGAATGGCCCGCTGACCGCCGCCGAACGCCGCAATGCCGACGATGCGCTGCAGCTGGAACTGACCCTGGCGCGTGCCGCAATCGAACGTGGCGACCGCACCGGTCGCGATACCGCGTTGGCGCGCGTGGAACACTGGGCACAGCGGCGTTGGCCGGATTCACCGGCCCTGCGCGCGCAACGTGCTGAACTGAAGGCCTTGCGCGAGCTTCCGCTGCAGGCCAGCAACAGCGTTCTTGGAAGCACCCTGCAGCAACTGCGCACCCAGACCGACCGGAGGTAATCCCCCATGAAACCCCTGCAATCCCTGGTCGTGCTGTTGCTGGCCGTGGCCATCGGCGTGGTGGCCGCGCAATGGCTCGGCGCCGATGACCTCAACCGCTTCGGCGAAGTGACCCTGCGCTACGGCGGCTACGACTACCACAGCAACCTGCCCAAGGTGGCACTGCTGTCGGTGATCGCGGTGCTGGTGCTGTGGCTGCTGTGGAGCCTGATCGCAGCACCGTTCCGCGCCTGGGGCCGCTACCGCCGCAAGCAGGGCCGGGTGCGCCTGATCGACGGCCTGCAGGCCTATGAGCACGGTCAGTGGCAGCGTGCCGAAAAGCTGCTGGACGGTGCCGCCAAGGATCCGGAAGTGAGCGCGGTGGCGCTGGCCAACGCCGTGCGCAGTGCGCAGGCACGTGCCGACGGCCCCGCCGGTGAAGCCCTGCTGCAGCGCCTGGGCGAGAGCGATGCCACCCTGCAGGCGCTTCTGCGCGCCGAACAGCTGCTGGCGCGCGATCTGCCGGTGGATGCGATCAACGCGTTGGATGTGGCGACGATCCAGCCGCTGCCGCCGCGCGGCCTGTGGCTGCGTACCGAAGCGCTGGCACAGGCCGGCCGCGCCCACGAGGCGTATGGCCAGCTGGGTGCACTGCGCCAGAGCAAGGTGCTGCCGGCCGACGCCAACAGCGAACTGGAAGCACGCCTGGCCGCACAGGCACTACTGGAAGCGGCCGACGTCAATGCGCTGGCCGCGCAGTGGGAAGCCACGCCGAAGGCGCTGCGCCCGACCCCGGATGTGGTCGGTGCGTATGCCAGCCGTGCGGTTGCGTTGAACTGGGACGAACCGGCGCTGCTGGCGTTGGAACAGGCACTGGACCAGCGTTGGGATGACGAACTGGTGGCGCTGTATGGCCGCCTGCCGGCCGAGCGCCTGGCCACGCGTCAGGCCAACCTCGCGCGCTGGCGCAACGTGCACGACAGCTCGGCTGCGCTGCGCCTGGCACAGGGCCGCGTGGCCCTGGCCCAGCAGCAGTGGGATGCCGCCGATGCGTTCCTGCACGAGGCCATCGCCGCGGGCGCCGGTGCCCCGGCGTGGGAGGCACTGGGTGAGCTGTTCGCACAGCGTGGCGAGCACGCGCTGGCCGCGCAGTGCCTGGCCAATGCGCTGCGACTGCAGCGTGGCGAGGACAGCGTGGAACTGGTGCGCGGCACCGAAGCGCCGCTGCGTGCCACTGTGGAGGAGCAGCCGGTTACGGTGCAGCCGCCGGTGTATGACGCCAACGAAGAGCGCGACGAATTCGGCAATCCACGGTTGCCGTGAAGCGTGCCGACCAACGGTCGGCACCCACCGGAGCAGAAAAAACGCCGCCCATTGGGCGGCGTTTTCATCTGTGGAACCCGGTAGTCGCCAACCTTGGTTGGCGCTCTGACATCTTCCGAACGATGACATCGCATGGCCGACCAAGGTCGGCATCTACCAAAGCAGATCCAGCGCGCATTCCCGGTAGTCGCCAACCTTGGTTGGCGCGCGGTCGCAGCGATCAGCGCTCGACGATCGCCACTACGCCCATGCCGCCGGCGGTGCAGATCGACACCAGCGCGCGGCCACCGCCGCGTTCGGCCAGCTGCTTGGCTGCGGTGGCGATGACGCGTGCGCCAGTCGCCGCGAACGGGTGGCCGGTGGCCAGCGACGAGCCCAGCAGGTTGATCTTGTCCGGGTCGATGCGACCCAGCGGTGCATCCAGGCCCAGGCGATTGCGGCAGTAATCCTCGCTCTCCCACGCACGCAGGGTGCACAGCACCTGCGCGGCAAAAGCTTCGTGGATCTCGTAGATGTCGAAGTCCTGCAGGGTCAGGCCGTTGCGCTTGAGCATCTCCGGCACGGCCACGGTCGGCGCCATCAGCAGGCCTTCGCCATGCACGAAGTCCACCGCCGAGACGTGCGCGTCACGCAGATAGGCCTGCGGCTCATGGCCGTGGGCACGCGCCCACTCTTCGCTGGCCAGCAGCACGGCGGCGGCGCCGTCGGTCAGCGGCGTGGAGTTGGCGGCGGTGAGCGTGCCGCGGCCGGAGACCTTGTCGAACGCCGGCTTCAGCGTGGCCAGCTTCTCCAGCGAAGTATCAGGGCGCAGGATGTTGTCACGCTCGACACCACGGAACGGTGCGATCAGGTCGTTGAAGAAACCGCGCTCATAGGCAGCAGCCAGCTTCTTGTGCGACGACACCGCCCACTCGTCCTGCGAGTCACGCGAGATGTTCCATTCCTTGGCCATGTCCTCGCAGTGGTCACCCATGCTCTTGCCGGTGCGCGGCTCGGCCACGCCCGGGAACTCGGGCTTGAGCTCGGAGAACTTGAAGCCAGCGGTCAGCGCGCGGATCTTGTCGCCAGTGCTCTTGGCACGGTTGGCGGCCAGCAGGCGCGCACGCAGCTTCTTGCCGTAGACGATCGGCACGTCGGAGGTTGTGTCCGAACCGCCACCGATACCCGATTCGATCTGGCCCAGCGCGATCTTGTTGGCAACCGTGATGATGCTGTCCAGCGAGGTGCCGCAGGCACGCTGCAGGGTGATGCCCGGGGTCAACGGCGACAGGCCGGAGGACAGCGTGGCTTCGCGGCCCAGGTTCCAGTCGCTGGAGTGCTTGATCACCGCACCCATCGCCACTTCACCCAGCTGCTGGCCATGCAGGCCGAAACGTTCGACCAGCGCGCCCAGCGTACGGACCGACATGCCGAGGTTGCCGACATCCGAATACGCGGTGTTCTGGCGGCAGAACGGAATGCGGACGCCACCGAGGATGGCGACGGGACGAGCGTTGGGCATGGAGATACCTGGCATGGATGAGGGTGTCTGCAACATGGCCTGCACGACGGAGCAGGCATAATGGAGCCAAGTGTAGCTGCCGCCCTGTGATGGGCCAACCGTGGAACCATGAGCAAACCCGACCCCGCGATGAATGCCCTTGGCGTGCTGGCCCTGGAACTGGCCGGCGGCGAAATCCCCCGCCAGGCGGTGCTCAGCGCCGAACAGGCCGGTGAACTGGCCGATCGCGTCGGCCGCGACCTGTCCAAGCTGGTGCCGCAGGTGGCCGAGCTGGACCTGGTGTTCGCCGCCGCCCATTTCGACCCGGCCGAAGTACTGCGTCCGGGCTGGCCGATCCATCGCCGCCTGGAAGAACTGCAGATGCGTGCGCCGGGCCGTAACCAGGGCCCGCGCCTGCTGGCGTTCGGTACCGACGCCACTGGTGATGTGCCGCTGCCGTTCCAGGCCGATGCCAGCCTGGTGGGCGGTGGCCTGCGCGTGGTGCCGTTCCTGCTGACCGGCAGCGACGTGGCGACGACCAATGCAGTGGCCGAGGCGCTGGAAGACACGCTGCTGGCCAACGGCATGGCGCATGCCGATACCGCGTTGATGGCGCAGAACACCTTCGGTGCCCGCATCGAGCATGCGCGCTATTTCACCGTGAATGATCTGGCCGCGATGATGTCGATGCAGTACGACAATCAAGGCCTGGCCGCGCTGTGGCCGCTGATCGAGACCGCGATCATGGCGCCGGGCGAGGACGAGTGGCTCAATGCCGCGCCCGAGCCGCTGCTGCGCTATACCCATGGCGAGGCACGCATGGCGCTGTTCGATCCGGCCGGCTGGTGCGCGCACTACAACCACGGCAAGAACGACTGTGACCGCCTGAAGGGCATCTACGAGCAGTTCCTGATGCGCCAGCGGCAGATGGCCGCGGTGCTGGAAGCGCACGGCGTGCCGGTGCTGTTCGTGCACTGCGAAGCCGGCCAGGACGCGCGCGCACTGCTGGCGCGCTGATGCGGGTGGCCTGATGGTAATGCCAGCCGCTGGCCGGCAACCTCCGGATCTGCGATTGCCGGCCAGCGGCCGGCACTACCGATAAAGAAAAACGCCGGCTTGCGCCGGCGTTTTCTGATGACTTACTGCGCCTTCTGGATCACCGCACACGCCAGGCGCGCACCGGCGTTGCCGGTCGGCTGGGTCTTGTAGTCATCCGCATCGGCGTGGACGATCAGGCCGCGGCCGATGATGTCGAAGTCATCGCCCTTGCCGATGTTGACGTTGCTCGACACCGGGCCGTCGATGGTGGCCACGCCCTTGTCGTCGGCCTTGATGTTGGGCATGTCGCCACCGTGGTGCGGATCGGCGGACACGCTGCCGTGATCCTGCTTGCCCGGGTTGAAGTGGCCACCGGCGCTCATGCCGTCCGGCGCGCTGCAGTCGCCCTTCTCGTGGATGTGGAAGCCGTGCTCGCTGCCCGGCTTCAGGCCGCTGATCTGGCCGGTCACGTGGACCTTGCCGTCAACCACCTTGAAGGTGACGCTGCCCTTGGTCTCGTTGCCCTGGGTCGGCGCCAGCTCGGCCGTGGCCGAGGCATCGGCAGCCGGTGCAGGTGCTGCGGCCGGTTCGGCGGTGGTGCCGTCGGCCGGAGCGGCCGGCGCGGTTTCAGCCTGCGGCGCGGCCGGCTGCTGGTTGCAGGCCGCCAGGCCCAGTGCAGCAATGGCTGCGAACAGCGAAGTGTGGATCAAACGCATGGAATCTCTCCCTGGATGATGCCTGCAGTGATCAGCGGACAACCCGGATCACGCCACAGGCGATGCGGACGCCGGCATTGCCGGCGGGCTGGCTGCGATAGTCGTCGGCGTTGGCATGCACGACCAGTGCACGTCCGGCGATATCGGTGGCGGCGCCTCCGCCAAGGGTAACGCCCTTGAGGTGGATATCGACGTTGGCGCGGCCCTGGGCGTCGGCACGCAGATTGTCCATGTCGCCCAGGTGGTGCTTGCCGGTGCCGGCGCGGCCATGCGCAGCGCCACCGGGATTGAAGTGATTGCCGGCACTGCTGGCATCCACCGCGCTGCAGTCACCGCGCTCGTGGATGTGGAAACCGGCCTGCTGCATCGGCTGCAGGCCACCGATCAGGCCGGTGATGTGGATGCCACCGGGCTCCACCATCAGCGCGATGCGGCCACTGACGATGCTGGCCGAGGCCGGCGACAGATTGGCCTCGGCCTGCTTGGCGGCGCTGACCACGGTCGGCGGTGGCGGGGTGGGTTCGGCCTTCTTCGGTGCACTGCCACAGGCAGACAGCAGCACGGCGGCGGACAACGGCAGGATGGCAAAGGACAGACGCATCGAAGACTCCTTGCAGGTGACACTACGGACGGCATCGTCCATGAACGATCAACGGTTCGGCAAGCGGGCGCGAGGATCGCGTGCAGGGACCGTTCAATGGCCCCCGCGACGGCGCCCGGCGCCCAGCTTGCGGGTAAGGGTATTGCGGCCAAGGCCCAGGCGGGCCGCGGCTTCGGCGCGGCGGCCGTGGGTGATCTGCAGCGCGGCCTCCAGCAGGGCATGGTCGACCCGCTCTCGCACCTGCGCGTGCAGCCCTTCCACGCCTTCGGCCAGCTGACGGCGTGCCCATTCGGCCAGCAGTGCCTCCCACTGCCCCGGATCGGCGTTGGTGGTGCTGCTGCGACGACCGCGCGTACGGTTGAGCGCGGTATCGACGTCGGCCACGCCAATGGTGTCAGCGGCGGCCAGCGCCGCCATCCGCCAGCACACGTTTTCCAGTTCGCGCACGTTGCCCGGCCAGTCGTGTTCGCGCAGCGCCTGCAGTGCGGCAGCGGTCAGGCGCTTCGGCGGCGTATCCAGCTTGCGTGCGGCGGCGCCCAGGAACGTACTTGCCAGTTGTGCGATGTCCTCGCGACGCTCGCGCAGCGGTGGCAGCTGCAGGCGCACCACGTCCAGGCGATGCAGCAGATCGGCACGGAACTTCCCCTGCGCGACCAGTCCTTCCAGATCCTGGTGGGTGGCGGCAATCACCCGCACGTCGACGCGGATCAACTCGCGGCCACCGACGCGGAAGAACTCGCCCTGTGCCAGCACGCGCAGCAGGCGGGTCTGCAGCGGCAACGGCATGTCGCCGATCTCATCCAGGAACAGGGTGCCGCCGTTGGCCTGCTCGAAGCGACCGGTATGGCGACGCTGGGCACCGGTGAAGGCGCCGGCTTCGTGGCCGAACAACTCGCTTTCCAGCAGCTCGGACGGGATTGCAGCAGTATTGAGCGCGACGAACGGCCCCTGCGCGCGGGGCGATTCGCGATGCAGCGCATTGGCCACCAGCTCCTTGCCGGTGCCGGTTTCGCCGGTGATCAGCACCGCCAGCGGCGCCTGCGCCAGGCGGCCGATGGCACGGAACAGCGCACGCATCGGCGGGGTATCGCCCACCAGTTGCGGCGGCTGGTCGCCATGCGCTTCCGCCGCAGGTGTGGGCGCCGCCAGTGCCGGTGCAACGGCCGGCAGCACACGCTGCGCCAGCGCCACGGCGTCGTCCAGATCGAACGGCTTGGACAGGAATTCATGCGCGCCACCGCGGAACGCACCGGCCGTGCTGGCCACGTCGGTGTAGGCCGACATCACCACCACCGGCAGCTGCGGCAGCGCGGCCTTGAGCTTGTCCAACAGCACCAGGCCATCGTCACCCGGCATGCGCACATCGGTGAACAGCAGCGCCGGCGGCGGGCCTTCGCTCAACGCCTGCAGGGCGGGGGCGGCGCTGTCGAAATCGACGACCTGGTAGCCCGCCTCGCGCAGCGCGGTGCACAGCACGAAACGCACGGCCCGATCGTCATCGACCACCCAGATGCGCTGCGGGGACGAAAAAGACTCAGACATCGCGCGGGGCCTCCTCGGCCGGGGCGCCGCCGTTGCCGATCGGCAGCAGCAGGGTGAACACGGTATGGCCCGGGCGCGAGCGGTAGGTCAGCGTACCGCGGTGTTCGCGCGCGACCTGCTGCGCCAGCGCCAGGCCCAGGCCAGTGCCTTCGGCGCGGCCACTGACCAGGGGCAGGAACAGGTGCTCGGCCAGCTCCTCGGGCACGCCACGGCCGTCGTCGGCGATTTCCAGGCGCAGCGCCAGCGTGTGCAGCTGCTCGGCGATGCGCACGCCATGCTCCACGCGGGTGCGCAGGGTAATGCTGCCGGCGCCGGCCTGGATCGCGTTGCGCACCAGGTTCCACACCGCCTGGGTGAGGCGGTCGGCGTCGCCGTGGAATTCGGGAATGCTGGGGTCGTAGTCGCGCTGCAGGCGTACCGCCCAGCCGGCCTCGTTCTCGGCCAGGCGCAGCACGCGTTCCAGCGCGGCGTGGATGTTCAGCTCGGCATGCGGTGCAGCCGGGGCCGGCGACAGCAGCTGGTCGAGCAGGCCGTTGAGGCGCTCGATCTCGGACCCGATCAATTCGATCAGCTCACGTTCGCTGGCATCGCGTTGGGCCGCGCGGCGGGCCAGCAGCTGGGCCGCGCCCTTCAACCCGGCCAGCGGATTACGAAGCTCGTGGGCCAGTCCCTTCAGCGCCGCGCTGAGCGCGCTGGGCAGGGCCTGGGTCGGGTCAAGCCCGGGGAATTCATCGACCGGATGCGCCTCCAGCAGCCAGCCGCCATCATCGCGGCGGCTCATCCAGCCCTCGGCGAAGCGCGGGGCCTCGCCGGGCACCGCCAGCGCCAACCGGTTCAGGCGCAGGCTGTCGCGCTCATCGCGGGCCAGGAAATGAGCCAGGGCTTCGCCCTGCACTTCCAGTGCAGCCAGCGGCCGCCCCAGCAGGCGCCGGACGCTGACGCCCAGCCAGCGGGCGAAGGCCGGATTGCAGCCGGCAATGCAGCCATCGGCCCCGGCCCAGGCCAACGGCGTGCCCAGGGCATCGAGGGACGGT
Source organism: Stenotrophomonas sp. SMYL20 (assembly GCF_036320045.1). Classification (NCBI taxonomy): domain Bacteria; kingdom Pseudomonadati; phylum Pseudomonadota; class Gammaproteobacteria; order Lysobacterales; family Lysobacteraceae; genus Stenotrophomonas; species Stenotrophomonas sp. SMYL20. The sequence goes on along the minus strand of NZ_JAWIRT010000008.1, from coordinate 83,695 downwards.
GGGGGTGCGGGGTCGGACATTGCACCAATGTAGTGCAAAACGCGGGTCCGGGGTCGGATCCCTTTCCGTCAGGAAAGGGCCCTGACCACTGCCGCAGGGCGAGCAAGCTCGCCCACTACCGGATACGTGAGCGGGTCACAGTTTCATATTGAGGCCGACGAACACGCTACGGCCAGGGGCCGGCGAAAACATCGGGCGAGCGCTGTCCCAGAAGAAGCTGTCGTACCAGGCGTAGGCGTACTGGCGTCCGGTAACGTTCTTCAGCTGCAGGTCCACGCTCCAGCGTGGGTTGATCTGGTAGGCCGCGCTGAGGTCGAGCACGGCAAAGCCACCGAACTTTCCGGCCACATTGCGCTCCTCAAGGTAGTAGTCGTCCTGCGCGCGTGCCTGCAGGCCGAGGCGAAGCGCGTCGCTGGCGCGGTAATCCGCCCCCAGGTTGCTGATGTATCGCGGGGTGGCGGCCACTTCGCGGCCCTGCAGGGAAATGCTGGCGTCGCGGTCGTCGCGGGTGATCTTCGCTTCCTGGTAGGCGTGCGACGCCCATACCGTCCAGTCGTCGCCCAGCTGCAGGCTCAACTGCGCATCCACGCCGCGTCGGCGGGTCTTGCCCAAGGTGACCGTGGTACCGGTGGCCGGCATGTTGGACACCTCGTTTTCCGCATCCTGCTGCCATACCGCCAGACGTGCCTGGCTGCCCGCGAACGGCTGGAACTTCAGGCCCAGCTCCATGCCGGTGTTGGTGGACGGATGCATCGGCGCCTGGCCCGGGGCGAGGTAAGCCGGCGCGGTGGATCCAGTGAGCACCTGGAAAGTGCGGCCCCAGTTTGCGTAGACGTGGGTGTTCTCGCCCAGGCTGTGGATGACGCTCAGTTTGGGCTGGCCGATGCTGCCGTAATCCTGCAGCCGAGCGCTGAGGCCGTTCATCAGGTGGGTACGGCCACTGAAGCGGTCCACACGGTAGGCCGGCACGATCTTCCACGCCTCGACGGGCTGGTAGATGGCCTGCACGTAGGCGCCCCAATTGTCGAAGCTGTGGCGGTCGTTGTTCTGCACCCGTGCCGGGGCACGGCTGAAGTCGGTGGGTTCGGCGTAGGCGTAGCGATCGCGGAGGTAGCTGTTGTCCTGCTGCTCGTAGTTCAAGCCGCCCTCGACGGTAAGCGCGGGGCTGGCCTGCCAGGTGAGCGTGCTGAGCAGGCCGGTCTGCCGCTCATCCCACACGCGGCGCTGGCGCGGCAGGTTGCCGGTGGGCAGGTCGCTGAAGGTCACGCGGCGGTCGTCTTCGTAGCGGTTGTAATAGAGCCGCGTGCCGAAGGTGAGCCTCTCGGACAGTTTCATATCCAGGTGCGCGGCAATCTGGCGCATGTCGCGGTCATCGCCATCGTTGCCGTTGCGCAGGTCGCTGCCGCGGCGATGCGTGCGCAGTTCGTCGGCGGTCATGAAGCCGGGTTCTTCGGCTTCGTGGTGGTATGCACGCGCGGTCAGGCCCACGCGCAGGCCCTCGTCCAGCGAGCCGTAGAACCACTTGCCGCCCAGCGAATATTTCTTCGAGGTGTCGTGGTCGCGGTAGCCATCGCTGGCCTGGGTGCCGACGAAATAGTTCTGTGCGACGCCATTGGCTTCACGGCCTACCGCCAGCTGCGCATCACGGGTGTTGTAGCTGCCGTAGGCCAGCCGCGCATCGGTATAGCTGCCGCCCTGGCGCGTGCCGAAGTTCACGTTGCCGCCGATGTTGTGCAAGCCATAGCGCGGATCGTTGGTACCGCGCACTACTTCGATGTAGCTGATTTCCAGCGGGAACAGCATGTCGATGAAGCGCTGGTTGCCGCTGTTGACGTTGCTGGGGATGCCATCGATCAGCGTCTTGATGGCATTGAGGTAGCCCTCACCGTTGAAGGCGCGGAAGCTGACCTTGCCCGATTCGGCACCCTGCCGGGTTTCGGTGAGCTGGATGCCGGGCATCTGCCCGAGCAGTTCCCAGCTGTGCGAGACGTTTCGGTCTTCGATCTGGTCCGCGCCCAGCACGTCCACCGAGGTCAGCACCTGGTGTGCGCTCAGCTGGCCCTCCCCGTGCTGGTGTACCTGCACCCTGCCGAGGGTGAGTGCGGCGTCGGCCGATTGTGCGAGTGCTTCAGGGGCGAACGGAGCCGCCGCGAGGGCGGCCACCAGCGTGGAGGTTTTCATGGGGGTGGACGGGCGCAGATGAAATGTAATCATATAACATTACGCACGTCTGCCATGTGGAGTGGGGGGGGGGGGGGGGGGCGCCGCGCGCCCCCCACACCGCCGGGCCGGGCGCGACCACAAAAACGGCGCAGATGAAATGTAATCATATAACATTACGCACGTCTGCCATGTGGAGTCGAGCCATGCTCGACTGCTCCTGGCAAACAGCAGTCGAGCATGGCTCGACTCTACAAAAACGGGGTGGAGCAGTGGCTTACACCGGGTAGCCGGTAGCTTCCCGGGCCTTCTTCCAGGCACTTTCGAATTCGCGCGCGGAGATTTCGTCGTCTTCGTCGAAATCCAGGAACGACACCGGCTGGTCGGCCAGCAGGAAGCGGTCATCGCTGTGGGCATGCTCGTCGGCCCAGACCATCTTGGTGCCGTAGATCTCCACCTGGCGCACGATCTTCTCGCCACGGGCTTCCATCAGCACGTTGCCCTTGCCCAGGCCCGATTCGGCCCAGTGCTTGTAGTACTTCTTCGCGGCGGATTTCGCGCCGGGTTTTGCGTTGTGCTTTGCGTAGGTCATTGCAGAGGTCCTGGCCGCAGGCGCGGTCGGAAAGTTCGGAATGGCGCCATTATCGCCCGACCTCGCAGCGCGCAGGTGAGTGCTTCACCGGGCCGACGCAGGCAACGCCACGCCCTTCGGCCACAGCATCCAGATGTTGCCCTTCTGCTTCATGTCGCCGGCCAGCTTGCCGGCGGCATCGCCGCTGCCCCAGTACAGGTCGGCGCGCACTTCACCGGCAATGGCGCCGCCGGTGTCCTGCGCGGCCACCGGGCGCACCACCGGGGTGCCGTCCGGGCGCGTGGTGGACAGCCACAGCAGGCTGCCCAGCGGCACCACGCTGCGATCCACTGCGACGCTGTAGCCGGCGGTGAGCGGCACGTTCAGTGAACCACGTGGGCCTTCCGGGCTGTCCGGGTTGCGCACGAAGAACACGTAGCTGGGGTTGCTGCGCAGCAGTTCCGGCACGCGCGCGGGATTGGCCCGGGCCCAGGCGCGGATCGCGTCCATGGTGACGTCTTCTTTCTTCAGCTGGCCCTGGTCGACCAGCCAGCGACCGATCGCGCGGTAGGGGTGGCCGTTCTGTTCCGCATAGGCCAGCCGCACCTGCGTGCCATCGGGCAGGCGCACCCGGCCCGACCCCTGGATCTGCAGCAGCTGCAGGTCCATCGGGTCGGTCAGCCAGGCCAGTACCGGCGCCTTGGCGCCCTTGGCCGCGATGGTGCCGGCGTCGTCATAGGGCTTGAGCACCTTGCCCTCGACGCGCCCGCGCAGGCGCTTGCCCTTCAATTCCGGGTAGACGCTGTCCAGCTGCACCACGATCAGATCATTCGGCGTGCCGTAAACCGGTACGGTGGCAGCAGCCGTGCGGGTGAGGCTGCCGGGGTAGATCGGCTCGTAGTAGCCGGTAATCAGCCCGTCGGCCTGGTGGCCGCCGGCACGCAATGCATAGACATCCAAATCGCGCTGTAGGAACTGGCGGATCGCCGCCGGGTCCTTGTCCGAAACCGTCGCGGCGGTGGCGCAGGGTTTGGCCCAGACCGCATCGTTCTTCAGGCGGGTGCAGCTGCTGCGCCAGGCGACGAAACCGGCCTGCAGGTCGCTGTCGGAGACCGGTGGCAGTGCACTCCATGCGGCCTTGGCATAGGTGGCCGCGGGCGGCGTGACCGGCGTCGGCACTTCGGTTCCGGTGCGGGGAGCGGTGGTGGAGCAGCCTGCGAGCACGGCCAGCGCAACAAGGCCCAAGCTCGTGCGGTTCAGGGGGGCAATGATGTCTTTCATTGCCCCAATGTAGAGGAAACAGCACGGTGCCGGACGCGCCGGGTGCCCGGCACCACGCTCTCCCTTCAGCGTCCGCCACTGCCCAGCAGGCCACTGTTGCTGGTGGCGAACACCGGCGGCGGTACGTCCAGCTCGGCATCGTTCACGATGCGACCGGCCAGGAAGTCGACGATGCTGCGGGCAATGGCAGGATTGCCGGTCCACAGCTCGTGGTGATGGCTGGCGTTGCGCACCAGCAGCGAGCGGCCATGGCTGAAGCCTGGACGCAGCGCATCGGCATTGGCCGGTGGCGTGCGCCCATCCAGCGTGCCGCTGATGAACAGCACCGGCACGTCGCTGCGCAGCGGCCCGCGGAAGGATTCGCCCAGATCGGCCAGACCCAGGCCGTTGCCGATGGCGGGGAACGGGAAGTTCAGGGCGTCGCCGAACAGGCTTTCGCGTGCCTGCGCCTCCACCCTCGCCAGGCGCTGCGGGCTCTGCCCGGAAGCCACGTCCATGGCCAGCCCCATCGCCGGGTACTGGGCGAACTGTGCGCGCACGATCAGCACCAGATCGGCCAGCGGGTCGTAGTTGCCGCGCTCGGCCTCGCGGAGTATCAACGGCAGCCACTGCTGGGTATGCCGCTGGCCAAGAGTATTGGCAATCAGGATCTGCGCATCGAATTCACCGATGGTCACCTGGCGACCGTCATGCATGCGGCTGCGACCCTGTCGCGGCTGCTCACGCAATGCCTGCAGCACGCGCTTTGCCGATCCGGCCAGATCGTCGAAGCCGTCCCTGCGGGCCAGTGGCGTCAGTTCCTGTAGCAGCGCATCGCTGCTGAGCGGCAGTTTCAGTGTGTCATCGGGGCCTTCGGTGCCCATCAGCACGACGCGTTCCAGATCTTTGCCGTGCAGGCGCACCGTCGCAAGCGCCAGGTGGGTGCCATAGCTCATGCCCCACAAGCTGATCCTGGGCACACCCAGTGCGCGCCGCAGATCATCCAGGTCATCGGCACTCTCGGCGGTCGTATAGGCGCCCAGATCGACGCCAGCCTGACGCCAGAATTCCACGCACTTGGCAGCCGTCGCCTGCAATGCGGCCAGGGCCGCATCGCGCTGCAGTGGTTGGCCATCGTCGAAGCGGGTTTCATGCGGACACTCCGGCGGTGGTTCAGACAGACCGGCACCTCGCTGGTCGAGCAGCAGCACGTCGGCTTCGCGTCGGACCTGGTCGAACACCGGCCAGCGCGGGCCGCGCGCGGTATCGATGCCGGAACCACCCGGGCCACCGGCCAGATAAACCACGGGGGCGCTGCGGCCATTGCCACCGGTTGCACGCAGGCGTACCACCTTCAGCCCCATGCGCGGTCCGTCTGGCTCGCTGTGTCGGCGCGGCACCTCCAGCACGGCGATCTCTGCAGGGATGGCGCCATGTGCTTTGGTCTGCAGCGTGTACGGCTCGAACACCAATGCCCTAGGCGTGGCCTGCGCCGGCATGGCCGCAGCGAGCGCCAGGCAGAACGTAGCCACCGTGGCGACCAGGGCAGAGCGACGAGGATGGAGACTGCTGGACGATGTGCTGGCGTTGCGGCTCATGGTGGGCTCCAAAGGAGGGACGTGCGCGGTCAGCATCGGCTCGATCACAGGGCTGTGGGGACACCCGCCTGCCGAACGTCTCCAAAAGGCGGTCCAATGGCTCCACGCAACCGATACGATGGCCGCCATGCAGATCCCACGTACCCTGGCTGTTCTTGCTCTGCTGCTTGCGGCGGTGGCCGCATGGCTGGTCGTGTCGACGCCACCCGCCGGCGTGGTATTCGTGCAGGGGGCGCAGATGGCACCTGCGGACGCCGGGGCATCCAGCCCCCTGCCTGCGCGGCCGCCGCAGGACCTGGCCTGGCGTCCGCTGGATCAGCAGCTGCTGGCGCAGTGGCGCGGCCCGTACTGGCTGCGCTGGCAGGTGCCGGCGCCAACCGGCACCGACGATCATGACCGCACGTTGCGGCTGTCGCTGCGCGCTGCCAGCCAGCTGTACTGGAACGGCACGCCCTGGATCAGCAATGGCGTCGTGGGCCGCACCGCTGAAGAAGAACAACCAGGACGCATCGACCTTGTCCACGTGCTTCCCCCCGCTTCTGGCAATGCCACCGATGAGCTGGTCGTGCTTGCATCCAGCCAGCGACAACATTTCACCCTGCATGGCGCCGACGCGATGGCACTGATCGCGCCCGCAGCTGTGCTGTATGGCCAGATCATCCTGCCATGGCTGGTTGCGGCCTTCGCCATCGGCGCACTGGCGGCAGCCAGCCTGTATTTCCTGGCGGTACTGCGTGGCCAGACCCGCACGCCCGGCGCTCGCCTTCTGCTGGCACTGGGCGTGGTGGGACTGGCGTTGCCTGCAGTGGAAGCGTGGCGCTCCCTGCTGGGGTATGACTACCCGTGGCATGTCCCGCGCCTGATTGCACTGCTGGCATTGCACGTAGCCGCGGCCATGCTCCTGCCAGCCTATCTGGCGCGGCGATTCCAGGTGGCGGTTCCGCGTGCCGGGTGCTTCGTCTATCTGTCCGTGATCGCGGTGCTCGCCATCGTCCTGCCTGGCTTTGACACCCGCTCGGCGGCAGTGCTCTTGTTGAGCCTGCTCGCTTCGGCATCGCTGCTGCTGCGTGCGCGCGGCGACACAGAGGATAGATGGCCGATCCTGGCATTGCTGCTAGCCGGTCTGCTGGCGTTGCTGGTCGCGCGCGGCGCCTTCCTTGATGGGCCGTACTTCCTGCTGCTGGCGGTGCTGATGGTGTTCCTGCTGCTGCGTCATGCGGCACAGCTGCAGGCACTGGACCGGCACAATGCGTTGCTGCGTGAAGAGCGCGCACGGCTTTCATTGCAGCTGTTGCAGCGAGGCATCCAGCCACATTGGCTCATGAACACCCTCACAAGTCTGCAGGAACTGATCGAGCAGGCACCTTCGCGTGCCAGCCGCCTGGTGGAGTCGTTGGCCGATCAGTTCGATCGGCTGCGTGACAGCAGCAGCCGGCAGAGCATTCCGTTGCAGGACGAGCTGGCCCTGTGCCGCAGCCACCTGGACATCGTTGGCCAGGCACTGGGCCAGCCCCTGGTGCTGGACGTGGATGGCGAGGATGCGCCGCTGTTGCTGCCGCCCGGCATCCTGCATGCACAGGTGGAAAACGCGCTGACGCATGCCGGTGCGCTGGCATGCGCGCAGCACCCGTTCCGTCTGCGCGTGCAGCGCGGCGGTGGACGTTGGGTGCTGGAACTGCACAGCGCGCACGGCTCATCCTCGCATCGCGGTCGCGGCACGGGCACGCGCTACATCGAAGCCAGTCTGGCGGCCGCCAGCCCCGGCGGATGGAGCTTCGTGCAAGGCATCGACGGCAACCAATGGTGCGGACGGATCGAACTGACATGCGCATCCTGATCGTTGAAGACGAACCGCTGGTACGCCAACGCCTGCAGCGGCTGTGCGCCGAGCTGGCAGGAACGCGCGCACGCTTCGATGCCGTGGCCGATCTGGAGGCAGCCGGCGACCGCCTGCAGCGCAATGTCTACGACGGCCTACTGCTGGACCTCAACCTTGGGGGCGAGGACGGTTTCGAACTGCTGTGGCGTGCGGTAGCCGGCCGCTACCAGTGCGTAGTGGTGTCGGCCCACCGTGATCGTGCGCTGCAGGCATTTGAACACGGCGTGCTCGACTTCGTTCCCAAGCCCTTTTCGCGCGAACGCCTTGGTCAGGCGCTGGAACGCTTGTTCGATACCGGCGGTATGCGTTCAGGCCGGGCACGCTACCTGGGCATCTGGCGTGCGCAGGGAACGGCAACCGTCGAGCTCTCGGAAGTGATGTGGATCGCGGCAGATGGCGACTACAGCCAGGTGCGCATGCGCGATGGCCGCAGCGAACTGCATGACAAATCCCTGACTGCACTGGCCTCAGTACTGCCTCAGGATTTCGTGCGCTGCCATCGCTCGCACCTGGTCAACCTGCGGCACGTGCGTACGTTGCATGCCGGTTCCGGCAGCCGCTACTGGCTGGTGCTGAGCGACGGTAGCGAGCTGGTTGTTGGCCGCGCGCACATCGTGGCGCTACGCGATGCGTTGGGACTGGGGTGATCGCCAGAGGATGCCACGCACGGCCTGGCACTACCGGGGAGCGGGAGCCGCATGGAGATGCCTGCGCTGGAACGCGCCAGGCATGGCTCACGGCGTCTGCAGCAGCAGGGAATGCAGGATGCGGGCGTCTTCAGCATCCAGTGTCTTCGGCAGGTCGTCGCGGCCACGGAAACGGCGGTGGAAGGCGGCGACGGTGGCGTCCCGGTTGTCGAGCGGATAGCCGAAGCGGGCCAGCGCATTCCACGCGTCGAAGCCTTCCGGCGCAGCCCCGTCGGCGGCGCGTGGCCATACGCCGAATCCAGCCTCCGCCAGCTGCTGCCACGGGAAGAACCGGCTCGGATCCTGCTTGCGCGTCGGCGCCAGGTCGGCATGGCCGATGACCTGGCGCGGCGGGATGTTCAGGCGGGTGGTGAGATCGCACAGCAGCACGATCAGCGATTCGATCTGCGCCGCACTGAACGGGCTGCGGCCATCGTTGTCGAGCTCGATGCCGATCGAGGCGGAGTTGAGATCGGTGATGGTGCCCCAGCGCCCGGCGCCGGCGTGCCAGGCGCGGCGCTCATCGGCGACCAGCTGGTAGCGATGGCCATCGGCACCGATCAGGTAGTGCGCGCTGACTGGTCCACCGCTGTTGGCGGTGCGCAGCGTGCGCAGGCTCTGCTGCACCGATTTCTGTTCGGTGTGGTGGATGACGATGATGACCGGCGTGCGCGCATTCTGGTTGGGTGACGACACCCAGGTGGCGAGCGGGTTGCGGGTTTCCTGCGGCGCGGAGGCACAGGCGGCCAGCAGCAGGCAGGCCGAGAGCATCAGGGCGGTGCGGATCGGGTGCATGGCCCGATTGTGCGCGATCAGGCGCGATGATGCATGCCGCCGTGCCGAGCAAGCTTGGCACCCACCAGAGAGGATGCAGTAGATCCACGCCATGCGTGGATGGGCTAGCCGCTGTGCCGACCAACGGTCGGCACCCACCAGAGCAGACCCAGACCCAGTGCCAAGCAAGCGTGGCACCTACCAGAGCAGTAGAAGTGCCGACCAACGGTCGGCACCCACAACATCAATGCAGCAGCTCGGCCGCTACTTCAGGCCTCGTACGCGGACTCGCCGTGCGAGGTCACATCCAGGCCGGTGCGCTCTGCTTCCTCGGTCACGCGCAGGCCGACCACGCTGCGCACCACCAGCAGGATCAGCGTGGTCACTACCGCCGACCAGACCACGGTCAAGCCGACGCTGACCACCTGCACCCAGACCTGATGGGCGATATCCAGATCGGCCTTGGTGCCGCCCAGCGACTGCGCGCTGAACACACCGGTGAGAATCGCGCCGACGATGCCGCCGACACCATGCACACCGAACACGTCGGCGGTGTCGTCCACCTTCAGCAGGCGCTTCAAACCAGTCACACCCCACACGCAGACCACGCCGGCGACGAAACCGATGATGATCGCGCCGAGCGGGCCGACGGTGCCGCAGGCCGGGGTGATGCCGACCAGGCCGGCCACTGCGCCCGAGGCCGCGCCCAGTGCCGACGGCTTGCCCTTGCTGATCGCTTCCACCAGCGTCCAACCGAGTACGGCAGCGGCCGTGGCCAGCACGGTATTGAGGAAGGCCAGCGAGGCGACGGTATCGGCGGCAGCGGCGGAACCCGCGTTGAAGCCGAACCAGCCGACCCACAGCAGCATCGCGCCGATATAGGTAAACGGCACGTTGTGCGGCTTCAGCGCGGTCTGGCCATAGCCCAGGCGCTTGCCGACGAACCACGCGGCGACCAGACCGGCCACACCGGCGTTGATGTGGACCACGGTGCCACCGGCGAAATCGATCGCGCCCATCTCACCCAGGTAGCCGCCACCCCAGACGATGTGCGCCATCGGGATGTAGCTGAGGGTGAACCACAGCGCCGAGAACAGCAGCACCGCACGGAACTTGATGCGCTCGGCGAACGCGCCGACGATCAGCGCGGTGGTGATGCCAGCAAACGTCGACTGGAAGGCGACGAACAGGTAATCCGGCAGGCCCTTGATCGGGGTGTTGCCGACCGACTCCGGAGTGAAGCCCTTGAGGAAGGCGAATTCGGTGAACGAGCCGAAGAACGGGTTGCCCGTGCTGAACACCGCGCTGTAGCCATAGGCCACCCACAGCAGCAGCACCAGCGAGAACACCACCAGGATCTGGCTGAGCACCGACAGCACGTTCTTCGAACGCACCAGGCCGCCATAGAACAACGCCAGGCCCGGCACCACCATCAGCAACACCAGCAGGGTGGACGTCAGCATCCAGGCCACGTCGCCATGGTCGTAGGTCGCGGCGGCTTCAGCCGCGGCCGGTGCGGCGGCCGCAGCGACCGGATCCTGCAGCGGTTCGACCGCCACGCTTTCGCTCGGCAGCGGCGAGATCTGGGCCTGAGCGTGGGCACTGCCCGGCCACGCACCGGCGGCCAGCGCGCTGAGCAGCATCAACAGGCACACGAAGTGGAACCGGGCTTGCCACCCGGTGAGAAGGCGCATCTTCATGGGGGAGTCTCCGGAAAGGGGTTACAGCGCGTCGGCACCGATTTCGCCGGTGCGGATGCGGATGACCTGTTCGACGGCGGTGACGAAGATCTTGCCGTCACCGATCTTGCCGGTGCCTGCCGACGACTGGATCGCTTCGATCACCGCGTCGGCACGCTCGTCGGTGACCACGGTTTCGATCTTGATCTTGGGCAGGAAGTCGACGACGTACTCGGCGCCGCGATACAGCTCGGTGTGGCCCTTCTGGCGGCCGAAGCCTTTCACTTCGGTCACGGTGATGCCCGACACGCCTGCGTCGGAGAGGGCCTCGCGGACCTCGTCGAGCTTGAACGGCCGGATGATGGCGGAGATCAGTTTCATGCGCATGTCCCGAGGGTGGATGGGGCCAGCGCGCCAGCGCGCGTTGGCATCAGGCAACCAGCGGCCATCAGGATGATGGCCGTGGCTGTTGCACCGGACACGTACAGGGCCGGGACGGCCGTGCCTCTCTCCTTGCACGACCGACGCGGGAGGGAGGGCGGCCCTGGTCGCGTATCCGGTCTCTCTTGCCCCTGTTTCAGCGGACTAACAGTCCGCTCTACTGCAGCGGGCCAGCGGCCCGCTCTGCCACGGCGGGTCGGGGTCCGCTCTACCACGGCGGACCGGGGCCCGCCCTGCGGCTCCCCGGCCGCGAAGACGGAAGCGATGGCGGCGAGTGGGAGGGGGAAGCCCACCGCCATCGCCACCGGTCAGCTGGCGTAGTACAGCTGGTATTCCAGCGGGTGGGTGGCCGCGCGGAACTTGGTCACTTCCTGCATCTTCAGCGCGATGTAGCCGTCGATGAAGTCATCGCTCATCACGCCGCCGGCCTTCAGGAACTCGCGGTCCTTGTCCAGCGCTTCCAGGGCCTGGTCAAGCGAGGAGCAGACCTGCGGGATCAGCTTCTCTTCTTCCGGCGGCAGGTCGTACAGGTCCTTGTCGCTCGGTGCGCCCGGGTCGATCTGGTTCTTGATGCCGTCCAGGCCGGCCATCATCAGCGCGGTGAAGGTGAGGTAGCCGGACTGGATCGGATCCGGGAAGCGCATTTCGATGCGGCGTGCCTTCGGGTTGGACACCCACGGAATGCGGCACGAAGCCGAACGGTTGCGGGCCGAGTAGGCCAGCATCACCGGTGCTTCGTAGCCCGGCACCAGGCGCTTGTAGCTGTTGGTGCCCGAGTTGGCGAAGGCGTTGATGGCCTTGGCGTGCTTGAAGATGCCGCCGATGTACCACAGCGCCAGCTGGCTCAGGCCGCCGTAGCCGTCACCGGAGAACAGGTTGGTGCCGCCCTTGGACAGCGACTGGTGCACGTGCATGCCGCTGCCGTTGTCGCCGACGATCGGCTTGGGCATGAAGGTGACGGTCTTGCCGTTGCGGTGCGCGACGTTCTTGATCACGTACTTCATGCGCAGCAGTTCATCGGCCTTCTGCACCAGGGTGCTGAACTTGGTGCCGATCTCGCACTGGCCGGCGGTGGCCACTTCGTGGTGCTGCACTTCCACTTCGATGCCGACCTGTTCCAGGGTCTTGCACATCTCGGCGCGCAGGTCGTGCAGGGTGTCGGTCGGCGGCACCGGGAAGTAACCGCCCTTCACGCCCGGACGGTAGCCGCTGTTGGCGCCGTCGTACTTGGCGCCGCTGTTCCACGCCGCTTCTTCCGAGTCGACCTGGAAGAAGGTGTGGCCCATTTCATTGGCGAAGCGGACCGAATCGAAGATGAAGAATTCCGGCTCCGGGCCGAAGAACGCGGTTTCGGCGATGCCGGAGGACTTCAGGTAGGCCTCGGCGCGCTTGGCGATGCCGCGCGGGCAACGGCCATACGGCTGCATGGTGGCCGGATCGAGGATGTCGCAGCTGATCACGATGGTCGGATCGGCGTAGAACGGGTCGACGTAGGCGCTGGCGGTATCCGGCAGCAGCACCATGTCCGATTCGGCGATGCCCTTCCAGCCGGCGATCGAGCTGCCATCGAACATCTTGCCTTCTTCGAACAGCGACGGCTCAACGATGCTGACCGGGAAGGTCACGTGCTGCTCGACACCACGCATGTCGACAAAGCGCAGGTCGACGAACTCGATCTGGTTGTCCTTGATCAGCTTCTCAACGTTTTCCACGGACATCGGTACGACCTCGGATGGGGATGAATGCCTGCTGAGGTACAGCAACGACCGTGCCAACTTTTCGCAGGCTGCAAGTCATTGATTTCAAAAAGGCCGCCCCGCAGCGGTGCAGAACCGTGCGCACCAAATGGGTGCAGCCGACAGCGGACGCACCCGTTTGGTGCGGCAGTGATCGTCTATCCTCTCGACCTTCTTCCTTCCTGCCGCGCGTGCCCCCACCGTCCATGTCCGACCTGCTCTCCGCCCTGTTGCTGGGCATCCTCGAAGGCTTGACCGAGTTCCTGCCGATCTCCAGCACCGGCCACCTGCTCATCGCCCAGCACTGGCTGGGTGCCCGTTCGGACTTCTTCAACATCGTCATCCAGGCCGGCGCGATCGTGGCGGTGGTACTGGTGTTCCGCCAGCGCCTGCTGCAGTTGGCCACCGGCTTCGGGCAGCGCGAGAACCGCGAGTACGTATTCAAGCTGGGCGCGGCCTTCCTGGTCACCGCCGTGGTCGGCCTGGTGGTGCGCAAAGCCGGCTGGTCGCTGCCCGAGACGGTCAGCCCAGTGGCCTGGGCACTGATCATCGGTGGCATCTGGATGCTGCTGGTGGAGGCCTACACCGCGCGCCTGCCCGACCGCGACCAGGTGACCTGGACCGTGGCGATCGGCGTCGGCCTGGCGCAGGTGGTGGCCGGCGTGTTCCCCGGCACCTCGCGTTCGGCCTCGGCGATCTTCCTGGCCATGCTGCTGGGCCTGAGCCGCCGCGCGGCCGCCGCCGAATTCGTGTTCCTGGTTGGCATTCCCACCATGTTCGCCGCCAGCGCCTACACCTTCCTGGAAATGGCCAAGGCCGGACAGCTGGGCAGCGAGAACTGGACCGAGGTGGGCGTGGCCTTCCTTGCCGCGGCCGTCACCGGCTTCGTCGTAGTGAAGTGGCTGATGGGCTACATCAAATCGCACAAATTCACCGCGTTCGCGCTTTACCGCATCGCGCTGGGCGCCGCGCTGCTGCTGTGGTTGCCGTCCGGCAGCTGAACAGCGCCGGGGCACGGTAACCCCATTGCCGGCCCCACCCCGTTTCCCCCACGGTTCCCCAAGGAGAATCACCATGAACCGCAAGCTCACCCTGCTCCTCCCGCTGGCCCTGCTGGCCGCCTGCAGCCAGACCCCGGCCCCGGCCGGCACCGGCGGCGACGACGTGGCCCCGGCCGCGGCCAAGGCAGCAGACCAGCAGACGCTGGCGCACCTGGACGCGCAGCGCCTGCAGAGCCAGCACTGGCTGCTGCAGCAGGCCACCGCCGCCGACGGCAAGCGCATCGACGCGCTGTTCGCCCGCGAAGACAAGCCGGTCACCCTGGACTTCGCTGATGGCCGCCTGTCGGTCAGCAACGCCTGCAACCACATGGGTGGCGGCTACACCCTGGCCGACGGCAAGCTGACGGTCAGTGCGATGGCCTCGACCATGATGGCCTGCACCGACAAGGCGCTGATGGCGCTGGACGAGGCCGTGTCGAGCCGCCTGCAGGGCGAGCTGAAGGCCGAGCAGGATGCCGATGGCAAGCTGACCCTGACCAACGCGAAGGGCGACGTGCTGGTGTTCAACCCGGAACCGACCGCTGAAACCCGTTACGGCGGCGCCGGCGAAACCGTATTCCTGGAAGTGGCCGCCAAGACCGAGAAGTGCTCGCACCCGCTGATCCCGGACTACCAGTGCCTGCAGGTGCGTGAAGTGAAGTTCGACGACAAGGGCCTGAAGCAGGGTGAGCCGGGCAAGTTCGAGAACTTCTACGGCAACATCGAGGGTTACACCCACGAGGACGGCGTGCGCAACGTGGTGCGCGTGAAGCGCTACGAAGTGAAGAACCCGCCGGCCGATGCGCCGTCGCAGGCGTACGTGCTGGACATGGTGGTCGAGTCGGCCATCGAGAAGAAGTAAGACGACAGAAGGGCGGCCGCGAGGTCGCCCTTCTTCGTGGTGGGTAGAGCCGGCCGCTGGCCGGCTGCCCCTTTTCATGGTGGCTCGACACTACAGAAGCAAAGCCGGCCAGCGGCCGGCTCTACCACCCATCGTGCCGCTCAGCCCAGCGCCGGGTTCAACGTGTAGGTGCCATGCAGTGCGGCTTCGGCCAGCACGTGGCCGTGCATGGCGCGATATGCGTCGGCGGCGGTGAAGCGCGCCGGAAGCGCCAGCGAGGCCACATCCAGCGCGAACACGCGGAAGAAATAGCGGTGCACGCGTTCGTCGTTGAACGGCGGATACGGGCCGTCATAGCCCAAGTAATCGCCGGCCATGTCCGGGTTGCCCGCAAACCAGCCGGTGAAGTCGTTCAGGCCCTGGCGGCTGCCCGCCGGGCCAGCCGGTGCAGTCTTGCCCTTCACCACGAAGCCATCGCTGCAGCTACCGGCGGCGATCTCCTGCACCGAGGCCGGAATATCGGCCATCACCCAGTGCACGAAGTCGCAGCGCGGCTGGTCGCGCGGCACGGTCATGTCGCTGCGGCCGACCGTTTCCGCAACGGTCGGCACATCCGGGTCCACGCACACCAGCAGGAACGAACGCGTGCCTTCCGGTGCGCCGTTCCAGGCCAGGTGCGGATTGCGGTCCGGCGCAAAGCCGGTGGCATCGCCGGCGGCGAACTCGCGGTCGATCGGCGCGCCGTTGGTCAGACTGTGGCTGCTCAGTTGCATCGGCTTCTCCTTACTCTTCCGGGTAACCCAGGCGCACCGCAATCGGGGTGAGCTTGGCAAAGGCGGCGCTCATCACGTCGCGGTAGTTGCGCCAGTGGCCCGGCGGGAAGCGCGGTGCGCCCAGCTGTGCGGCCGGCGGCATCTGCCGCTCGAACAGGCGTCCCAGCAGCTCGGCCATCGCGTGCGGATCATTGCCGATCTGGTCGATGCGCAGCAGCACGTGCGGATACAGTTCTTCCTCATGCAGGGTGGCAACCTGCGCCAGCCCGCGCGCCAGCCATTCGCTGGCTTCAGCCAGCGAGGTCATCGCCAGCGGAGCGGCAGCGCCGTAGGCCACCCAGTCGAGCAGCATGTCGCGCGGGTCACGCAGCACGAGCACCAGTCGTCCCTGCGGCAGCTGCGGGCGCAGCGCCCACAGCAGGGCGTTGTCCCACCACAGCAGCCAGTCGATGACGGCATCGCCCTGCAGGCCACGCGCCGGCAGCTGCTCGCGCCAGCGCTGCACCAGCCGCTCCGGGGTCAGCACGCCGGAGGCGAGGTCCTGCAGCGTGTGGTAGTTCTGGAATGCATCATCCGGCGGATTGCTGGTGTAGCGGTCGCTGCGCAGCACCGGGCTGGCGGCCGCCAGGCCGGTCGCAACCCGCTCCACACCCGAACCCGGCGCCCCCCACAGGAAGATCGGCGCGGAGCTGGCATCACTGTCGATCTCGCCCTTCTCCGGCCAGCTCGGCGGCGCCTTGGCCTGCGGCGGAAGCGGCAGGCGCTGCGGTGCCTGGTCGGCCTGCAGCGCCATCCACGTCTGCAGCGCCTGTTCCGGCTGGCCAGCGCGGTCCTGGATTTCACCCAGCCAGGTACGCAGGTCGGCGCGATGGCCGTCCGGCGCCCTGTCGATCAGCGCCTGCACGCGCGCGATCGCGGCAACCGGATCACGCTGCAGCAGGCCTTCGACCAGGCGTGTTTCGCCACTGACGCGGCCCGGTTCGAGGCTGACGATACGTTCGGCGATGGCTTCGGCCTGTTCGTGTTCGCCCACCATGTCATGCAGGCGCAGGCGTGCTTCCAGTGCCGGCAGATGACCCGGCATCGCGTCCATCCAGCGCTCCACGGTCGCCGCGGCGGTCGGGCTGCCGACTTCTTCCACGGCCAGGCGTGCCAGCCACAGGTCGTGCAGCTGCGGATGCTGTTCCAGGGCCGCGTCCAGGCGCGCGCGGGCCTCGTCTTCGCGGCCCAGGCGCTGCCAGGACATCAGCAGCAGCTGCAGCACCTGGCGGTCGTCGGGGATCGATTCCAGCAACGGCAGCAGATGGTCCAGCGCCTGCAGCGGCTGGCCGCCGCGCAGCGACAGTTCACCGGCCAGGCGACGCATCGACGGCGTATCCATGCCTTCCTGCTGAAGCGCGATCTGCATCGCTTCGGCAGCCGCCTCCAGGTTGCCCTGGCGCAGCGCCAACTGCACTACCAGGCCATGCAGCGAGCTGATGGCCGGGTTCAGTTCCAGCACGCGGCGGAACGCCTGCTCGGCGAAGGCAAGCATGTCCTTGCCCAGGTAGGCGAAGCCCAGTGCGTACAGCACGCGGGTGTCGTTGGGCTGCGCCTGGTTGGCCGCCGACAGCAGCGTCAGCGCACGATCCGGGTCGTCGCGGCGCAGCGCGATCATGCCGTCGATGGTCAGCAGTTCCGGGTGGTCCGGCTCAACGCGCGAGGCCAGCGTGGACAGGCGCTGGGCTTCATCGAAGTCGTTGCGGCCGATCGCCAGGTGCGCCTGCATCAGATAGGCGGCGAAGGAATTCGGGTCAAGCCCGGTGGTACGTGCCAGCGCTTCGTCAGCGCCCTGGTACTGGCGCAGGGCGAGCAGCAGGCCAGCGTGCTGCAGGTGCAGCTGGGCATCATCGGGGGCCAGCTGCAACGCCTGCTGCAGCGCCTCCATCGCATCCTCGGCCTTGCCCTGCTGCTGCAGCGCAAGCGCCAGCCAGCGGTGGGCTTCGGCCTGGCCGGGTTCATCACGGGTCCACGCCTGGGCCAGCTGCACGGCCTGGTCGGCCTGGTTCTGGCGCAACGCTTGGATGATCTGGTCTTGCATGGCGGTCCGGTTCAAGTGCAAACCCGCATTGTAGCGGTCCACGCACCGGTGCCGGTTCAGCCCGCCAGCACCCGCTGCAGGCGCTGCGCCACCCAGCGCTCGGAGAAGCCGTCACCCCGCCAGTTTTCCAGGAAGCCGCAGTGGCCTCCCCAGCAGGCGGTTTCCAGGTGCGCCTGGCGCGGCAGCTGCCAATCGTTGAAGGTCGCGTACGGGATCACCGGGTCGTCCTGCGCCATCAGGATGTCGGCCGGCACCTGCAGGGTGGACAGGCGGTCACCGGCAATCGAATAGCCATCGAAATAGGCCTGCAGCGAGCCGAAGGTGGTGTGCCGTTCGACCAGCCAGGCAGTCAGTGCACGGATGTCCAGCTTCAGCACGCGATCGTCGCAGTCGCTCAGCTCGGGAAACAGATCGCGCTTGCGGCGCAGCGAGCCGGCCCATTTGCGGCGGAAGTACCAGTCGTACATCGCCGGGCCGTTTTCGATGCTCTCCATCGTCAGCCCCGGGTCCAGCACCGGGCACACCGAGGCCACCCGCAGCAGCGGCACGCCGGCAGCCGGCGCGCGCAGGGCCAGGCGCAGCACGAAGTTGCCACCCAGCGAATAGCCGGCGGCCACCAGCGGCAGCTGCGGCCAGCGCTGGGCGATGTCACCCGCGGCATGCACCACTTCATCGATCAGGTTGGAGTGGAAGATGCCGGGGTTCAGATGGTGGGTGTTGCCATGGTCGCGGAAGTTCAGCCGCACCACATCGAAACCCTGTTCGATCATGCGCGCGGCAGCCATGCGCATGTAACTGGATTCGGCACTGCCCTCCCAGCCATGCAGCAGCAGGGCCATGCCCTTCGGTTCGCGGCCTTCGACATGGCTGTGCCAGCCCTGCAGGCGCACGCCATCACCGCCGTCGAGGATCAGCTCTTCGCTGACCGCACCGGTGGCGGCCAGCAGCAGCAGGCCGCGCTGCAGGCGCATGCGGCTGGAGCTGAGCATCGACTGCAGGTGCGGATTGCGCAGCCAGCGCGGCGGCTGGTAGTCAGTCGCATGCAACGTCGGTGTACCGGCGTCCAGGACGGGTGGCGGGACCAGGGCCACCGTGCCCTCAGCCGGTGCTCATGGCCGCCACGATGCGCGCGCGCGAGGTTTCCGCGATGCGTCGACGGCCTTCCAGGTCCTGGGTACCGATCGGCTCCAGGAAATGCACTTCGGTATGCCGCGCCGGCTCACCCAGCAGGCGCAGGAAATTGGCGGCGAAACTCTCGCCCGGGCCGAATGCCACGATGGTCTGTGCGTCACCCTTGAACCCATAGACCAGCGCCACAGGCTGCACCGGAACACCGGTTTCGACCGCGGCCTGGAAGATGCGGGCATGGAACGGCCCCACTTCATGGCCACCGCGGGTGCGCCCTTCCGGGAACACGCCTACTGCCTTGCCGGCACGCAGGCGATCGGCCATCACCTGCATCACGCCACCGAGCGATTCGGTGTTGCCGCGCTGGTGGAAGATGGTCTGCCCGCGCGCGGCGAGCCAACCGACCAGCGGCCAGCTGGCGATTTCGCGCTTGGCGACGAAGCCCATCATGCGCTGGCTGTGCAGGATGGAGATGTCGACCCAGCTGACGTGGTTGGCGACGAACAGCACGGCACCGGGCAAGGGCTGGCCCACCCGTGACAGGCGGAAGCCGAAGATCCACATCAGGCCGCCCTGCCACCAGTTCACCACCTTCGCCCCGAAGGTATCCTCGCCCACGCGCAGCTCGCCCCACGGCGGGAGCATGCCGATCAGGATCAGCGGCAGGAACACGGTGATGTGGACCAACAGCAGCGGTACGCGGTACAGGTAACGGCACACACGCGCCACGCCGCCACGGGGGGCCGGAGTGGGGGAAGTCATCCGCGCACGATACCGGAGCGCCGCAGCAGCTGCCAGCCGATTTAGGCCATAACCGCCATTGACCGGGGCAATCGGCGGGGAACGCTGGGTTCTGCCGCCGTCAACACGCCCGCCGGGGGCTCAACCGTGGCCGGCGGCCACCACCGCCAGGGTCAGCCGAGAGATGCACACCAGCCGGCCCTGCTCGTCTTCGATGCGGATCTCCCACAGCTGGGTGCTGCGGCCCACGTGCAGCGCGCGGGCGGTGCCGGTGACCGTGCCCGAGCGCACGGCGCGCACGTGGTTGGCGTTGATTTCCAGGCCCACGCAGATCTGCTTGCCGGTATCCACGCACAGGTTGCCGGCGCTGCTGCCCAGGGTCTCGGCCAGCACCACCGAGGCACCGCCGTGCAGGATGCCGTACGGCTGCCGGGTGCGCTCGTCCACCGGCATGGTGGCCTGCAGCCAGTCTTCGCCCGCAGCGCTGAAGACGATGCCGAGGGATTCGATCGCCGTGTTGCGGCTGAGCGCGTTGAGCTGCTCGATGGAAACGGCTTCGCGGAATACCTGGGTCATGCGGGCACCTTCAGAGGATGGGAACGAGGCCGGCGCCGAATGCAGTCAGCATGCGCACCAGCAGCCACTTCGGGCCGACGTTGACTTCGGGGAAGTCGCCGACGGCGACGTAGCAGTTGTGGAACGCCGGGTCCTGCCGTGGCAGCGGCTGCGGGCAGTCCGGACCGGGCTTGAACTCGTAGTCGGTGGCGTAGCGCCACGGCCAGAAGTCGAGGATCGGCAGCGCTTCGGAGGCTTTTCCGACGCTGTAGTTCAGGCCCGACAGCACTGGCGGCTTGGCCCGCGGCGCCACTGTCCACGAGTTCTGCGGATGGGTATCGCGCAGGATGCTCTCGGCCAGCTGCTCGGCAAACACCGGATCGTCGATGATCACCGCGCCTTCGGTGTTGTAGTTCTCGCTGCGCGGATCGAAGTTGTGGGTGCCGACCACGCCGATGCGGCGATCGACCACCAGCGACTTGGCGTGCAGGCCCATGCGGGCGCCCTTGCGGGTGACCGGCAACGGCTTGTTGACCGCCTTGCTGCCCAGGAACGACGGACGCGTCTCGGTGCGCAGCAGGCGCGTTTCCACCTCGCTGCCGGCGGCGCGGCGACGTTCGCGCGCGTTCTGGTAGGCACTGCCGGTACGCGGATGATGCACCGCCACCTGCTTGCGGGGCGCGGCCAGATCCCCGTCGCTGCCACCACCGGCATTGCTGCCAGCGGCGCTGCCGCCGATCAGCGGATTGCGCCCACCGTCGTCGTCGCCTCCGGGCGCGGCGATCGGGTCGGGCAGCAGATTGCGGTAGTCGACCGGTGCATCCAGCGGGAACGGCTTGTACTCGAAGATGTTGAAGCCCAGTTCGCGCATGTTGCGCCGCTTGTACTTGTACGACAGCGCATACACGATCGGGTTGTCGGTGGCCGCCAGGCTGTTGCTGGACACCACCACGCGCGGCGGCTGCGGGCGCTTGCGCAGCTCGCGGAACAGCTTCTGCGCCGGCTTGGACAGCACCAGGTACGGCGTCTGCAGGATCACTTCCTTCTGCGCACCGGCGATCAGTGCATCCAGCTGCGGCTCGGTCACATGCTGGCCGGCCAGCGGGGCATCGGCCTTCTCGCGGCGGTGCTTGCGCGGCAGGTCGGCGACGTAGCGCACCGAGGCCACCGGCAGCGCGGTATCCACGAAGGAACGGGTGACGAAGTCCATGTCATTGGCTTCAGCGCTGACCCGCTGCACCCGCTCCGGGCGGCGGAACGTGGCGGGCGGCAGCACCGGCACGCCTTCGCGCAGCAGGGTGCGGCCCACGTCATTCAGGCGCTCGGCCGGCACGCTGCGCTTGGCGCGCCAGAACGCATCGAAGTTGGCCGCCATCGCCCGCGCTTCCGGGCCGGCGATCATGACGTCGCGATCGCGGAAGTTGTACTCGCGATCCCAGTCGTAATAGTCGTCCTGGTAGTTGCGGCCGCCGACCACGCCGATCGCATCGTCGATCACCAGCAGCTTGTTGTGCATGCGCTGGTTGAAGCGACGGAAGCAGCACAGCACGCTGCCGGCGTAATCGAAGTAGTTCAGCCGGGCCTTGCCGAAGGTCGGGTTGTAGACCCGCAGCTGGAAGTTCTGGTGGGCGCCGGACAATGCGCCAAGGATCTGCAGGTCGGAGATCGCCGAGAGCTGGTCGATCAGCACCCGCACCTTCACCCCGCGCCGCGACGCGGCCAGCAGTTCGTCGATGACCAGCCGCGCGCTGTCGTCCTTGTCGAAGATGTAGGTCTGCAGGTCGATGCTGCGGGTGGCACTGCGCAGCAGGTTCAGGCGCGCCACCAGGGCGCCCTCCCCCTCGTCCAGCAGGGTGGCGTAGTGGCGCGGCTGCTCCGGGGTGGATTCGGTGAACGCCCGGCCGGCCAGCGCCCGCAGCGGCGAATCCTGTGCGCAGCGGTCGGCGCGCTGGCAGTCGACCTGGATCGAGCGCGCCTGCACGGCGATCGCTTCGGCGCGGTCGCGCTCGGCATTGGACAGCGATGCACAACCGCTGCCCAGCAACACGGTTGCCAGCGCCAGTACACGCAGCAGGAGGTTCACGGTTTCGGCGCCTCGCTCAGGCGCGCTCGCAATACGAAGGTCACTCGGTCACTCAAGGCAAGCTGCCAGCTGTCCATTCCATACCGGCCTCGCTGCACGGTACCGCGGCTGACGACGTCGCAATCATAGCCGGGTCGGGCGCAATCCGCTTTCTCGACCTTCAGTGTCTCGGGGTGGCTGATCCCGCGCAGGGTCAGCCGCCCGTTGATGTCGCCCCCGTCTTCCACGGTCTCCGGCCAGTACGGCAGCGAGTCGAACTCGACCACCGGGTGGCGGCCTGCGTCGAAGAACTCCTCGCCGCGCATCCAGCCGGTGTAGCGCGCCTTGCCGGGGATCTCGACCGAGCGCGTGAACATCTTCAGGTGCACCTGGTGGCGGCCGTCGGAGAGGATCTCGATGCGACCCTCGAAGTGCGGGAACAGGCCTTCGATGCGCTGCCCGAAGCGGGTGCGCACCTCGAACCCGATCTGCGAGCGCTGGGTATCCAGGTGCAGGACCCGGTGCGCTTCAGCGACCACCGGCGGCAAGGGCGTTGGCGGTGGCGCGGCAGCCCAGGCCGCGCCGGAAGCCAGCAGCACGGGCAGCAGAAAGCGGCTGCGCCGCGCCAGGCTCATTGGATCACGGCCACCAGAACGCGTTCAGGCTGGCCACGCCCGGCTCGATCGAGGCCTCGCGCGGGAAACCGAGCACGGCAATGCCGGCCGGCGGCATGCCGCGATAGTCGCTGCTGGTGCCTTCCGTCATCAACGCCACCAGGCGCTCCAGGCCGGGGTTGTGGCCGACGATCAGCACCCGGTCGAGGTCACGGCGGTCGTCCACCAGCGCCGCCAGGGTGCCGGGGGTGGCCTCGTAGATGCGGTCTTCCAGGCGCTTCTCGACATAGCCGATGGTGCCGAGCACGGCTTCCAGGGTCTCCCGGGTGCGCCGCGCCGGTGAGCACAGCACGCAGTCCGGCAGCAGGTTGTTCTCCTTCAGCCACTTGCCGGCGGCTTCGGCTTCGGCGAGCCCCACCGGCGACAACGGCCGGTCGAGGTCAGCCTGGCCGGGGGTAGCCGGTTCGGCATGGGCATGGCGCAGCAGGATCAGTTCACGCATCGCGGGTTTCCATGAAGAAGAGGATGCAGCAGAAAGAGTGACGCAGGCATCAAAGCTTCAGCCAGGACAACAGCGGCTCCCAGTCGGCCTGGTGCTCGCGCACCTGGGCCGAGCGGTAGTCGAACAGGCTGCGGCCAAGGCCGGTCATGACCACATAGCTCTGGCTGTCGCGCAGCTGCGCGACCACCGGGTACGGCCATTCACCCAGCATCTGCAGCGCCTGCTGCGAGGTCTGGGTCCATGGTTTGGTACGGTTGAGCACCAGCCCCACCGGCAGCTTGCGGCTGTGCACGCGCGGGTTCTGGGCCAGGCTGTTGAGGAAGCCGACGATCGCTTCGATGTCCAGCGCCGAGGGCAGCACCGGTACCACCACCGCGTCGGCAGCGTCGAGGAAATGGGGAATATCGTCAGCCAGGGCACCGGCCGGCGCATCGATGATGACGGTGTCGGTGCCGTCGGGCAGCTTCTGCGCCCACTGCTTCTTCCGATACACGTCGATGGGGAGCACCGCGCTTTCCAGCCCGGCACGGCGTTGTGCCCAGCGGGTGCTGGAACCCTGCGGGTCGGCATCGGCAATCACCGTGGCCTTGCCCTGCAATGCCGCGTACGCGGCCAGGTGGGTGGCGACGGTGGTCTTGCCCACCCCGCCCTTGGAACCGGCCACCAGGATCGTCTTCATGCCAGCCTCGCTTCCGGGTACGTGCCCCGAGCGTACACCGGTGATGGTGACGGGAGGTAGCGTCGTGCTGAACCAGCGGCCATCGCCTTTGCTATCGTGGCGCCCCCGAAGGATCGAACCGGCATGAGCGAACTGCAGGATCTGAGCGCGTTGATCCGCGCCAATACCCCACTGATCGTCATCGAGACCCAGGACGAGGGTCGCATCGTCGAGCTGTTCCGGCAGACGCTGATGCACGTATGGCGGGCGCTGCACCGCTGGTCGATCACCGAGGGCCTGCGCCGGATCGACCTGGACAGCGAAGACCCGCCGGTCGGGCCGCCCGACGCCAGCGCGGCCCTGCAGATGATCCGCCAGGCCGACCAGCGCGGCGTCTACCTGCTGCTCGATTTCCACCCCTACCTGGGCTATGCCAGCCACCAGCGCGCCCTGCGCGACCTGATCCAGCGCCGCCACAGCGAGCCGCACGTGCTGGTGCTGATCGGCGCCAAGGTGGAACTGCCGGCCGAGCTGGAAGCACTGGCGGTGCGCTTCAACCCGCGCCTGCCTGATGCCAATGCCCTGCTGAAGATGCTGCGCGAGGAGGCCGACGCCTATGCGCGCGAGCATGGCGGCCGCCGGGTGGAAGTCGACAGCGAGGCGGTGAAGAAAATCCTGAAGAACCTGCAGGGCCTGAGCCTGGTCGATGCCCGGCGCATCGCGCGCCAGCTGATCTACGCCGACGGCGCACTGCGCGACGACGACCTGCCGCAGCTGGCGCGGCTGAAGTTCGAGCTGCTCAACCGCAGCGGCCACCTGTTCTTCGAACATGACAGCGCGCGCTTCGGCGATGTGGCCGGTGCCAACCGGCTCAAGCGCTGGATCAACCAACGCCGGGTGGCGTTCATTGCCGGCTCCGCCCCGGCCGGGCTGGACCCGCCGCGCGGCATGCTGCTGCTGGGCGTACAGGGCTGTGGCAAGTCGATGCTGGCCAAGGCCACCGCCGCCGGCTTCGGCGTGCCCCTGCTGCGCCTGGACGTGGGCGCGCTGTACAACAAGTACCACGGCGAGACCGAAGCCAACCTGCGCCAGGCACTGGCCTCGGCCGAACAACTCGCGCCCTGCGTACTGTGGATGGACGAGATCGAGAAGGGCCTGGCCAGCGGAGGCGAGGACGGCGGCGTGTCACGCCGCGTGCTCGGTTACCTGCTGACCTGGATGGCCGAACGCAAAGCGCCGGTGTTCATCGTCGCCACCGCCAACCAGGTGCACGAGCTGCCCGCCGAGCTGCTGCGCAAGGGCCGCTTCGACGAGATCTTCTTCGTCGATCTGCCCTCGCCCGACGTGCGCGTGGAACTGCTGCGGCTGCACCTGGGCCGGCGGCAGCTCAACGCCGACGACTTCGCACTGCCCGCGCTGGCGGCGGCCGCCAATGGTTTTTCCGGCGCCGAGATCGAGCAGGCGATCGTGGCTGGCCTGTATGCGGCGCATGCCGAGGGCCGGCCGCTGGACACCGAGCTGCTGATGACCGAGATCCGCGCCACCCGACCGCTGTCGGTGCTGATGGCAGAGCAGGTAGAAGCACTGCGTGCGTGGGCGTCGGGGCGGACGGTTTCCGCGGACGACTGAGGGGTTTCCAGCGAACGGCGCAGCCCCTCGTGGCGGCTGGTTGACTGTGAACATCAAAAGCCGCGCTTGGCCGGGCGGGATGGATTCGCGGGGGACGCCGTCAACCCGTCCATGGGGGCTTGGCCGCGGCATCCATGCCGCGGACACCCCCGCGAACCCATCCCGCCCGGCCTCTGACAATTTCCGAGTGCGTCCGCCACGGAAAAGAAAAAAGAAGAGCAGAAGCAAAGGCAAAAGCGCTTGGCCGGCCGCTCTTTGTAGAGCCGAGCCCACACTCGGCTGCATTTCGATCAGATATCGAATACTCGATTCCGATGTGGATTCATTCGCGCATGGCGTGGACATCGTGTCGACCAAGGTCGACACCTACCAACAGCTGCCGGAATCTGTCGAAGGCGGGGCACTGTGGGTTTGCGGGGTGTGAGCCGCATGGATGCGGCGACCAAGCCCCCAGGACGGGTTTACGGCGGCCCCGCAAACCCACAGTGCCCCGCCATCCCGCAGGAAGCCCGCTGTTGCTTCGGCTGTTGCTGTTGCTTCGGCTGTTGCTGTTGCTTCAGCTGTTGCCTCTGCGGGTGCCGGGTGCAACCCGGCCGAACCCCTTCCCTCAGGGCCAGGCAGGTGGTGCGGCCGCCCAGGCCTGCTGCACCTCGGCCAGCGACGCGCGCTCATCCTCACGCCACTGCGGCAGCAGCTGCCCATAGTTGGCCGTGGTACTCCACTGCGTCGGCTCGGTGCGTACCGCAGCCGCATACCACTGCACCGCCTCCTGCTTCTGCCCCATCCGCCACAATGCCAACGCATAGGTCGGTGGCACCCAGGTGGGCTTCGTACGGGCGTTGCTGGCCGATACCAGCCACTGTTCCAGCGCCGCCTCCGGCTTGCCCTGGCGCAGCAGGTCCCAACCGTAGTTCCAGCGCACGCTGCGGCCGCTGCTGCTCTGTGCCGGCGCCTCTTTCATCGCCTCGCCATACAGCTGCTCGGCCAGCTCGCCACGGCCCTGCGCGCCGGCCACCGATGCCAGCTGCACCGTCGCTTCCACCGCGCGGCGGCCGCGCTCACGCAGCTTGACCAGCTGGGCCACCAGCTCATCGCCCTCGCCCTGCACCGCCACCATCGGCGTTGCCGCCAGGTCGTTGTCGAAGTAGAACTCCTGTGGTGCCGGCACGGCCGGCGCGGCCCACGCAGTGGCCACTCCCGAGGCCAGCAGCACGCTGGCCAGGATCTTTCCTGGAACTGACATCCCTTCTCCCCAGGCCGCAACTGCAGCCTCCCTCTCTCTCCCCGATCCTAACCCCAGCACCGCCGCGGGCGCGAGTGCCGGGGCCTCGCGGCCCCGCTGCTACAATTCGCGCCTTTCCCGCCGCGTGCCTGCACGCGGCCGGTGCCAGCCGATCCTACCGGGCCAGCCATGACCAGTACCGCGCAACTCACTTCGCCCTCGTCCGCCGACCTGCTCGACCGTGATTACACGCTCGACCACAAGTACACCCGCAGCGAGGGGCGGATCTATCTGAGTGGCGTGCAGGCGCTGGTGCGGCTGCCGCTGATGCAGCGGCTGCGCGACGCCGCCGAAGGCATCGACAGCGCCGGCTTTGTCAGCGGCTACCGTGGCAGCCCGCTGGGTGGCTTCGACCTGGAGCTGTGGCGCGCGCGCAAGCACCTTGAAGCAGCCAAGGTGAAGTTCACCCCGGGCCTGAACGAGGACCTGGGCGCCACCATGGTGTGGGGCACGCAGCAGACCAACCTGTTCCCCGGCGCCAACGTGCAGGGCGTGTTCGGCATGTGGTACGGCAAGGGCCCGGGCGTGGACCGCTGCGGCGACGTGTTCAAGCACGCCAATGCCGCCGGCACCTCGCGCTACGGTGGCGTGCTGGCACTGGCCGCCGATGACCATGCCTGCCGCAGTTCGACGCTGCCGCACGGCAGCGAGGACGAGTTCGTCAGCGCGATGATGCCGGTGCTGAACCCGGCCGGCGTGCAGGACATCCTCGACATGGGCCTGCTGGGCTGGGCGATGAGCCGCTATACCGGCCGCTGGGTCGGCTTCAAGACCATCGCCGAGACGGTGGAATCGTCGGCGTCGGTGCAGGTCGATCCGATGGCGCGCCGCATCGTGCTGCCGGAAGACTTCGAGATGCCGTCGGGTGGTCTCAACATCCGCTGGCCGGACCCGCCGCTGGACCAGGAAATGCGCCTGCACCGCTATGCGGTGAAGGCGGCGCAGGCGTTTGCCCGCGCCAACGGCATCGACAAGGTGGTGATGGATGCGCCGCGCGCGCGGCTGGGCATCGTCACCACCGGCAAGAGCTACCTGGACGTGCTGCAGGCGCTGGAGTACCTGGGCCTGGACGAAGCCGCGTGCGCCGACATCGGCATCCGCGTGTACAAGGTCGGCATGACCTGGCCGCTGGAACCGCAGGGCATCGCGCGCTTCGCGCAGGGCCTGGAAGACATCATCGTGGTGGAGGAGAAGCGTGCCTTCATCGAGCGCCAGATGAAGGAACAGTTCTTCAACTGGCCGGCCAGCTGGGGCCAGCGCCCGTCCATCGTCGGCAAGTACGACGAGAGCGGCGAATGGATCCTGCCGTCCACCGGTGAGCTGACGCCGGCCACCATCGCCGGCGTGATCGGCCGCCGCATCCAGAAGTTCTTCAATAACGAATCGATCGAGCAGCGCCTGCAGTGGATGCAGGAGAAGGAAGCCGAGCTTGCGCTGCCGCGCGCCAGCTTCCCGCGCGTACCGCACTACTGCTCGGGCTGCCCGCACAACACCTCCACCCAGGTGCCGGAAGGCTCGCGTGCGCTGGCCGGCATCGGTTGCCATTACATGGTGACCTGGATGGACCGCAGCACCGACACCTTCACCCACATGGGCGGCGAAGGCGTGACCTGGGCCGGGCAGGCGCCGTTCACCGACACCCCGCACGTATTCCAGAATCTGGGCGACGGCACCTATTTCCACAGCGGCTCGCTGGCGATCCGCCAGGCGGTCGCCGCCGGCGTCAACATCACCTACAAGATCCTCTACAACGACGCGGTGGCGATGACCGGCGGCCAGCCGGTGGACGGCCCGCTGAGCGTGCCGGACATCGCAAAGCAGATGCGCGCCGAAGGCATCCACACCATCGTGGTGCTGTCGGACAACATCGGCAAGTGGACCGGCCAGCGCGAGCACTTCCCCAGCGACGTCGAGTTCCACGACCGCAGCGAGCTGGATGAGGTGCAGAAGCGCCTGCGCGAGGTGAAGGGTGTTTCGATCCTGATCTACGAACAGACCTGCGCCACCGAGAAGCGCCGCCGCCGCAAGCGCGGCAAGCTGGAAGATCCGCAGAAGCGCGTGCTGATCAATTCGCTGGTCTGCGAAGGCTGCGGTGACTGCGGCAAGAAGAGCTTCTGCGTGTCGGTGCTGCCGAAGGAAACCGAGTTCGGGCGCAAGCGCGAGATCGATCAGTCCAACTGCAACAAGGACTATTCCTGCGTGAACGGTTTCTGCCCGAGCTTCGTCACCGTGCACGGTGGCCAGCCGCGCAAGGGCAGCAAGCGCGATGCTTCCACCCTGCTGGACAACCTGCCGGCACCGGCCATCCGCGGCACCCTCGAACAGCCCTGGAACATCCTGATCACCGGCGTCGGCGGTACTGGCGTGGTGACCATCGGCGCGCTGCTGGGCATGGCCGGCCACCTGGAAGGCAAGGGTGCGACCGTGCTCGACCAGACCGGCCTGGCACAGAAGGGCGGCGCGGTGACCACGCACATCCGCATCGCCCGTCGTCCCGAAGACATCCACGCCGTGCGCATCGCCGCCGGTGAGGCTGACCTGGTGGTGGGCTGCGACATGGTGGTGGTCAACGACTACTGGGCCCTGTCGAAGGTGCGTGCCGGCCGTTCGCAGGTGGTGCTGAACACCTACGAAGCGATGCCCGGTACCTTCACCACCCGCCCGGACATGCAGTTCCCCGCCGCCGACATCGTGGCCGGTGTGCGCGTGGCGCTGGGCGGCCAGGAGCCGTTGCTGCTGGATGCCACCCAGCTGGCCACCGCGCTGCTGGGCGATGCGATCGCCGCCAACCTGTTCATCCTCGGCTATGCGTGGCAGCAGGGCCTGGTGCCGCTGTCGTTCGAGTCGCTGATGCGCGCCATCGAGCTCAACGGTGCGGCCGTGGCGATGAACCAGCAGGCCTTCGCCTGGGGCCGCCTGGCCGTGGTCGACCCGCAGGCCGTGCAGCAGGCCGCCGGCCTGGTGCGCAACCGCCACACCGATACCGAATCCACTCCGGGCCCGCTGCACCCGCTGCCGCCGGGCGAGTGGGAGGGCAACGAATGGGGTGCCACCGCCGCACCGCGCAACACCGGCGACGAACGCGAACTGCGTGGCCTGCCCTCGCACGGTGGCGATGTTGCGTTCCTGCCACTGGACGACGCCCGCCTGTCGCGTTCGCTGGATGAAATGATCGAGCGTCGCGCCGCGTTCCTGGTCGAGTACCAGGACGCTGCCTACGCCAACCGCTACCGCAGCCTGGTCGAGCGCGTGCGCGCCGCCGAAGCCGACCGCATCGGCGGTTCCACCGCGCTGACCGAGACCGTAGCCCGTTACCTGTTCAAGCTGATGGCCTACAAGGACGAGTACGAAGTGGCCCGCCTGTATACCAGTGGCGACTTCCAGCGCCGCCTGCAGCAGCAGTTCGAGGGCGATTACCAGCTGCGCTTCCACCTGGCACCGCCGCTGTTCGCCAGGAAGGACGAGCAGGGCCGGTTGCTGAAGAAGGAATACGGCCCGTGGATGTTCAAGGCCTTCGGCCTGCTGGCCAAGCTGAAGTTCCTGCGTGGTGGCCGCTTCGACGTGTTCGGACGCACCGAGGAACGCCGCATGGAGCGCAAGCTGATCGGCGATTACGAGGCCACCGTGCAGCTGCTGCTGGACGGCCTGGATGACGACCGCCTGGCGCTGGCGGTGGAGATCGCCAGCGTGCCCGAGCACATCCGCGGCTTCGGCCACGTCAAGGAAGCGCATTTCGAGCAGGCCAAGGCGCGCGAAGCCGCCCTGCTGGCGCAGTGGCGGAACCCAAAGGCGCTGCACATCGTGCAGGTGGCTTGAGCACCGCTGACGGCACGAAAGCAACCTATTGATTGCACATTGAGATAGCAATCGATAGGTTGCCTCCAGCGAAGGAAAGAGATAGGTTGCTTGTCGTAATGCAACCTATCCTTTGCGTACACGTTCGCGTACGGTCACTTTCTAGGGGACTGCCGATATGGACAGGCCGCTGCACACGGTGAGGACACCTCAACAACTGGCACCGCTGATGCGTGCGTTCAGGCGCCAGGCGGGCCTGAGCCAGGCGCAGTTGGCGGCACAGCTCGGCATAAGCCGCCAGGCAGTAGGCGCATTGGAGCGCGACCCGGCATCGGCAAGCTTCGAACGGCTGATGCGGGTCTGGGCAGTGCTGGGTCTGGAAGTCAGATTGCAGCAGCGAAGCCCCCCGGAGACAACGTCAACGTTGGAGTGGTGAGCCATGGGTACGCTGCGGGTCTGGATGAATGGTGTCGAGGTCGCGCTCTGGGATGATGTCCGGAGCGGCTCTTCCCGGCTTTCGTACGTCGACTCGTGGATCAGCTCCGCCCAGTCCCGGCCGTTGTCACTCTCACTGCCCCTGCTCCCGGAGGGTGAGAGCCATCGGGGCGATGTCGTCAACAACTACTTCGACAACCTTCTTCCCGACAACGCCGTCATCCGCAACCGGATCCGCGACAGGTTCTCCACGCGCAGCAGCGACACATTCGATCTTCTCGAAGCCATTGGCCGGGATTGCGTCGGCGCAGTGCAACTGCTGCCGCTTTCGCATACACCGGGGGACATCCAGCAGATTACGTGCGAAGCGTTGGACGAATCAGGCGTCGCTGCGATCCTGCGTCAGGTGACGGCAGGGAATCTACCTGGCGCACCCACCAGTGATGATGCGTTCCGCATATCCATCGCCGGTGCGCAGGAGAAGACGGGACTTCTGCTGCATGCTGGCCAGTGGTGCATTCCTACCGGCAGTACCCCATCCACCCATATCTTCAAGCTGCCGCTTGGCATTGTGGGCAACATGCGGGCGGACATGCACCAATCCGTCGAGAACGAATGGCTGTGCATGCAACTGCTTTCCGCCTTTGGAATCCCCGTTGCGAATACGCAGATGGGACGCTTCAAGGACGAACGCGCGCTTATTGTGGAGCGATTCGACCGCCGCCTTTCTGCGGATCGCCGATGGTGGCTGCGGCTGCCGCAGGAAGACATGTGCCAGGTCTTCGGTCTGCCCGCTGCCAGGAAGTATGAATCCGATGGCGGCCCAGGCATCGTGACCATCATGGATCTGCTTCGACAATCCGAGCATTTCGAGGATCGGGCGACCTTCTTCAAGACGCAGATTCTTTTCTGGATGTTGGCTGCAACCGATGGACATGCCAAGAACTTCAGTGTTTACCTCGAAGCCGGTGGACGCTTCCGCCTGACACCCGTCTACGACGTATTGTCGGTGCATCCCATCCTGGGTAGGGGGCCAAACCAGCTCGACCCGCGGAATGCACAGCTCGCCATGTCCGTCCAGGGCAAGAATCGCCACCGGAAGCTGCACCTTGTGCGACGACGCCATTGGAACGAAACCGCACGCGCCTGTGGTGTCGCTGATGGTGCGGAGCCGTGGATCGAAGCGCTGATCGCAGCCGTCGAACCCGCCATCGAGCAGGTCACGCGTCAGCTCCCAAGTGATTTCCCCGTAAACGTGTCCGAACCCATTTTCAACGGGCTGCGCGCTGCGGCGGCACGCCTTTCCAGCATGTCGCCGGACGCCTGATCACCCCAGCCGCCACAGCAGCAACCGGTTGTTGGCCGGCATCGCCACATCACCCAGGCGGGTGAAGCCGTTGTCCGCCGCCAGCGCCTGCACCGCTTCCACATCGCGGATGCCGCTGCGTGGATCACGCGCCTTCAGCCAGGCATCGAACTGCGCGTTGCTGTCGCTGGTGTAGTGGCCGCCGTAGTTGAACGGGCCGTATACCGCCAGCAGCGCACCATGCCGCAGCACCGACGGCAACGCGGCGAACAGCGCCTGCACATGCTCCCAGCCCATGATGTGCAACGTGTTGGCACTGAATGCGGCATCGAACGTGCTGCCCTCGGGCAACGACAGGCCCGGCGCCGGGGGGAGTTCCACCTGCAGTGCCACCGGCGGCAGCAGATTCAGCAACGCCGCCTCCGCGCGCCAGGCCTCGATGCCCGGCAGATGGTCCGGATGATCGCTGGGCTGCCAGCGCAGCCAGGGCCAGCGCTCGGCGAAGAACGCCGCGTGCTGGCCGGTGCCACTGCCGATCTCCAGCAGCCGATGGCGGTCGCCCATCCACGGGTCGAGTGCGGTGGCGATGGGTTCGCGGTTGCGCTCGCAGGCTTCTGAATACGGCTTGCTCGACATCAGGGACGGTGTCCAGGCGGGGTCGGCCCCATTGTGCACGAGGGGGTGTCTGCAGGGCTTGCAGCCCTGCACCCGCAGGAGCCGGAGCAACAGCAACAGCCAAAGCAACTGCAACAGCGGGCTTCCTGGGGGATGGCGGGGTGGGTCCGGTTGCGGGGGACGCCGTGAATCCCCCTCCGGGGTCCGGCCCAGCCGCTGGCGGCTGTGCGTTCGGGCGCTTGCGAAGCGGTGCTTCGCAAGCAAAGCGCCCTCACCCATGGAGGCTCGGTCGCGCCATCCATGGCGCTCACGCCCCCGCAACCGGACCCATCCCGCCTTCGACAGTTTTCTGCGGTCGGTCGGAAAGGCTCTGACCCCGGATACATTTCGATATCTGACAGACGTGTCGACCAAGGTCGACACCTACCAACAGCCGAGTGAACCTGTCGAAGGTGGGGCGGTGTCGGATTGCGGGGTGTCAGCCGCATGGATGCGGCTGCCAAGCCTACAGGGACGTACTTGCGGCGTCCCCGCAGTCCGACACCGCCCCATCAACCCACGGAATGCCGCTCTGGCTTTGGCCGTTGCCGTTGCCGCTGCCGTTGCCGTTGCATTGAGCAGGTGCAGGGCTGCAAGCCCTGCCGAAACCCACCCAACCATGACTGCAGTCACTTGCCCGGACGCGCTGCGCTGGCGAAAGTCGAGTGGTTGACGTGATCGGCTCGGCCTGTTGCCAGCCGCACGCAAGCGAGAGAGAGAAACGCTGTGCAACGACGTGAGTTCCTGGCTTTTTCCGGTCTGGGCCTGGCGGGCCTGCTGCTGCCGCATTCCCGTGCCATCGCCGCCGAGCAGCTGCTCGCCCCGGTCGATACCGCCCAGCGCAGACGCCTGGCGGACGTTGCGCTCGCCGCCGCACGCAACGCCAAGGCCAGCTACTGCGACGTGCGCATCGGCCGCTATCTCAACCAGT
Organism: Stenotrophomonas sp. SMYL20; assembly: GCF_036320045.1. Classification (NCBI taxonomy): domain Bacteria; kingdom Pseudomonadati; phylum Pseudomonadota; class Gammaproteobacteria; order Lysobacterales; family Lysobacteraceae; genus Stenotrophomonas; species Stenotrophomonas sp. SMYL20. Next base: position 49,885 of record NZ_JAWIRT010000008.1, on the reverse strand, counting down.
CGGTCATCACCCGCGAGCACCAGGTCGGCAATGTGACCAACCGCGAATCGTCCGGTGTCGGCGTGCGGGTGATCGTCAACGGCGCCTGGGGCTTTGCCGCTACCCACCAGCAGACCGAGGCTGCCGTGCGCGCGGCGGTCGAGCAGGCCGCAGCGATCGCCCGCGCCAACGCCGGCATCCAGACCCGGCCGGTGCAGCTGGCACCGACGCCGTCGGTGGGCGAGGTGCGCTGGCAGACCCCAGTGCGCAGGAACGCGATGGCGGTGCCGATCCAGGACAAGGTCGAGCTGTTGCTGGCACTCAACGCCGCCGCGCTGAATGCGGGCGCCGACTACATCAATTCCACCCTGTTCCTGGTCAATGAACAGAAGTACTTCGCCTCCAGCGACGGCTCGTTCATCGACCAGGACATCCATCGCATCTGGCTGCCGTTCACTGCCACCGCCATCGACAAGGCCAGCGGCAGGTTCCGCACTCGTGCCGGCCTGTCCTCGCCGATGGGCATGGGCTACGAGTTCCTTGATGGCGATGCGCGCGGCAAGGTGCAGCTGCCCGGTGGCATCACCGCCTACCGCGATTCCTACGACCCGGTCGAGGACGCCATCGCCGCCGCCCGCCACGCGCGCGAGAAGCTGAAGGCGCCGTCGGTGAAGCCGGGCAAGTACGACCTGGTGCTGGACCCGTCCAACCTGTTCCTGACCATCCACGAGAACGTTGGCCACCCGCTGGAGCTGGACCGCGTGCTCGGCTACGAAGCCAACTACGCCGGCACCAGCTTCGCCACGCTGGACAAGCGCGATGCCGGTTTCCGCTGGGGCAGCGACATCGTCACCTTCTTCGCCGACAAGATCCAACCGGGCAGCCTCGGTGCGGTCGGCTACGACGACGAAGGCGTGAAGACCCAGCGCTGGGACCTGGTGCGCGACGGCATCCTGGTCGATTACCAGGCCACCCGCGATGAGGCCCACATCCTCGGCCGCGATGCCTCGCATGGCTGCAGTTACGCCGATTCCTGGTCCAGCGTGCAGTTCCAGCGCATGGCCAATGTCTCGCTGGCGCCGGGCAAAAAGCCGCTCAGCGTCGAAGACATGATCAAGGACGTGGAGAACGGCATCTACATCCACGGCCGTGGGTCGTATTCGATCGACCAGCAGCGCTACAACGCGCAGTTCGGCGGCCAGCTGTACTACCAGATCAAGGACGGAAAGATCGCCGGCATGGTCGAGGATGCGGCCTACCAGATCCGTACGCCGGAATTCTGGAATGCCTGCACTGCGATCTGCGACGAGCGTGACTTCCGCCTGGGCGGTTCGTTCTTCGACGGCAAGGGCCAGCCCGGCCAGGTCTCGGCGGTCTCGCACGGTTCGTCCACCACCCGCTTCAACGGCATCAACATCATCAACACCGCGCGCAGTCTCGGCGCTTGAGCCACCCATCCTTCGACATGGAGAGCAGCCTTGCAAAGACGTGACTTCCTGGCCCTGACCGGGCTTACCGCGGGCGGGCTGATCGTGCCTTCCTTCTTCGGCAAGGCGATTGCCGCCGAACAACTGCAGAGCACGCTGGACCTGGGGCTGAAGAAGCGCCTGGCCGATGCGGCGCTGGCCGCTGCCCGCCAGGCCGGTGCCACCTACTGCGACGTGCGCATCGGCCGCTACCTGCGGCAGTTCGTGATCACCCGCGAGGACAAGGTGCAGAACGTGGTGAACACCGAGTCCACCGGCGTGGGCATCCGCGTGATCGTCAACGGTGCCTGGGGCTTCGCCGCCACCAATGCGCTGGGTACAGCCGATGTAGCCAAGGCCGCGCAGCAGGCCGCAGCAATCGCCAAGGCCAATGCCGGCGTGCAGACCGCACCGGTACAGCTGGCCAAGGCGCCGGGCGTGGGTGAGGTGAGCTGGCGCACGCCTATCCGCAAGAATGCGATGGAAGTGCCGATCAAGGACAAGGTCGGCCTGCTGCTGGATGTCAACGCTGCGGCGATGGGCGCCGGCGCCAGCTTCGTCAATTCGATGCTGTTCCTGGTCAACGAGCAGAAGTACTTCGCCTCCACCGATGGTTCCTATATCGACCAGGACGTGCACCGCATCTGGGCACCGATGACGATCACCGCCATCGACAAGTCCAGCGGCAAGTTCCGTACCCGCGAAGGCCTGTCCTCGCCGATGGGCCTGGGCTACGAGTATCTGGACGGCGCGGCTGCCGGCAAGGTGGTCAGCCCGAATGGCGTGGTCAACTACAGCTCTTCCTACAACATGAAGGAAGATGCCATCGCCGCCGCCAAGCAGGCGCAGGAGAAGCTGAAGGCCCCGTCGGTGAAGCCGGGCAAGTACGATCTGGTGCTCGACCCGTCGCACACCTGGCTGACCATCCATGAGTCGATCGGCCACCCGCTGGAGCTGGACCGCGTGCTCGGCTACGAAGCCAACTACGCCGGCACCAGCTTCGCCACCCTGGACAAGCGCGAACAGCATTTCCAGTACGGCAGCGAACTGGTCAACATCTTCGCCGACAAGACCCAGCCGGGCAGCCTCGGTGCGGTGGCGTACGACGATGAAGGCGTGAAGTGCAAGCGCTGGGACCTGATCAGCAACGGCAAACTGGTGGATTACCAGACCATCCGCGACCAGGCCCACATCCTCGGCAAGACCGAGTCCGACGGCTGCTGCTACGCCGACTCGTGGTCCAGCGTGCAGTTCCAGCGCATGGCCAACGTGTCGATGGCACCGGGCAAGAAGCCGCTGAGCGTGCCGGACCTGATCAAGGACGTGGAGAACGGCATCTACATCATCGGTGATGGTTCGTTCTCGATCGACCAGCAGCGCTACAACGCGCAGTTCGGCGGCCAGCTGTTCTACGAGATCAAGAACGGCCAGATCACCCGCATGCTGGAAGACGTGGCCTACCAGATCCGCACACCGGAGTTCTGGAACGCCTGCACCGCCGTCGCCGACGAGCGCGACTACCGCCTGGGCGGTTCGTTCTTCGACGGCAAGGGCCAGCCGGGCCAGGTCTCGGCGGTCTCGCACGGTTCGTCGACCGCGCGCTTCAACGGCATCAACGTCATCAACACCGCACGCAGCCTCGGCTGATCGGTCAGGAGCCCTTACACCATGAGTATCTTCACCGAAGCCCAGGCCAAGGCCATCCTCGACAAGGTCATCGCCCTGTCCAAGGCCGACGAATGCACCGCCGTGCTGGCCGGCGCGATCAGCGGCAACATCCGTTTCGCGCTGAACAACGTCTCCACCAGCGGCATCGTCGACAACACCGAGCTGGCGGTCACCGTCGCCTTCGGCAAGCGCGTCGGCACCGCATCGATCAACGAGTTCGACGATGCCGCGCTGGAACGCGTGGTACGCCGCGCCGAAGACCTGGCGCGCCTGGCGCCGGAGAACCCGGAGTTCATGCCGGCCATCGGCAAGCAGAGCTATCGCGCCAGCCCGACCTTCAGCGAATCCACTGCAGCGATCGATCCGGCTTTCCGCGCCAAGGTCGCCGCCGATTCGATCGCCCCGTGCCGTGGCCACGGCCTGATCGCCGCCGGCTTCCTCGAGGACGGCCAGGGCTTCCAGGCCACCGCCAACAGCAACGGCAACTTCGCCTACCAGCGCACCACCAACTTCGATTACACCTGCACCGTGCGTACCGAAGATGGCCGCGGTTCGGGCTGGGTCGGCCGCAACCTGAAGGATGCCGCCGACTTCAAGGCCGACCAGGACATCCGCATCGCCATGCGCAAGGCCACCGAATCGGCCGAAGCCAAAGCGCTGGAGCCGGGCAAGTACACGGTGATCCTGGAACCGGCCGCGGCCGCGGGCCTGATCAGCTTCATGATGAACTTCTTCAGCGCACGCTCGGCCGATGAAGGCCGCAGCTTCCTGTCGAAGAAAGGCGGTGGCAACAAACTGGGCGAGCAGGTCTACGACCCGCGCGTGACCATGATTGCCGATCCGTGGCATCCGGACGCACCGGTGCTGCCGTGGGACGGCGAAGGCATGCCACGCGAGCGCATGGCCATCATCGAGAACGGCAAGATCGCCAACCTGGACTACTCGCGCTTCTGGGCGCAGAAGCAGGGCAAGACCGCCAAGGCAACGCCGGGCAACCTGCTGATGAGCGGTGGCGACAAGAGCACCGCCGAGCTGGTGCGCGGCACCCAGAAGGGCATCCTGGTCACCCGTACCTGGTACATCCGCATGGTCGACCCGCAGACCGTGCTGCTGACCGGCCTCACCCGCGACGGCACCTTCTACATCGAGAACGGCCAGATCAAGCACCCGGTGAAGAACTTCCGCTTCAACGAATCGCCGGTGATCATGCTCAACAACATCGAAGAGCTGGGCAAGCCGGTGCGCGTGGCCGGTGATGAATCCAGCTACGTGATGATGATCCCGCCGATGAAGCTGCGCGATTTCACCTTCACCTCGCTGTCCGACGCGGTCTGATGGATCGCCGGGCCTGCCTGCGCTGGTTGGCCGCTGCCGCTTCGGCGGCGGTGCTGCCGGCCTTGGCGCAGTCAGGCCCGCGCAGTTCGCGCTACGACTTCTGGTTCACCCGCCTTCAGTACGACTCCGGTGACTGGGACGTGGACGCGCGCATGCCGTCCAACCTGATCACCTCGCTGATCGACTACACCTCGCTGCGCGTGGACCCGCAGGAACACGTGGTGGCGCTGGCCGACCCACGCATGCTGGAAGCGCCGTTCTGCTACCTGGCCGGGCACACGCTGGTGGAGTTCAACGCCGCCGAGCGACAGAACTTCGTGCGCTACGTGCGCAATGGCGGCTTCGTCTTCGTCGACGACTGCAACCACGATATCGACGGCCTGTTCGCTACCTCGTTCGAGGCGCAGATGGGTCGCCTGTTCGGGTCCAGGGCATTGCAGAAGCTGCCCAACAGCCACCCGCTGTACCGCAGTTTCTTCCGCTTCCCGGATGGCCCGCCTGCCACCAGCTTCGAACTCAACGGCTGGGGCGACGACCTGGTGCACGACTACCTGAAGGGCATCGAGGTCGACGGCCGCCTGGGCCTGCTGTACAGCAACAAGGACTACGGCTGCGAGTGGGACTACGACTGGCGCAACAAGCGCTTCCTGGCCGAAGACAACACCCGCTTCGGCGTCAACATCGTGATGTACGCGTTGAACAATTGATAGGACCTGCACGACCATGACTTCCCCCGACCTCGATTCCCTGTTGCCGCGCCTGGATGCGCTGCGCGCCGCGCTTGCACGCGCAGTGGTGGGCCAGAACACCGTGGTCGAACAGCTGCTGATCGGCCTGCTGGCCGGCGGCCACTGCCTGCTGGAAGGTGCGCCCGGGCTCGGTAAGACCCTGCTGGTGCGCTCGCTCGGGCAGGCGCTGGAACTGCAGTTCCGGCGCGTGCAGTTCACCCCGGACCTGATGCCCAGCGACATCCTCGGCACCGAGCTGCTGGAGGAAGACCACGGCACCGGCCATCGCCACTTCCGTTTCCAGCAGGGCCCGATCTTCACCCACCTGCTGCTGGCCGACGAACTCAACCGCACCCCGCCCAAGACCCAGGCCGCGCTGCTGGAAGCGATGCAGGAACGCACGGTCAGCTACGCCGGCACCACGTATGCACTGCCTGCACCGTTCTTCGTGCTGGCCACGCAGAACCCGATCGAGCAGGCCGGCACCTACCCGCTGCCGGAAGCACAGCTGGATCGTTTCCTGCTGCACGTGCTGGTGGATTACCCGAGCGAGGACGAAGAGCGGCAGATCCTGGAACAGACCACCGGCGGTGCCACCGACGCGGTGCCGAAGGTGATGGATGCCGAAGCGGTGATCGCGCTGCAGGCCGCAGTACGCCAGGTGCATGTCAGCCCGGATGTGCTGGCCTGGATCACCCGCCTGGTGCGCGCCAGCCGCCCAGGCGAAGGCGCACCGGCGGCGATCAACCAGTGGGTGAAATGGGGTGCCGGCCCGCGCGCCGGGCAGTCGCTGGTGCTGGCGGCGAAGGCACGCGCATTGCTGCAGGGCCGCTTCGCCGCCACCCGCGAGGATGTGCAGGCACTGGCCGCACCGGTGATGCGCCATCGCCTGCTGCTGTCGTTCGCCGCCGAGGCCGAGCAGAAGCGTGCCGACGACGTGGTCGCCGCCCTGCTGCAGGCCGTGCCGTTCCCGGGTTGATCCACGCGTGAACGCTGGTACGTCGTTGACCCTGCCACCCGAACTGCGCGCGCGCCTGCGCCTGCTGCGGTTGCGGCCGCGCCTGGCCAGCGGTGCGAGCGGCATCGGCCAGCACGCCAGCCGCAGCCGTGGTGCCGGCCTGGAGTTCGCCCAGTACCGGGCCTACGAGCCGGGTGACGAACTGCGCCAGATCGACTGGAAGCTGTATGCACGCTCGGACCGCTTCTTCGTGCGCGAATCCGAACGCGAAAGCCCGATCACGGTCTGGCTGCTGCTCGATGCCACCGCCTCGGCCGGCCAGGCAGATCGCGCCGCGCCGGAACGCACGCGCTTGGACCACATGCGCGGCGTTGCCGCCTGCCTGGTCGAACTGGCCCTTCAGCAGGGCGACCGTTTCGGCCTGCTGGCGATCAACGGGGATGGACTGCAACTGGTGCCCGCAGCGAACGGCGCACGCCAGCGTGACCGCGTGCGTCTGCAACTTCATGCGCTGCAGGCGCGCGGTGGCTGGCCTGCGGCCGATCGCCTGCGCCCGCTGTGGGAGCGCGTGCGTCCGGGCGACCTGCTGCTGGCCATCGGTGATGGCTTCGACGAGGCCGGCATCGTGCTGCTGGAACAACTGGCCAGCGCGCGCCGCGAAGTGGCCCTGCTGCAGATCCTGACTGCCGACGAACGCGACTTCCCGTTCGACGCCGGCCATCGCTTCCGCGATCCGGAGACCGGCGAGGAACTGCTGGGCGATGGCGCGGCGATCCGCAGCGACTACCTGCAGCGCTTCGCTGACGCACGCAACGCATTGCAGTCGCGCCTGCAGGCCAGCGGCATCGCCAGTGCCACCGGCTGGCTCGACCAGCCGCTGGACCAGGCACTGCAGGCGCTGTTTGGCCGTGGGGGCGGTGCATGACCCTGCTGTTCCCATTGGGTCTGGCCGCGCTCGCCGCATGGCTGCTGCCGCTGCTGATCCACCTCGCCCGCCGCCATCCGTACACACCGCTGGATTTCGCCGCGCTGCGCTGGCTGCGCGCACAGATCCGGCCACGCCAGCGCATCCGCTTCGATGACTGGCCATTGCTGCTGGTGCGCCTGCTGTTGCTGGCCGCGCTGGCCTTGTTGCTGGCACGGCCTGCGTTGACCGGCCCCGTGCCGGCCTCCAGTGCATGGACGGTGGTGGCCCCGGGACTGGATGCCGCCGCACTGCGCGGTACCGCTGCGGATCGCAACTGGCACTGGCTGGCGCCCGGCTTCCCGGCCATTGATCAGGCGCCACCTGCAGCCAGTGCATCCCTGCCCAGCCTGCTGCGCGAACTGGACGCGCAGCTGCCCGTTGGCACCGCATTGACCGTGCACGTTCCCGATCCCCTGCCCGGCCTGGATGGTGCCCGCCTGCAGCTGTCGCGTGAGGTGCAATGGCACACGCAGCCGATGCCGGTCACTGCGCAACCGCGTGCCGCAACGTCGCCGCGCCTGCGCGTGCACAGCGATGCTTCGGCCGCTGCCCAGCACTGGTTGAATGCACTGCAGCGCGCATGGGGCGTGCAGGCGCCGCTCGCTCCTCTGGTGGCGGATGCCCTGCCCGAACGCGGCGAGATCGGCGTATGGAACCGCAACGACGCACTGCCGGCGAACTGGCAGGCCTGGCTGCGCGACGGCGGCAGTGTGCTGATCGCCGCCAAGCCCGCCACGGAAGCCCAGGTCCTGCTGCGCAGCGCCGAAGGCGTGCCGCTGTTGTGGCAGCAACGTGTCGGCCTTGGCCGCCTGCTGTCACTACCGGGTGATTGGGATGCCGCCAGCAACACCGCGCTGCGCGATCCACAGCTGCCGCGTTCCCTGCTGCTGGCCCTGCAGCCGCCACCGTCGCCACGCGTGGGCGATGCACAGGACCAGGCGCCGCGCCAGATTGCACTGCCCGCCGCAGCATCGCCGGTGCGTGAGCCCACAGCGTGGCTTCTGCTGGCAATCGTGCTGCTGTTCGCACTGGAACGCTGGATGGCCAGCAGCGCGCGGCGCAGGGCGATCGCATGAAGACGCTGCAGCATGCCTGGCAACGTGCGCGTCGTCGCCGCGCCGCCATCACCCTGCTGCTGGGCCTGCCGTGGGCGTTGGCTGCGACGGCGCTCGCACTGCGGCTGTCCGGTTTCGATATCGCCTGCGTGGTCGCCACGGTCAGCCTGCTCGCCTGCGCGGCCTTCGCCACTGCACGTGCCCGCCAGCTGGACCGCCAGTGGCTGCAGCGCCAACTCGATGGCAGCGGTACGAGCGAAGACAGCGCCGATCTGCTGTTCGCCGACGCCACCACGCTCAATCCGCTGCAGCAGCGCCAGCGTGTGCATGTGCTGGCCACGCTTGAACGCGCGATGCCGGAGCTGCGTCCGCGTTGGCCGCACCTGGCGGTGATGCTGTGCTGGATCGGTGGCTTGGCCGTTGCCCTGCTCGCGTTCGGCTGGCCGCGTTCGAACCCAGACCCGGCAGCCGTTCATTCCGCCACGACCGGCAGCACGGCGTCCGCAGGCCCGTTGCACCTGCAGTCCACCCGCCTGCGCATCGACGCACCGGCTTATACCGGCCAGTCCACGCTCACCCAGAACGCACTGGATGCCAAGGTCGCCGCCGACAGCCGGCTGTCGTGGTCGTTGCGCTTCGACCACGCACCGGCCAAGGCATGGCTGCAGTTCCACGATGGTCGACGGCTGCCGCTGAGCGAGCGCGATGGGCAGTGGCAGGCACAGGATGTGGCGCGCACGCCGGTGCTGTACCGCGTGGTGAGCGAACCGGCGCTGGCCGAAACCCGCCTGTACCGGCTGGATGTTGTGGCCGACCGCGCGCCCAGCGTGCGCGTGCTGGAGCCGGCCGCCAGCCTGGTGCTGGGCACGCCCGGGCAACGGCAATGGGCGCTGCGCTTCGAGGCCAGCGACGATTACGGTGTCGCGGCGCAGGCAACGCTGTCGATCACCACCACCCAGGGCAGCGGTGAGAACATCACCTTCGTGAAGCGCAGCGTCACGCTTGCCGGCAGCGGCGAAGCCACCGCGCGGCGTTTCGCCCATACCCTTGATCTTGCTGCGCTGGGCGCACAGCCCGGCAACGATGTCATCGCCCAGCTGGAAGTGCGCGACAATCATGCGCCAACACCGCAGACCGGGCGCAGCAGCAGCGTGATCCTGCGCCTGCCCAGCACCGAAGTCGCGCTCGGTGCCGAACTGGAAGGCCGCATCAAGAAGACCCTTCCAGCCTACTTCCGCAGCCAGCGGCAGATCATCATCGATGCCGAAGCACTGATCCGGCAGCGTCGCAGCCTCGCCGCCGAGGACTTCGTGAAGCGCAGCGATGCGATCGGCGTCGACCAGCGCATCCTGCGCCTGCGCTACGGCCAGTTCCTGGGCGAGGAGAGCGAGGGCGCACCCAAGCCGCCGCCGATCAGCGACCTGCCCACCAGCGATGCACCGGCTGCAGACAGCCACGACGAAGATCACGATCACGACCATGGCGCCGAGGCCGGAGCGCACGATGAGCATGACCACGATCACGGTGGCAAGGCGACCAATGCCGATACGCCGCCGGTGTTCGGCAGCGCCACCGACGTGCTCTCGGAATACGGACACACCCATGACCATGCCGAGGCGGCCACTCTGCTCGATCCGCAGACCCGTGCCACGCTGAAGGCCGCGCTGGACCAGATGTGGTCGGCCGAAGGCGAGCTGCGCCAGGGCCGTCCGGAGCAGGCATTGCCCTTCGCCTACAAGGCATTGGGCTTCATCAAGCAGGTGCAGCAGGCCGAACGCATCTATCTGGCCCGGGTCGGGCCGGAGCTGCCACCGATCGATGAGGGCCGCCGCCTCGGCGGTGACCGTGCCGGACTGGCCAGTCGTGAACTGCCGCTGGCCGCCCGCACCCCGCCCGATCCGGCCATCGTCGAAGCCTGGCAGCGTCTCGGCGACGACACCGGCGCGCCGGATCTGGACGCGCTCGCGACCTGGCAGCAGAGCAACGCGGCCTACCTGCCCGATGCACTCGATCTGGCTGCGGCCATCGAGCAGCTGCGCATCGAGCCCGGTTGCCACGACTGTCGCCAGCGCCTGCGTGCACAGTTGTGGCGGGCGCTGCAGCGTCCGCTGCCGCAGGCGATGCGGCGCAGTGCCGCCGATGCGATGGGCCAGCGGTACCTTGATGCGCTGGAGGCGCAGCCATGAACGCCTCCGCTGTGAACCTGTGGATTGCACTGGCACTGGCACTCGCCCTGATCGTGGTCATCGCCAGCGTGCGCCAGCTGCGTGGAAACACCGCGCACCCTGGCCGCCGGTGGATCGTGATCGCACTGCAGATCATCGTCGCCGCGCTGCTGTATTTCTGCCTGGTACCGCCCACCCGCCAGCAACCCGCAGGCGGGCTGGTCGTGCTCGGAACCGATGCCGGCAAGGCCGGCGCGCTCCCGGCCAGCGAAGGCCCGCTGTTGCTTTTGCCCGAAGCTGCCGACATTCCCGGCGCACAGCGCGTTCCCGACCTGGCCACCGCGCTGCGCCAGCATCCGGCGTCCACACTGACACTGGTCGGTGCGGGCCTGGCCGCACGTGACCGTGACGCGCTGCTGCCACCGGATGTACGTTGGCAGGCCGCACCGGAGCCGCGCGGCTGGATCGCACTGCAACCACCGGCCGATGTCGCTCCCGGTGCTCGTTTTGACGTCCAGGCACAGGCGCGTGGCGCGGCCAAAGCGAAAGCGAAAGCAGAGCTGCTCGACCCCGCCGACAGCGTGGTTGATCGCACGGACGTTGCCGAGGACGGGCGCGTGAAGCTCAGCGGCATCGCCCGCGCCGAAGGCCGCAGCGTGTTCCAGCTGCGCCTGCTCGATGCCGACGGCCATGTGGTGGACAGCGTACCGGTGCCGCAGCAGACCCTGCCGGCCGCACCGCTGCGCCTGCTGGTGCGCGCCAGTGCGCCGGGTCCAGAGCTGAAGTACCTGCGGCGTTGGGCGGCCGATGCCGGCATCCGCGTGCAGGTGCAGGCCGATACCGGGGCGGGTGTCAGCGTGGGAGATGGCGCGGTCGCGCTGGATGCGGCGTCACTCGCGCGCAGCGATCTGCTGTTGCTGGACGAGCGCAGCCTGGCCGCATTGAGTGCCGGCCAGCTGGCTGCCGTGCGGCAGGCGTTGCGCGAGGGACTAGGCGTGCTGGTACGCGGTGCGGGCGCACCTTCGGCCAGCGCGCGCCAGCGCCTCCGCGATCTGGGCCTGCCGGTGCAGGGCGATGGAAGCAGCCGCACCCTCGAACTTCCCGGCGACGGCGACAGCGCGGTCCTCGCCGCACGGCGTGGCCCGCTCGCCGCGGGTACGCTGCCAACCGGCTACGGCGAAGAGGCTGACCGCAGCTCGCACAATGCTCCCCTGCCTGCGCTGGAAGCACTCGCGCTGCAGGCACCGGGCAGCACCGCCCTGCTGCAGGATGGCACGGGCAAGGCTGTCGGTGGCTGGCGCGCTGCCGGCAAGGGCCGCATCGGCCTGCTGCCGCTGACCGACAGCTGGCGCTGGGTACTGGCCGGGCGCGACGACCGCCACGGCGAACTGTGGAGCGGCGTGGTGGCCACGCTGGCACGTGCACAGGGCAGCGCTGATGCGCTGTGGTCACCGCAACCGATCGGCTGGGCAGGCGAACGACAGACGCTGTGCGGTGTGCAGGCGCCGCTGCAGGTCTTCAACAGGCGTGGCGACGATGTACCCCTGATCGTCGATGGCGCGACGTCGGCGCTGCGCTGCGCTGGCTGGTGGCCCCGCGAACCGGGCTGGCAGCGCCTGCAGCACGGCGACATCGTTGTCTGGCGCTATGTGTTCGATCCGAAGGATGCACCGACGCTGCATCGGCAGGCGATGATCGATGCGACCACGCGTGCACTGGCTGCCAGCACGCCGGCAGACGCGTCAGTGATGCAACCCGTGGCAGGCCCACGCTGGCCGTGGTGGCTGGCGTTCGTGTTGTGCGCATCGCTGCTGTGGTGGCTGGAACGGCGACGCTGAAGCCGAGGATTGATCCCGGGGTCGGATCCCTCCGGTTGCCCCGGTAGATGCCAACCTTGGTTGGCGCTTGTCAACGCGAACCCGCGCGCCGGTACACGCCGTTGAAGCGCACGTTCATGCCACCGCATTCGCTGTTGTCGACCACGATCAGCACCTCCCCCAGCGAATGCACGCGCACCTTGCAGGTGTCCTCTACAAACTCGACATCGGCACCACGCGGCGCCGCGCGCGCTTCCACCTGGCCCATGTTCGGCCCGTAGGGACGCTGCTCCGGCGTAGGGTTGGCGGAGGGCCAGTAGGCGTCACCCTCCACATGCAGCTGCCCGCCCTGCACGGTGATGCGCAGGCCGTTGTCGCCGTCCTTCCAGTGGCCCGCCCAATCCTGCAGCGACGGCACGACCACCGGCAACGCCTGCAGCTTGCTGCGGTCCACCCAGCCAGCACTGCCACCCACCTTGTTCGGGAAGAACGCGCAGCGGTAGCGGCCAAGATCACGCCCGGTCACCACGGTATCGCCATTGACCACATAGCTGCGCTGTCGGCAGGCCGGTTCGCCCTTCGCCGGGCAGCCGTCCATGTCGCCAAGCAGGTACAGACGGGGCGCATCGACCACCCGCGCCAGGGCGAACCGGCTCTGTTCAGAGGGAAACGCGCCATTGCGGCAGGCGCCATCACCGGCGATGCCATCAGCGAAGGGGGACGCCGGCAGCGATGCGGCCAGCAGGCAGATCGAACGCAGGAACATGGCAGCACTACCGGTGGGGAGCCGGCAGGATATACCGGCCTACTTCACCGGCGGTGCATCGCCGGCATCCTGCTCCTGGGAGAACCGCAGCGCACGCTGCTGCTGTTCGGCACTGAGCTCCGGCGGTGGCCGCGCCACGGCGGCCTGGATCTGCGCCGGTCCGCCGGTGAGTTTGTTGATCCCCTTGGCCGCCGCCATCACACCCTTGACCACGCCCATCATGATGTAACCACCGCCCATGCTGACCTGCTCCGGCGACGGCGGTTCGCTCCAGTCGCGACTGAAGCGGTTGTCGCCGAACTTCACCGGGTTCTTGAAACGGTACAGATCCAGCGGCTCGTCTTCGGGCTTGAGCGCACGCACTTCGCCAAGGGTGGTGACGTTGTCCTGCGGCAGGGTGGTGGAGATCGGCGCGGTGGTTGCCGCCGGCGCATCTGCAGGAGGTTCGGGCGCTGGGTCGGGCACCGCTACCGGCGTGGCCTGCTGCGCCTGCGCGATACCGGCCAGCAGCATGCTGGCCAGGACGGCTCCCTGCGTTCCACGTCGTGCCACAGCCATCCACCCTGTTGGTTGCGTCCAGCGCCCAAGGATACGGATACCGGCTTCAGATTTCGTTGCTCCCCTGGCAGCTGTTCAGCCAGGGGAGATGCGGCGATACCACGGAACGCGAGCACTGAACGATTCACGCGCTCCGTGTGCGGTGTCTCACATCCTGAGACGTGAATGTGGTGCCATGTGACCCCTCGAAAAACGTCCCGGCTCGATCTTCCATGGCTTACGAACTCGCCAAGCGCACCGCCGACGCCGAGCAGAAGCTCGCCACCCGCGATGGCCTGCCCGCCCGCGACGGCGCACTGCTCAGCGCGCGCCTGCAGCGCCGCTACCAGGACCGCATCACCGGCAGCTTTGCCATTCCCGGCCGCGAAGGCCGCTATGCGCCCATTCCCGATTCGGTTCCGCCGGCCCTGGCTGCAGCGCTGAAGGCGCGTGGCATCGAACAGCTCTACAGCCACCAGGCCGAGGCCTGGAACGCCAGCCAGCGCGGCGAGCACGTGGCCATCGTCACCCCCACCGCCAGCGGCAAGTCGCTGTGCTACACCCTGCCGGTGGTCAGCGCGGCGATGCAGGACAAGGCCAAGGCGCTGTACCTGTTTCCGACCAAGGCACTGGCCCAGGACCAGGTGGCCGAGCTGCTGGAACTCAACCGCGCCGGCGACCTCGGGGTGAAGGCCTTCACCTTCGATGGCGACACTCCCGGCGATGCGCGCCAGGCCATCCGCCTGCACGGCGACATCGTGGTGTCCAACCCGGACATGCTGCACCAGGCGATCCTCCCGCATCACACCAAGTGGGCGCAGTTCTTCGAGAACCTGCGCTACATCGTCATCGACGAAGTGCACACCTATCGTGGCGTGTTCGGCAGCCACGTCACCAACGTGCTGCGCCGGCTCAAGCGCATCTGCGCGTTCTACGGCGTGCAACCGCAGTTCATCCTGTGCTCGGCCACCATCGGCAACCCGCAGGCGCATGCCGAGGCGCTGATCGAGGCACCGGTCACCGCCATCACCGAATCCGGCGCGCCCAGCGGGCCCAAGCAGGTGCTGCTGTGGAACCCGCCGGTGATCAATCCGGACCTGGGCCTGCGCGCCTCGGCACGCTCGCAGAGCAACCGCATCGCACGCATTGCGATCAAGTCCGGGCTGAAGACCCTGGTGTTCGCGCAGACCCGCTTGATGGTCGAGGTGCTGACCAAGTACCTGAAGGACATCTTCGACCACGACCCGCGCAAGCCGCCGCGCATCCGCGCCTACCGTGGCGGCTACCTGCCCACCGAGCGCCGCGAGACCGAGCGTGCGATGCGCGCCGGCAACATCGACGGCATCGTCAGCACCTCGGCGCTGGAGCTGGGCGTGGATATCGGCAGCCTGGACGTGGTCATCCTCAACGGCTACCCCGGCAGCGTGGCCGCCACCTGGCAGCGCTTCGGTCGCGCCGGCCGCCGCCAGCAGCCGGCACTGGGAGTGATGGTGGCCAGCTCGCAGCCGCTGGACCAGTACGTGGTGCGGCATCCGGACTTCTTCGCCGAGGCCTCGCCCGAGCACGCGCGCATCGCGCCGGACCAGCCGCTGATCCTGTTCGACCACATCCGCTGCGCAGCCTTCGAGCTGCCGTTCCGGGTCGGCGATGGCTTCGGCCCGATCGATCCGGAAGTGTTCCTGGAAGCGCTGGCTGAAACCGAGGTGATCCACCGCGAAGGCGAACGCTGGGAATGGATCGCCGACAGCTATCCGGCGAACGCAGTCAGCCTGCGTGCGGTGGCCGATGGCAACTTCGTGGTGGTCGATCGCAGCGATGGCCGCCAGCAGATCATCGCCGAGGTCGACTATTCCGCTGCCGCACTCACCCTGTATGAAGGTGCCATCCACATGGTGCAGTCCACGCCCTACCAGGTGGAGACGCTCGACTGGGACGGCCGCAAGGCCTATGTCACCCGCACGCATGTGGATTACTACACCGACAGCATCGACTTCACCAAGCTCAAGGTGCTGGACCGCTTCGACGGCGGCGTGGCCGGCCGGGGGGATTCGCATCATGGCGAAGTGCACGTGGTGCGCCGCGTGGCCGGCTACAAGAAGATCCGCTACTACACCCACGAGAACATCGGCTACGGCCCGGTGAACCTGCCCGACCAGGAACTGCACACCACTGCGGTGTGGTGGCAGCTGCCGCAGGCGCTGCTGCTGCGCGCGTTCGCCAGCAAGCAGGATGCGCTGGATGGCTTCCTCGGCGCCGCGTATGCGCTGCACATCGTCGCCACCGTGGCGGTGATGGCCGATGCGCGCGACCTGCAGAAGTCCGTGGGCAACGGCGATGGTGCCTGGTTCGCGATTGCCGACCAGAGCGGCCGTGGCCAGCTGCGTGGCAGCGAAGGTGATCCCGGTGTGGTGGAACTGCTGCAGGAGTTCGTGCCCACCGTGTATCTGTACGACAACTTCCCCGGCGGCGTCGGCCTCAGCGAACCGCTGTGGCAGCGCCAGGCCGAGCTGGTGCAGCGCGCGCGCGAACTGGTGCAGCGCTGCGACTGCAAGGCCGGCTGCCCGGCCTGTGTCGGCCCGGTGCTGGCCGCGCAGGAAGAGGATGACACCTCGCCGCGCGCGCTGGCGCTGCGTGTGCTGGACCTGTTCGATGCCGAGGCCTGCCAGCACGTGCCCGACGTGGTGGTGACCACCCGCGACCCGATGGAGCTGCTGGCCCCGTGAGCCTGAGCCTGGACAAGCTGCGCCTGCTGCGGAAGCAGGCCGGTGACCCGAAGGCAGTCACGCCGGCTGCGCCCGAGCCGCCGCCCGCAGCACCTGCGGCACCGGTTGCCGCCAACGATGCGCGGCAACCACCGGCCGAGCGTTCGGTGTTCGCCTGGGTCGAACAGGAAATCCGCCACAAGCCGACCGGTGCAGCGGCCTCCACACCGGCACCCGCACCGCTGCGTCGGCCGGAAGTGGGCAGCCTGCATCGCCTGCTCGGCCTGCGTTCGCGGGGTGGAGCCGCGCCGGCACGCGCCAGCGCGCAGGATCGCCAGCTGCCCGGTGAGGAGATCGCACCGGGCCTGTTCCTGATCGAATCGCTGCAGCCGCAGCCCATTCCGGCACAGCCGCTGTCACTGGATTTCGCCCGCCGCGAAGGCGAACACGTATCCCCGCTCGACCTGCTGTTCTTCGATACCGAGACCACCGGCCTGGCCGGCGGCACCGGCACCCGCGCCTTCATGATCGGGGCCGCCGACTGGCATGCGTGCCCGCAACGCGGCGAAGGCCTGCGCATCCGCCAATTGTTGATGGCCACGATGGCCGCCGAGGACGCGATGCTGGCCACCTTCGCCCGCTGGCTGCAGCCGTCCACCGTGTTCTGCAGCTACAACGGCCGCAGCTACGATGCGCCGCTGCTGAAGGCGCGCTACCGGCTGGCCCGCCAGCGCTGCCCGATCAGCGCGCTGGATCACGTCGACCTGCTCTATCCGACCCGTCGCCGCTATCGCGGCACGTGGGAGAACTGCAAGCTGTCCACCATCGAGCGCCAGCTGCTGCGCGTGGTGCGCGAGGACGACCTGCCCGGTTCTGAAGCGCCGGGCGCATGGCTGCGCTTCCTGCGCGGCGGCGACGCGGTGAACCTGCGCCGGGTGGCCGACCACAACCACCAGGACGTGGTGACCCTGGCCCTGCTGCTGCAGCGGCTGGTACGGGAAGAACAACGTGAGCGCGAAACCCTGGCGCTGGTCGGGCAGTAGGCGTTGACGCAGCCTGACGGTGGCAGCGGTGACACTGCCGCCACCATCCATGCCTGGAGCCCGACGATGCGCCTCAATCCCCTGGTCCTGCTCGCCATCCTGCCCTTGGCCGCCTGCAGTCACGCCGGCAGCAGCACCACCCACGATCCCGCGCCAGCGCCCGTGGCCGATGCCGCGCACGAATGCAGGCCGGAGGCGCTGGATGCCTTCACCGGCAAGACCGCCGACGAAGCCACGATCAAGAAACTGGTGGCTGACAGCGGCGCGCGCGGTGCACGGGTGGTCAAGCCGGGCATGGCGGTGACCATGGACTTCCGCCAGGACCGCGTGACCGTGCAGGTGGATGCGCAGAACCGCATCGAGCGCGCCAGCTGCGGTTGATCGCCTCAGGGTAGTGGCGGGGGGGGGGGGGGGGCCCCCCGGGGCCGGCCCCCGCCGGGCGGGCCGCCGCGATCGGGCGGGCCGGGGGGTTTTGCCCGGCGCGGGGGGGGGGGGGGGCCGCCCCCCCCCCCCCCCCGCCCGCCCCGCGCCCGCCACTACCGCTCAGAGGCGCTCGGCCTTGCCGCTGGCCAGTGCGCGCGCGATCACCTGCTGTGCCTGCTGCGACGCCTGCGCATGCACGCGTGCCTGACGCTCGCCCAACGCGGCCTGTTGGCTGCCCAGTGCCGCCTGTCGGCTGGCCAGTTCAGACTGCTGGCTGGCCAGGCGCTGCATGTCACGGGTGCGGCCGGATTGCGCGGCCTCGCTGCGGGCTTCCTGCATCGCACGACGTGCCTCGGCGGCGGCCTCACGCGCGCCCGCCATGTCGTTGGTCACGCTGCGCGCCGCCTCACGCACACCGGCCACGTCTACGGTCAAGCCACGCACCGCCTTCACCGCTTCCGCGGCAGCAGCCGCATCGTGGGCCGCACCGCGCGCCGCCTTCGCCGCTTCCGCCGCCGCTTCGCGGTTGATGTCATGCGCGGCCATCGCGCTGCGCGCAGCCTCGGTGGCGGCCAGTGCGATGCGACGCGCCTCCTCGCCCTGCAGGCGGCCCATCTCGCCCATCTGCCTGCCGAGTTCGCCCTGCTGGCGACCCAGCGCACTCTGCTGGCGGCCCAGTTCGCTCTGCTGGCGACCGAGGTCTGCGGCGCCGCTGTAGGCGCGCTGCAGGGTCTGGATCAGCATCGGGTCGCGCACCACATAGCGCTTGTCGCCCTGGCGGAACCACAGCGCCGGCCCCTTGCCGAGCTGCCTGCGGGCCACCGTTACATCGTCGATGCCGCCATTGGCGAAGGTCGAATCACCATCGACCAGCACGTAGGCCTGCGACGGCGACTTGCCGAGGTCCAGGCGCCCGTAGGTGGTGATGGAGGTGGTGTGGGAAGTCGAATGTTCACTGTGCATGTCGGTATCCACATCGACATCCACGTCGACCGCCACATCGGCATCGTCCGGGCCTGACAGCGCCTCGACATCGGCCGGCTCGGCAGGCGGCGCGGGCGCCACCGGCACGGCCGGAACGCGCGCGGCCGAAGGCGCTGCGGGCGGCGCGTTCGGAGCCTTCGGCGGCGGCGGCACCACGGCCTTCGGTGCGGCCGGCGGCGCGGGCGGTGCCGGTGGCACTGGCGCAGCGACCAGCCGCATCGGTGCCACGCCCACCAGCACCACGACGGCGGTCAGTGCCATCGCCAGAATGCGCGGGCAGGCCCGGCGCGGCTGCAGCGAGAGCAGGCGACGCTTGAGGCTGGTGGTGTTCGGCGCGGCGCTGGCCACGCCCAGGTGTGGCTGCGGTGCCACGCCCAGCTGCAACAGCAGGCGGCCATAGGCCTGACGGCTCGCGCCATGCTGGCCAACCACGGCCGCATCCACCGCTTCTTCGCGGGCCTGTGCGTATTCGCGCACCGACAGGCGCAGCAGCGGGTGGAAGAAGAACAGGTGCTGGGCCAGTGCGGGCAGCAGGCCCCACTGCAGGTCACGCCGCTGCAGGTGTTGCAGTTCGTGAGTCAGTGCCAGGTCCAGCGCATCACCCTGCAGGGCGTTGTCGCCGGCCGGCAGCAGCAGCACCGGGCGGAACGGCCCGACCAGCTGCGGTGCGTCCACCTGCGCGCTCATCCACAGCCGCGGCGCAGGGCGTACGCCGTGGGCATCGGAGGCCAGCTGCAGCGCCTGCACCAGCGCCTCGTCCTCGCAGGGATAGGCGGCGGCCAGCAGCGCCCGGCAGCGGCGCCACTCACCGAAGGTGCGCAGGGCCATCAGCAGCACACCGGATGCCCACAGCGCAGCCAGTGCAACGGCCCACCACGCCACTGCCGGCACGTTCGCTGCAGGCACCGGCATCGTCGCCAGCAGCTGCGCCGAGGCTTCCGGCGCCAGCGGGTAGACCAGATCTGCGGCAACGTCAGTGGCGGTCATCGCCACCGCCTGCGGTGCCGGCAGCCAGGCCAGCTGCAGCGGCTGGCTCCAGAACAGGCCGAGCACGGCCTGCAGCGACACCAGCCACCACAGGCGGCAGCGGGTGGCCGCCGACAGCGACGGCAGCGCGCGGCACACGCCGTACACCAGGGCCACCAGCAGCACGGTCTGCAGGCTGGTCCAGCCCAGCCGTTCCAACAACGGGATCAGCATCGTGGTGTCCATGGCTCAGCCCTCGTGGCGGCGCGATTGGAGTTCGGCGACCAGCGCTTCCAGCTCGGCCAGCTCGTTGTCGCTGACCTGCTGGCGCTGCGACAGGTAGGCCACGAACGGCGACACCGAGCCCTGCAGGGTGTTGTCGACGAACTGGGCCACCGCACCCTGCAGCACGCTTTCCGGGCCACGCGTGGCCTGGTAGCGGTAGACGCCGTCCTGCTGCTGGCGACGAAGATACCCCTTCGCCCGCAGCCGCTCCATCATCGTCAGCACGGTGGACCGGGCCAGGCCACGGGCCTCGCCATAGCCACTGGCGACCTCACCGACGCTGGCCGGCGCATGTTCATCGATGTACTGCAGCAGGGCCAGTTCCTGGTCCCCGATCGTCTTGCCACGCATGACACCACTCCCTTGACTACACGTGTCGCCACTTTCAGTGTGACGACAACTGTAGTCAACCCCCCGGAAGTCATGGGCCGACGAACGGTAGGGGGGGCGTGCCCCTCAGTACTCCACCCGATACCCGATCGAGAAGGTCCGCCCTGCCGCCGGCAGGCTGGACATCTTCCCGTAGGTCGCCTCGGCCTGCTGGCCATAGACCGTGCGGTAGTCACGATCGGCCAGGTTGTAGATGCCGACACTGAAGCGGCCGCCTGCCAGCGGCAGCTCGCCGATCAGGTCGAACACCGCATAGCCGTGGACCTTCGCCGCCGGGGTAGCGCGGATGCTGGGACTGATCGCTGCGAGTGGTGCATCGCGCCAGGCACGATCGGTCCCGCCCACCACTTGTCCCTGCAAGCGCAGCAGGCTGTCATTGGCGAAGCGCCACTGCCCATGCACACCCGCCTTCAAGGGTGAAACGCGGAACGCATTGAGCTCACGCCAACGTCCGGCAGCATCGCGGTACTGGCCCCGGGTGCTGGCAAGGCTTGCGCCCAGCTCCAGCTGCGCCGTCGGTGTGTAGCGCAGGTTGGCCTCCACGCCCCACACGCGCTCATCGGTGTCGGCCACCGACACGCTGTAGTCGCGGTTGAACTGCACGGTCTTGTCCGAGCGGTTGTAGAACGCGGTCACCGCGCTCTGCAGCGATGCATCGCTGCGGCGCCAGCCCAGCTCATAGCTGTCGACCTTGATCGGGCCGACGTTGCGGCTGTCGATGACGAAGCTTGCCGGTACATCGCGCAGCATGCGCTGGGTGTCCGGCAGGCTGAAGCCCTGCGAGACGTTGGCGAACAGCTGTTGCGATGCATCCAGCCGGTACACCACGCCGGCATTGAACAGGGTCTGCGAGTGGCGCACGCGGCCGCCCCGCAGCAGGTGCGGCTGATACCCGGCAACGGCATCGGCGGTGATCGCTTCGGTGTAGGGAAGCGAGTCTTCTACGCGGTTGCGCAGGATCTGGTGGCGCACGCCGGCCTGCACGCTGAAGCGCTCACTCAGCGAATGGTCGGCCTGCAGGAACAGGCCAGTGGTATCCACGCGCACGTCCGGCCCCATCGCGTACTGCGCGGTGGGCTGGTAATCGAGACCGTTGCTGGCGATGAAGCGGTTGATGTCATACATCTGCCCGCGCTGGCTGTCCTGCTCGCGCTCGTGGTCCACGCCGTACGACAGCTGCAGGCTGCGGCCCGCCACGTCGAAACCCTTGTGCAGCGCCGTGCGCAGGCCCCACACATCGATATCGGTATTGGACTGCATCGCCACATAGGCGAAGCCACCGCGCAGTGCCGGGTGCACCAGCGTCGACACCGACGGGAACCAGCGTCCCTGCTCGTTGCGGTAATAGGCTTCCACGCTCAGTTCCTGCCCGCCCAGTACATCGCGGTTGCGGTACTGCGCATTCACTCCCTGGTGCCGGGTACGCGGCTGCGCCTCCAGCAGCAGGCCGGGCAGCGCCTGGTGGCTGGGCGTGAATGCTGGGTTGAACAGCGCAGCCAGGCGCGGGCCATAGTCGGGGCCATGATCACTGTCCTGCTGATCGTCGAACCAGCGCACGCCCACGCTCAACTGCTGGCTGTCCGTCGGGGTCCAGTCGAAGCGCGCATTGAGTTCGCGGGTCTCGGTGTCCTGCCGATCGGTCTGCGCGATCTCCGGGCCGACACGGCGGCCATGCGCATCCAGCGATGCGCCCTGCCGGCCATAGGCGACGCCGAACGCGCCACTGAACTGATCGCCGCGCACGGTCATGGTCTGCGCGGCGTTCCAGGCCAGCGTGTCACTGGACAGATGCGAGGGGCTGCGCAGGCCGAACTGGCTGGCCAGCTGCACCGGCTGCTCACCGGGCTGCAGAGTGATGATGTTGATGATGCCGCCACTGGCACCGGCGCCATACAGCGCGGTGGCGCCGGAGATCACCTCGATGCGCTCGATCATGGTTGGCGAAATGCTGTTGAGCTGACGCGACCCATCGCGTGCGCCGGTCAACGGCACACCATCGATCATCACCTGCACACTGCGACCGCGCATGGTCATGCCGTAGTTGCTGGTGGTCCCGCTGGCCGGCGCCAGCGATGGCACCAGCTGGCCGAGGATGTCGGCGGTGCTGCGCCCGGCGGTGATCTGCTGGGCAATCTGCTCGCGCTCGATGGCATACACGGTGCCGGCGATCTCGGCCACGCTGCGTGCGCCTCGCACGGCGGTGACACTCACCGCATCCAGTTGCCGGGTGCCAGCCGTAGCGGACGTATTCTGCGCCGCCAGCTGGCCACTGATGGCCAACGCCAGCATCGCCAGCGGAAAGGTTGCTGCGGTATGCCGCATGGTGTCCTCGTTGCGTATCAGGGGGAGTTCGTGGGTGCTGCGAAGCGGCGCATCAGCGGCCGGCACAGCAGCAACCCGAGCGCCGAAACTGCCGCCAGCGCGATGTAGTAGATGGGGTAGCCCAGGCCCTTGGCGAGGAAGCCGGACAATGCACCGCCGATGAAATTGACCAGCAGCTCGAAGCACACCAGCAGGGTGAAGTCAGTGCCGGCCTGGGCACGCGAACTGACCCGCATGAACAGGGCATACAGGCTGGTCATCGCCACATAGCGCAGCGCCAGCAGCGCGATCACCAGCGCGCCCAGGCCCCACCGTGACGTCGCCATCGCACCGCTGTAAAGCATCAACGCCAGCAGTACATAGAACACGGTGCGCCACCAGCCAGCGTGCATCAGCAACTGCTCGGCCCGGCGCTGCTTGAGCAGCCAGGCGGTGCCCACCGCAGCCAGCATGCCGGTACCGGCACCGCCCACCGAGATCAGCAATCCGATCTCGGTCAGGCTGAACTGCTGGTCGACCAGCAGCGGGTTGATCATCGCCATGGCCGGCGCTTCCACCAGCCGGTACAGCACGATCAGCAGCAGCGCCCAGCGCAGTTCGGGGCGACGCAGCGCACGCAGGATGCTCGGCCGCGGCGCGTCGGGCCTGGCCGGCGTTTCATTGATCTGCTGAACTGCCAGCAGGGTCAGTGCGCTCATTGCCGCCAGGCTCAGCAGGGCCACGCTCCAGCCGCGGGTTTCAAACAGCCACAGCACACCGGCGCCACCGATCATGCTGCCCAGGGCCACGCCCACGCTCTGCGCCATGCTGCCCAGCCGGTGCTCGGCCGGCGCCAGCGCCTCCACGGTATAGCCGTCGATGGCGATGTCCTGGGTGGCGGCAATGGTCGAGATCCACATGCCGACCAGCACGAACACGACCAGGCCATGATCCAGGCCGGTGAACGCCAGCACCAGGATCCCGGCCAGCAGCAACAGTTGCGTCAGCCACAGCCAGCTGCGGCGGCGGCCGAGGGCGGGCAGGTGCCAGCGGTCGACCAGCGGCGCCCACAGGAACTTCAGCGCCCACGGCAGGTACAGCAGCGACAACATGCCGATCCAGCGCAGATCCACGCCCTGGCTGCGCAGGATGGCCGGTACCGCCACGTTGTAGAAATACAGGGGCAAGGCATGTGCCATGTACAGCGCGACGATCACACCCAGGCCGAATGGCGAAGCAGCGGTGCGCTCAGTGCGCATCGGCCTGCTCCAGGTGCTCGCCAATCCAGCGCATGCCCGCGCCGGCATCGGCGGTGACGAAGTACGGCACGGCCCAGGCCGCATGCAGCGCCGGAGTGTCCAGCCGCTGCTGCTCGGCGGCATCGCTGGCGATGCGCACCAGGCCCCGGCAGTACTGCCGGAAGGCGGCCTTGTACTGCTTGTACCAGACCGCCTGCAGGGCACGGTAATCGTCGCAGAAGGTGGCACCGGGCGCGGTGCTGGCAACGAAGTAGAAGGGACGGTGGGCATCGATCAGCGCCTGCACACGGTCCAGCCAGTACCGGATCTGGTGCGCATCCACCGCGCCATGGAAGACGGCACGCAGCACCACCGCCTCGTTGATCACCAGACCCATCGCCATCGACCTTCTTACTGAACAGGGGAAAGGGGCAGCGAGCCCCCGCAAATGAGAATAATTTGCAATACCATTGAAAGTTTAGGCGCGACGAAAGAAAATTTAGGCACGACAGCATTCGCGGGTGCCTTGCATGCAGGTCTATTCCTGCGCCGAACTGATGAGCGCCGCCCACGCGCTGGGCGGCCGGGTCGACTTTGAATCGGGCCTCCCCGATGCGCTGCCGGTGCTGGCCGGCTGGCAGCAGGTGCAGTCGATGGACAGCGGCCTGGTGCTCTACCTCAGCCGCAGCCAGGACATGGTCGGCGGCCGCAGCCAGAACTGCCTGCCTGCGGGCCTCACCGCCAGCTTCCTGCTGCAGGGGCAGGCCGAAGTGGTCATCGCCAACCAGCGCCTGCAGATGGACAGCCGCCGGACCGGGAGCCCGGCGATGCTGGTCCACCTTCGTGAGGAGGAAGCGTTCCAGCGCCATTGGCAGGCGGGTCGCGAGGAAACCAAGGTCAGCCTGCACCTCGGCCAGGACTGGTTGTCGCGCCAGCTCGATGGCATTGCATCGGCCGGACTCACCCGCCTGCGACTGAGCCACGCACGCAACCAGGCGTGGCAACCGCCTGCGCCACTGCTGCGGCGGGCCGCAGCGTTGTTCGGGGCGGAAACGGCGGAGCCGCCTCTGCTGGCCAGCCTGCAACGCGAGAGCTTTGCGCTGGAAGTCGCGGCCAGCGTGGTTCGATCCGTGATCGCCGAACGCGAGGCGCCTGCCCCCAGCGCACATCTGCGGCGTTGCGTGGACCAGTTGCAACAGTGGCTGCAGAGCGGCGAGGCCGATGGCCTGACCATCAACCAGATGGCGCGCAGGCTGGGTACGAACGCCGTTGACCTGCAAAGCACCTTCCAGCAGCTGCACGGCAGCAGCATCGCCGCCTGGCTGCGTGCACTGCGCCTGCAGCGGGCGCACGATGCCCTGCTGCAACGACGGGTGTCAGTGGACGTGGCGGCCAGCGTGGCCGGGTACGCCCATACCAGCAGCTTCAGTGCCGCGTTCAAGCGGCAGTTCGGAAGGTCTCCTTCCCGGATCCGCTAGCCGCAGCAGGCACGCCCCGCGCGCACAACCAGTACCTGCCACGCAGCGCAGGTACTGCTTAAACCTTTTACGCACCCGCTGCATCCGATCCTCGACGCCCCGCCGGAATCCCGCATGTTCCGCCCAACGCTTCGAGTCATGCTCATGCTCATCACTGCCCTGCCCTTCGCCGCCATCTCCGCCAGCCAGGACCAGGCCAACGACCAGACCCGCCGCCTGATCCGCCAGATCATGCTGGAGCAGCGCATTCCCGGGCTGCAGGTCGCGGTGATCAAAGACGGGCAGATCGTGTTGTCCGAGGCCTACGGCCTGGCCAATGTCGAGAACGGTGTGCTTGCCTCGCGCGACACCCGCTTTCCGCTCAATTCGGCCACCAAGGCGTTCACCGGCGTGGCTGCCGCGCAGCTGGCCCAGCAGGGGCAGCTGGATCTGGACGCGCCGGCCTCGCGTTACCTGGATGATCTTCCACCAGCGTGGAGAGACGTACGCGTACGCCAGTTGCTTGCGCATACCTCAGGCCTTCCGGACATCCTTGATGCGAACGGGCTGTTGGGTGGTGGCTCCGAAGCGCAGGCGTGGACAGCCGTCACTGCGCGGCCGGTCGAAGCCGCACCCGGGCAGCGCTTCGCCTACAACCAGACCAACTACGTACTGCTGGCACGGATCATCGCGCAGCAATCCGGCATGCCCTACGAACGTTTCCTCGCCACCGGCCAGTTCAGCAGCGCGCGCATGGCCCGCACCACCTTCGGCGACAGCTACGACCTGATTCCGGATGCGGCGACGATGTACAGCCTGGCCCCGCGTGCCACCGACGCTGCGGATGCACCGTCCCGCCTGTCACATTGGTTCTACGACATGCCGCCTTCGCTGTGGGCCGGCGGCGGCATCCTCACCACCGCCGACGACACCGCGCGCTGGCTGGTCGCGCTGACCGACGGGCGCCTGCTTCAGGATGCAGCTCGGAAGAGGATGTGGACCGCAGAGCGCCTCACCGATGGCCGTGCCGGCCCATGGGCGGGTGGCTGGCCGGTGCTGCGCGCATCGCCCGACCTTCAGGTGGCGGGTATCGGCGGTGCGCGCTCGGCCTTCGTGGTCTATCCCGAGCGCGGCGTGGCGGTGGTGGTGCTGACCAATCTGGTCGGCGCCAATCCACAGCAGTTCATTCCGCGCATTGCCGATCTCCATGCGCCTGCGGTGACCGTGCCCTGAGGCTGCCGGCCAGCGGCCGGCACTACCGTCGGCTCACCCCCGCGGCCCGCCCATCACCGGCAGGATCACCCCGCTGATGTAACTGGCACAGACCGGCGAAGCCAGGAACACATAGGCGGGCGACAGTTCTTCGGGTTGTGCGGGCCGCCCCATGTCACTGTCCTTGCCGAACTCGGCGACGTCCTCGGCCTGTTTGTCGGCCGGGTTCAGTGGCGTCCACACCGGCCCCGGCGCCACGCAGTTGACCCGGATGCCACGCGGCAGCAGCTGGCTGGCCAGCGCCTTGGTGAACGCATGGATCGCGCCCTTGGTGGCCGAGTAATCGATCAGCGCCTTGCTGCCGAAGATTCCCGTTTCCGAACCGGTGTTGATGATGCTGGCACCCTCGCCCAGATGCGGCAGTACCGCGCGCGCCATCTGTATGTAACCGCCGATGTTGGTCTGCAGGGTTTCCTGCAGATGCGCGTCTTCCAGGTCTTCCAGCCGCTCGCAATGCAGCTGGAACGCGGCATTGTTGACCAGGATGTCGATGCCGCCGAACGCCTTGGCCACCTGCTTGACCGCCTTGTTGCAGAAGCGCGGATCGCGCACGTCGCCGGCGATCACCACGCAGCGGCCGCCTTCGCGCTCCACGTGCTGGCGGGTGATGTCCGCGTCCTCAGCCTCGTCCAGGTGCAGTACCGCCACATCGGCGCCTTCGCGTGCGAACAGCACCGCCACTGCACGGCCAATGCCGGAATCGCCACCGGTGACGATCGCACGCATGCCCTGCAGCTTGCCGCTGCCGGTGTAGTCCGGTGCAAGGAAACGCGGCGCCAGCTCCAGTTCGTGTTCGTGCCCTGGCTTGGCCAGCTGCTGCGCCGGCATCGCCTCCGGCTGACGGCGTGCACCTGCCTGGGTCGCGGTCTTCTTTGTCGCCTTCTTCGCCGCGCGCACATCCTTGGCCTTTTCCTGGTCCTGCAGGCGCCGCTGCCGGGCCGCGACGCGCGCTGCCCGCGGATCGCTGGCGGCCGCCTTGCGGGTTGCGGTCTTCACCACGCGCGGGCGATCGGGGTCGGCGACGGTCTTGGTTGCGGTGCTGCCTTTGCGCACCTTCGGCGATGCCTTGCGGCGGGCGGGGGTCTTCTTGGCGGTGGCCATGCAGGTCTCCTCGGGGGGAATGGGGTTGCCGGCCAGCGGCCGGCACTACCCGGGGCGGCATCCGCCGCGCCTGCAGTGTCTCCACCTATGCTGTTGGCGGCAGTGAGCGCACCGTGTCCACGATGTGCACGGTATTCATTCCGCCACCACGTGCGACGTCGCACGCTGCACGCAACCACACAAGGAACGCCGCCATGAAACATGCCATCGCTACCACCGCCGTCTGCTTCGCCCTCGCCGCCTGCAGCAGCACACCGATGGCCCAGGTGCAGCCGATCGACGGCGTGATTTCCGGGCAGTGCCACAGCGACATGGTGCGCGGCGCACTGGGCTTGGCCGCTTCGGATGCCACCGTGGCCCGCGCACGCGTGGACAGCGACAGCCTGCATGTGCGGGTGCTGCGCCACGACGGCCCGCGGGTGCCACCGGCGCACGAAGGCGGCGACCGCCTGACCATCGAAAAGGGCCGCACCAACAACATCACCGCAATCTACTGCGGCTGAGCCTGCGCGCCCTGCGCAGCACGCGCAGGGTGGCCTGTTCCCACTGGCGCGGCCCGCGCAGGCCGGCCAGCGTGGCCAGTTCGCCGCGTTCCCAGCCGGCGAACACGCACGGGTCGATGTAGGCCTTGCGGCACACCGCCGGGGTATTGCCCAGCAGCGATGCCACTTCGCACACCACCGCGCGCTGCGCCTGCGCCAGCGCGCGCTGACTGGCCGGTTCCGGCAGTTCGGTGGCGGCAAACGCCTGCACCGCCGCCGCCGTGCCACCCCAGGTGCGGAAATCCTTGGCAGTGAAGTCCTCGCCCATCACCTCGCGCAGGTAGTCGTTCACCGCGCCGGAATCCACCGGCTGCAGCGCACCGTCATCATCGCGGTACTGGAACAGCGCCTGCCCCGGCAGCTGCTGCAGGCGCCGCACCAGCAGCCCCAGCCTGCGGTCGCCCACGGTCACCTCCTGCAGCTGCCCGGACTTGCCGCGGAAGCGCATGCGCACCCGGCCGCCGCGCAGCAGCTCCAGGTGGCGGTTGCGCAGTGTGGTCAGTCCGAACGAACGGTTCTGTTGTGCATAGGTTTCATTGCCGACCCGCACCAGGGTGTCCGCCAACAGCGCCACCACCATGGCCAGCACCTTTTCCTGCGGAAACCCAGGTCGCTTGAGATCCCGCGACAACCGCCGCCGCAGCGTGGGCAAGGCCTCGCCAAAGGCGATGATGCGGTCGAACTTGCCGGCGTCGCGCTCCTTGGCCCAGTCGGCGTGGTAGCGGTACTGCTTGCGTCCGCGTGCATCGTGGCCGGTGGCCTGCAGGTGGCCGTTGGCGTGGGCGCAGATCCATACGGCGGTATACGCCGGCGGAATCGCCAGCGCACGGATGCGTTGCAGGGTGGTGGCGTCGCGTATCGCGTGACCATCGGCATCGCGGTAGCTGAAACCCTTGCCGGCGCGGCGCCGGCTGATGCCCGGCTGGGTGTCATCGACATAGCGCAGGCCGGCCGCGCGCGCGGCCTGTCGTTCGGGGGTGGAGGGGGTTGGCATGTCGGTAGTGTCGCCGTCGCCATGCCGCGATCCTGTCGATAACACAAGACAAACACGTGAGGGCCGGTTCGCCGCTATGCTCGGGTCTTCACAACCCCTTCCGGAGTCATGATGTCGTTCCCGATTCGCGCCCGTTCGCTCTCCGCCCTGTTGCTGCCGGCCGTGCTGGCGCTGACCGCCTGCCAGGCACCGGCGCTGGATGAACAGGATTCGGCCACGGCCCACGCCCAGCAGGCCGCCGAAGCCGCCAAGGCGCCGGCCGACGAAGCCGGCAAGGCCACCGAGGCTCCGCCGGTCGGCACCTGCGATGCCAGCCAGGTGCAGAGCCTGGTCGGCCAGACCTACACCGACGCGCTGGGCAAGCAGGCGCAGGAAGATGCCGGCGCCAACCAGGTGCGCGTGCTCAAGCCCAACGACGTGGCCACGATGGAGTTCCTCGGCGACCGCCTGAACATCGAAGTGGACGCCAAGGGCGCCGTCAGCGGCGCGCGCTGCGGCTGAGTCCGGCCCCGCGCCGGCACTGGGTTGCCGGCGCGTTCTGTTGCACCTGCAACCGTGTATTGCGGCGTTGCAGCAACCTGTGATCTAGTCGAGGCATCCGGTGGCCTCACGATGCGCTCCAGGGATTGAGCGGGCTTGAGTGTCCCCGTTCAATTCATTCCGCATCGAGGTAGAGATGGCCCCCCGCAACCGCCAAGGGCTTTACGACCCGCGCTCCGAGCGCGATGCCTGTGGATTTGGCATGGTCGCCCAGCTCGACGATCAACCATCGCGCCTGTTGGTTGATACCGCCATCGCCGCGCTTTCGCGCATGACCCACCGTGGCGGTGTCGCCGCAGATGGCCTGACCGGCGATGGCTGCGGCCTGCTGCTGCGCCGCCCCGATGCGTTCCTGAAACTGCTGGCCAGCGAAGCCGGCATCGCGGTCGCTGCGCGTTTCGCCGCCGGCCTGGTGTTCCTGCCGCACGACGCCGACGCGGCGCAGGCCTGCCGCGCGCAGCTGCAGGCGCAGGTGGAAGCGGTCGGCTGCAAGGTCGCCGGCTGGCGCGAGGTGCCCACCGATGACAGCGTCTGCGGCCAGCTGGCGCGCGACACGCTGCCGCGCATCGAGCAGGTGTTCGTCGACGCGGGCATCGGCCAGGATGACGCCGGTTTCGCACTGGCGCTGTTCTTGGCCCGCCGTCGCAGCGAACAGCAGCTGCGCGAGCATGCCGATTTCTACGTCACCACCCTCACCCCGGATGCGATCAGCTACAAGGGCATGGTGCTGCCGGACAAGCTCAGCCGCTTCTTCCCGGACCTGCAGCGCCGCGAGCTGGCCTCCAGCGCGATCGTGTTCCACCAGCGCTTCTCCACCAACACGCTGCCGCGCTGGCCGCTGGCGCACCCGTTCCGCATGCTCGCCCACAATGGTGAGATCAACACCATCGAAGGCAACCGGCGCTGGGCGCAGGCGCGCAGCAAGGTGTGGAAGACGCCGCGCTTCGACATCGGTGAATTCGACCCCGTCATCTCCATGCACGGCTCTGACTCGCAGAGCCTGGACAACATGCTGGAGCTGATGGTGGCCGGTGGCATGGAGCTGATCCAGGCGCTGCGCATCCTGGTGCCGCCGGCCACCCAGTCGCTCGAATTCAAGGATCCGGACCTGGCCGCCTTCTACGAGTTCCATGGGCTCAACAGCGAGCCGTGGGATGGCCCGGCCGGCATCGTCGCCTGCGACAGCCGCTATGCGGTGTGCACCTTGGACCGCAACGGCCTGCGTCCGGCGCGCTGGATGCTGACCGCCGACCGCCACTTCCTGGTCGCCTCCGAAGCGGGTGTGTGGGAAGTGCCGACCGAGCGCGTGGTGCGCAAGGGCAAGCTCGGCCCCGGCGAAATGGTGGCCATCGATCTCAAGCGCGGTGACCTGCTCGACTCCGATGCGGTGGATCGCATCAACCGCGGTCGCGCGCCGTACAAGCAATGGCTGCAGCAGGGCGTGACCTACCTGCAGACCGAACTGATCGATCCCTCGCTGGTGGAGGAACCCTTCGACGAAGGCACGCTGCGCAGCTACCACAAGCTCTACCAGCTCAGCAGCGAGGAAGTGGAGCAGGTGCTGCGGCCCTTGGCCGAGACCGAGCAGGAAGCCACCGGCTCGATGGGCGACGACACGCCGATGGCAGTGCTGAGCCAGCGCAGCCGTCCGCTCTATGACTACTTCCGCCAGGCGTTCGCGCAGGTCACCAACCCGCCGATCGATCCGCTGCGCGAAGACTGCGCGATGTCGCTGTCCACCCAGCTCGGCAGGGAGACCAACATCTTCCACGCCGGCCCGGAGACGGTGAACCACGTCATCCTCAACTCGCCGGTGCTGAGCCAGCGCAAGCTGCGCCAGCTGCTGAAGATGGACCAGTACGTGCAGGCCAACCGCCTGCTGGACCTGTCCTACAGCGAAGACGAGGGCCTGCGCGCCGGCATCGAGCGCATCTGTGCCGAGGCCGAACAGGCCGCGCGCGAGGGTATGGTGATGCTGCTGCTGTCCGACCGCTACCCGGTGGCCGGGCGGCCGATGGTGCATGCCCTGCTCGCCACCAGCGCCATCCACCACCACCTCTCGCGGCTGGGCCTGCGCTGCGACGTGAATCTCATCGTCGAGACCGGCACCGCGCGCGACCCGCACCACATGGCCTGCCTGCTCGGCTTCGGCGCTACCGCGGTGTACCCGTACCTGGCCTACCAGACCCTGTTCGACCTGGGCCGACGCGGCATCCTCAAGCTCAGCAAGGGCGGTGAGCAGTCGCAGATCGGCCGCCGCTACCGCAAGGGCGTCTACAAGGGCCTGTCTAAGATCATCTCGAAGATGGGCATCTGTACCGTGGCCAGCTACCGCGGCGCGCAGCTGTTCGAGATCATCGGCCTGGAACCGGAAGTCGTGGACCTGTGCTTCCCGGATACCGCTTCGCGCATCGGTGGTGCCGGTTTCGCGCGCCTGGATGCCGACGCACGCGAGCTGTGCGCGCAGGCCTGGGATGCGCAGCAGGACGTGGATGTCGGCGGCCTGCTGAAGTACGTGCACGGCGGCGAGTACCACATGTACAACCCGGACGTGGTGACCACCCTGCAGCGCGCGGCGCGCAGCGGCGATCCGCGTGCCTGGCAGCAGTACTGCGATGCGGTGCATGCGCGCCCGCCGTCTGCACTGCGCGACCTGCTGGAACTGGTGCCGGCCGCTGCGCCGACACCACTCGATGACGTGGCGCCGGCCAGCGAACTGTTCCCGCGCTTCGATACCGCGGCGATCAGTCTCGGTGCGCTGTCACCAGAAGCACACGAGGCGCTGGCGATTGCGATGAACCGCCTCGGTGGTCGCAGCAATTCCGGCGAAGGCGGTGAGGATCCCGCCCGCTATGGCACCGCCAAGCGCAGCAAGATCAAGCAGGTGGCCTCGGGCCGCTTCGGCGTCACCGCCGAATACCTGGTCAATGCCGAAGTGCTGCAGATCAAGGTCGCGCAGGGCGCCAAGCCCGGCGAAGGCGGCCAGCTGCCTGGGCACAAGGTCAACGAACTGATCGCGCGGCTGCGCTACGCGCGTCCAGGCATCGGCCTGATCTCGCCGCCGCCGCACCACGACATCTATTCGATCGAAGACCTGGCGCAGCTGATCTACGACCTCAAGCAGGTCAACCCGACCGCGCTGGTGTCGGTGAAGCTGGTCAGCCACGCCGGCGTCGGTACGATCGCAGCGGGCGTGGTCAAGGCCGGTGCGGACCTGATCACCATCTCCGGCCACGACGGCGGTACCGGTGCGTCACCGGTCAGCTCGATCCGTTACGCCGGCGTGCCGTGGGAACTGGGCATTGCCGAAGCACACCAGGCACTGCTGGCCAACGACCTGCGCGGGCGCACGTTGCTGCAGACCGATGGCGGCCTGAAGACCGGCCTGGACGTGGTCAAGGCCGCACTGCTGGGCGCGGACAGCTTCGGCTTCGGCACCGCGCCGATGATCGTGCTGGGCTGCAAGTACCTGCGCATCTGCCACCTCAACAACTGCGCCACCGGCGTTGCCACCCAGGATGAGCGCCTGCGCGAGAACCACTTCACCGGCCAGCCCGAGCGCGTGGAGAACTTCTTCCGCCTGCTGGCCGAGGAAGTGCGTGGCTGGCTGTCGTACCTGGGTGCGCGTTCGCTGGAAGAAATCGTAGGCCGCACCGACCTGCTGCGGCAGATCGAGGCGGCGCCGCGCGACGGCGTGCGCGTGGACCTGTCACGCCTGCTGGCCGACAGCCGCTATGAGGGCAGCCACTGTGCCGCGCAGCGCCTGTACGAATCGCCGGACAGCCTGGCCACGCAGATGGACGGCCTGCTGGCCCCGGCCATCGAACACAAGCGCGGTGGCGAACACCGCTTCCTGATCCACAACACCGACCGCAGCATCGGCACCCGCCTGGCCGGTGCGGTGGCACGCGCACACGGTAACCAGGGCATGGCCGAGGCGCCGCTGGAACTGCGTTTCCGCGGCAGTGCCGGGCAGAGCTTCGGCGCGTTCAACGTCGGCGGCCTGCACCTGGAAGTGGAAGGCGAAGCCAACGACTACGTCGGCAAGGGCATGGCCGGCGGCCGCCTGGTGGTGCGTCCGCCGCGCGGCGCCCGCTTCGAGGCACGCAGCACCGCCATCATCGGCAACACCTGCCTGTACGGTGCCACCGGCGGTGAACTGTTCGCTGCCGGTCGTGCCGGCGAACGTTTCGCCGTGCGCAATTCCGGCGCGCTGGCGGTGGTGGAAGGCGCCGGTGACCACTGCTGCGAGTACATGACTGATGGCGTGGTGCTGGTGCTGGGCAAGGTCGGCCTGAACTTCGGTGCCGGTTTCACCGGCGGGCTGGCCTACGTGCTGGACGTCGACCGCGATTTCGTCGACCGCTACAACCACGAGCTGATCGACATCCATCGCGTGTCCGCCGAAGGCTTCGAGAACTACCGCCAGCACCTGCACCGCCTGATCGGCCGCCATCGCGAGCTGACCGGCAGCATCTGGGCGCAGCAGATCCTGGACGAGTTCCGCGACTACATCGGCAAGTTCTGGCTGGTCAAACCGAAGGCCGCCAGCATCGAGTCGCTGACCGAAACCCTGCGACGCGCCGCGTAACGGTAGTGCCGGCCGCTGGCCGGCATCCCAGGATCACGTAGTGCCGGCCGCTGGCCGGCAACGTTCCCCCCGCATTCCAGAGCCCGCCATGAGCCGCAAGCACGCCTTCCAGTTCCTCGACCTGCCCCGCACCATGCCGCAGCGCATTCCGGTGGAACTGCGTACGTCCGGCGACTGGGGCGAGTTGTACGGCAAGTTCGGCAAGGAGGACGCCCAGTACCAGGCCGGCCGTTGCCTGGACTGCGGCAACCCCTACTGCAGCTGGAAGTGCCCGGTGCACAACGCCATTCCGCAGTGGCTGCAGCTGGTGCAGGAGAACCGCATCCATGAAGCCGCCACGCTGTGCCACAGCACCAACCCGCTGCCGGAGGTGTGCGGCCGGGTCTGCCCGCAGGATCGACTGTGCGAGGGCAGCTGCACGCTGGAGGAATTCGGTGCGGTCACCATCGGTGCGGTGGAGAAGTACATCGTCGATACCGCGCTGGCCAGCGGCTGGCGCCCGGATCTGGGCGCGGTGCAGCCCAGCGGCCACAGCGTGGCGGTGATCGGCGCCGGTCCGGCCGGCCTGGCCTGTGCCGATCGCCTCGCCCGCGCCGGCATTGCCGCGGTGGTCTATGACCGCTACGAGCAGATCGGCGGCCTGCTGCAGTTCGGCATTCCCAGCTTCAAGCTGGACAAGGACGTGATCCATCGCCGCCGCGAAGTGCTGGAGGGCATGGGCGTGCAGTTCCGCCTCGGCGTGGAGATCGGCCGTGACCTGAGCGTGCAGCAGCTGCTGGACAGCCACGACGCGGTGTTCGTCGGCACCGGCGCCTACCGCTACACCGATGGTGGCCTCGACGGCCAGGACCTGAAGGGCGTGCTGCCGGCCCTGCCGTTCCTGGTGCAGAACAGCCGCATCGTTGGCGGCGATGACCCGAAGGGCCGGCCGATTGCCGGCTGGGAAGACACCATTGCCCTGCCCGACCTCAACGGCAAGCGCGTGGTGGTGCTCGGTGGCGGCGATACCGGCATGGACTGCGTGCGCAGCGCGGTGCGGCTGGGCGCGGCCAAGGTCACCTGCGCCTATCGCCGCGACGAAGCCAACATGCCCGGCAGCGCGCGCGAAGTGGCCAATGCCCGCGAAGAAGGCGTGCGCTTCCTGTTCAACCGGCAGCCGCTGTCGATCGAAGCCGGCGCCGACGATGAAGTGATCGGCGTGACCGTGGTGGAAACCCGGCTGGGCGAGCCCGATGCCAACGGCCGCCAGAACGCCGTGCCGATCGAAGGCAGTGAATCGCTGCTGGAAGCGGACGTGGTGATCATCGCCTTCGGCTTCTCGCCGAGCGTGCCGGCGTGGCTGGCCGAGCTGGGCGTGGAAGGCCAGTCCAAC
Organism: Stenotrophomonas sp. SMYL20; assembly: GCF_036320045.1. Classification (NCBI taxonomy): domain Bacteria; kingdom Pseudomonadati; phylum Pseudomonadota; class Gammaproteobacteria; order Lysobacterales; family Lysobacteraceae; genus Stenotrophomonas; species Stenotrophomonas sp. SMYL20. The sequence continues at coordinate 14,243 of NZ_JAWIRT010000008.1, read as the reverse complement.
GGCCGCATCGTGGCCGGTGGCAAGGACCGCCTGCCGTTCCAGACCGCGCATCCGCGCCTGTTCGCCGGTGGTGACGCGGTGCGCGGTGCTGACCTGGTGGTGACCGCCGTGGCCGAAGGCCGCGATGCCGCCGCCAGCATCGTGCGGCTACTGGCCCACTGAGTCCGGTACCAGCAATGCCGCCAGCAGCGCCCGCAGTGCGTGCGGCTCCACCGGCTTGGCCAGGAAGTGGTCGATGCCAGCCGCACGACAGGCTTCGCGGGTGCTTTCCATCACGCTGGCGGTGAGCGCGATGATCGGCACCTGCGCACGCGCCGGGCAGGCATCGGCACGGATCGCCCGTGCCAGCGCGAAGCCATCCATGCCCGGCATGTGGCAGTCGGTGATGACCAGGTCGAACGGCTGCGCCTGCCATGCTTCAAGCGCCGACCGTCCATCGGTACAGGCGTGGACCTGCAGCCCGAGCGCACACAGGTGCTGCTCCAGCAGATGCAGGTTGGTGGGATGGTCTTCAGCCATCAGCACGCGCGCCGCCGGCAATGGACGCTCGTCCGCAACCGCCGGCGCGGGCTCGGCCACGGGTGCCTCACAGGCATCCAGGTCCAGATCCAGCCACACCGTGGTGCCTTTCCCGGGCGAGCTGCGCAGCTGCAGCTCCGCCCCCATCGAGATCGCCAGCTCACGGCAGATCGCCAGGCCCAGCCCACTGCCGCCGAAGCGCCGCGTGGTCGAGCGCTCCGCCTGGGTATAGGCAGCGAACACCGCCTGCTGGCGCTCCTCGCTGATGCCCACGCCGCTGTCGCTTACCTGCAGGCGCAGCCGCTGGCCCCAGTCACGTTGCTGCAGTACCTGCACCTGCAGTTCCACGTGGCCGTGCCGGGTGAACTTCAACGCGTTGCCGGCCAGGTTGAACAGGATCTGGCGCAGGCGCAGGCCATCAGCCAGCGATCCCGGCTGCATCTCCGGATCAAGCACCACCTGCAGGTGCAGGCCTCGGCTGGCGGCCACCGGCATCAGCAGCTGCTGCACCGCGCGCACCAGTGCCGCCAGGTCGGTGGGCCGCAGCTGCAGTGGTGCGCCCTCCAGGCGTTGGCTGTGCAGTACATCGTCGAGGATCTGCCGCAGCATCCGCGCGGCATCATCGACGGTGGCCAGCACCTGCTGCTGGCGCGCCTCGAGCCTGCTGCCCGCCAGCCGTTCGAGCATGCCCAGCAGCGTGCTCATCGGGGTGCGGATCTCGTGGCTCATCGTTGCCAGGAAGTGCGCCTTGGCCTGTGCCGCCTGCTCGGCCTCGCGGCGCGCTTCGGCCAGCGCGCGGGTACGTGACTGCACCTCACTGACGTCGATCCAGTAGCCGCTCCACTCGACGTCGCTGTCGTCGCAGGACAACGGCCGCCCATGCGAGCGCACCCATCGCCAGCCCTGTGGCGAGCGGGTGCGGAAGGTGACGTCGATCGGGCCACGCGCCAATGCAGCCATCTCGACGCAGGCCATCACCTGGTTGCGGTCATCCGGGTGGACCGCGGCCAACAACCGCTGGTGATCGATCCGCGCGGTCTCCACGCTGATTCCGAACAGGGCCTGCACGTCCCCGGCGATCTGCGGAAAGCTGTAGTGGCCGCCCGCCGAACGACGCGCCTGGTAGACCACCGCCGGCAGGTTCGCGGTCACCTCCTGCAGGCGCTGCTCCACCCCTCGGCGGCGCACGCTCTCGCGATGGACCCGCCAGTAGCCGAAGGCATGGACCAGCGCCAGGGCGAGCAGGATCAGCGAGGCCGGCACCAGCCAGCGCAGGGGCGACGATGACGGAGCGTTGCGCGGCCGGTCCGGCAGCCAGGCCGCGCGGATCTGATCGCGCTCGGTATCGGTCAGCTGCGACAGCGCCTGTTCGAAGCCGGCGATGACATCGGCGCAGGCGGGCGTGGCCGCCAGCACCAGGGCATCATCGAAACCGGCCGGCGCGGCGATCAGCAGTGCATCGCCCTGGTAGCGGCGCAACGCCGCCTCGACGTCGCCGAGGTTGGCCACCACCGCATCGATCAATCCGGTGCCCAGCAGCGGGAGTGCATCGTCCAGCGCTGCCGGAGGCAGCAGCTGTGCACCCGCTGCCTGCTCGGCCAGCAGCCCCTGCAGCGGCATCCGGCTGGGGCTGGCCACAATGCGTCCACGCAGATCTTCCAGGCCCAGCACCGGCGGCGCATCCTCCCGGCGCACGATCACCTGTGGCAGCTGCAGGTAGGGCGTGCTGACCACCCATCCGGCAGGCAGTTGCGAGCGTGGCCATCCCAGCAGCGCCTGGGTGCCGGCCGGCAGCTCGTCCCGGTCCACGCTGGTGGCCGGCACGGGCAACAGCTGCAGTGGCCGTTGCCCGCCCAGCAGCTTCAGGTACGCCGCGCCGAGCCCCCGGGCTTCGCCCTGTTCGCTGGACGACAAAGGAGCACGGTCGGACGGCCAGGCGATGCGCAGCGGTGTGCTGCAGCCCGTGGCGGAGGCCGCGGCAGGCAGCAGCAGGCTGGCCATGACAGCAATGGCTGCCGGGAAGCCGGCGACATTCACGGTAGGCATCCTCATCTCGCGGGCGGAAGGAACGGCCGCGCTGCGGTACCGCTGCCTGCCACGCTATCGACGCGCGGGCCGACGGCAATGAAGAAAGTTGTAAAAGCATCCAGATGGGGGAATGCCGACATACACTGCCGCCTTCACCCGTACCTGCGGAGCGTTCGATGCGCATCGGCCTGGCTGCCAACCGTCTTCATCACCACGACGCGCGCGCTGCGCTGTTCCGTTGGCTGCGCAGCAGCGAGGCCGGCCTGCGCGAGCTGGGCGTGTCGCTGCATGCGGTCGGCCGCACCCATGACGCGATCGAACGGCAGGGCTTCCTGACCGGGTACGCGGGCCTGCACCGTTATCCCTACGGACGCGAGGGTGGCCTGATGAAGCTGGTCGCCGAAGTCGTTGGCATGGGTCCGGATCGGACACTGGATGGCGCGATCTACCTGATCGACCCGGTCGATCCATCCTCGGTGTTTCCGGAAGCAACCGCGCTCAAGCGGCAGTGCGTGATCCACGGCAAGCCGTTCATTTCGACCGTGGCCACCGCACGCGACTGGGTGGAGGTGGAGCGCGTCCACGCCGGGCTGGCAGCCGATGCCGGCGCCGACGACCTGCATGCGTTCGAAGGCCAGACGCTGGCGCTGATCGCGCACGATGCGATGAAGCCGGCGATGCTGGCCTTCGCCGATGAGCACTTCGATGTGCTGGCCCGGTTCGGTGAGCGGGTGGCCACCGGGACCACCGGCCAGCGTTTGAACGAGCTGGCCTGGAGCCGGGGCTGGCCGCGTGATACGCCGTGGGTGACGCGCTACCAGAGCGGCCCGATGGGCGGTGATGCGCAGATTGCCGACCGGGTGCTGGAGGGGCGTTGCCAGCGCGCGATCTTCTTCGAGGATCCGCATGTGGCGCGCCAGCATGAGGCGGATATCCAGCTGCTGGAGCGCGCGGTGACGACGGTGACCGATCAGGCGGTGTGCATTACGGCGCCGCGGGTGGCGGCGCGGTGGGCGGCGGCGGCGGCGTTGCGGGCGGGGTGAGGGTTTCGGCCAACGGCTGAGCCCCTCGTGGTGGGTGGGGCCTGCGCGGTCATGAGGTTGGCCGGGATGGGTGGAATTGCGGGGGACGCCGTGAACCCATCCATGGGGGCTTGGCCGCGGCATCCATGCCGCGGACACCCCCGCAATCCCACCCATCCCGTCCTTCGACAGTTTCCGGTGTGCCCACCACGGAAGAAAGAAAGAAGAGCAGGAGCGAAAGCGGGTCGCGCGCTGCGCGCGCTTTTGTAGAGCCGAGCCATGCTCGGCTGCTGTTGATCGCGAGGGCTGAATATCCGCGCTACGCGCGTTAGCCGAGCATAGGCTCGGCTCTACAGCAGCTGGCGGAGCATAGCTTTCAAGCGGCGCCCTTCCAGCTGGAAGTAATCGCGCTGTTCGCGCCAGGCGGGGAAGCGTTGTTCCACTTCGTGCCAGAACGCGGGTGAGTGATTCGGCTGGATCAGGTGGCAGAGCTCGTGCACCAGCACGTACTCGAACGCTTCCGAACGACCGAGCACCAGGGCCAGGTCCAGTGCCATGCTGCCATCGGGGGCGAGCGAGCCCCATTGCGAGGACATCACCTTCAATCGCAGGCGACTGGGTGCGCGCGGCAGGGTGGGCAGGTACTTCGGCAGCCAGCGGCCGACGTCGGCGCGGGTCTGGGCTTCGTAGAACTCGCGCAGCAGGCGGCGCAGGGTGGCATCACCGCCGCGGGTCGGCCACTGCACGCAGGCGCCGTGCGCGTCGATCTCCAGCCGCGCGTAGCGGCCTTCCTGCCAGCGCAGCGGCAGCAGTTCGCCACGCAGGGGCAGCACACCGTCTTCGCCGGGCTGCAGCGGTGCCGGCAGACCCTGGCCCTGGTACTGGCGCAGCTGCAGCGCCAGCCAGTCGCGATGCTGTTCCAGGAAGCGTTCGCCCATCACCAGGCTTGCGCGCGGCGGCAGGGTCAAGCGTGCGCCGCGCTCGTCCACGCTCAGCTTGATGCGGCGCGCACGTGGATCGCGCACGCGCAGCACCTCGATCTCGGCATCCTCCAGGCGCAGGCGAACGGTGTCGCGCTGTACGGTGGCGGGCGGGGTCGGGCTGATCAGGCGGCGCAGCAGACGGCTCATGCGCCCAGCATAGCGCCGCTTCGGGCCGCCGGATGACCGGCGGCCGTCGGGCTGCCTGTTCAGTCAGCCTTGCTGAGCTTGAAGGCTTCTTCCAACAACAGGAACAGGCGGCGGATCTCGGCGCTCTGCAGGGCGAAGCGGGCGTCGAACTCGGCGCGGCGGCCGTCTTCGTCGGCATGCTCCAGCTGGTCCAGGGCGCCGTCGAGGAACTTCAGCTTGCGCACGATCAGGTCGTCGCCGATCACGAAGGACAGGTTGTCTTCGAAGATCAGCGCCAGCTTGGTCACCTGCTTGCCGGCGTCCAGGTGCTTGTCGATCTCGTCGCAGCGCAGTTCCTGGTGCTGGCACTTGACCACCGCGCCACCTTCCACCGGGTCCTTCATCTCGCACTCTTCGCCCAGGCTCAGCCCGGTCGGCAGCGGCTCGCCGGCGATCCAGCCGGTCAGGATCGAGCGCGGCGCGACTTCGGCATTCAGCGGCATCGCCGGGAAGCTGCCGAGCAGGCCGCGGATGTCGGACATGAAGTACTCGCCGGTCTTGCGGCTGGAGGTATCCACCGCCACGTAGCCGTGCTGCAGGTCGATGAAGGCGTCGTTGCGCGAGGACTTCACGAAGGCGCGCGGCAGCAGTTCATGCAGCAGGTCGTCCTTCATGCGCTTGCGCTCGCGGCCACCCGGGCGGCGGCCTTCCTTCTCCTCGATCTCCTCCAGCTTGCGCTCGAGCAGGTCGTTGACCACCGCCGCCGGCAGGATCTTGTCCTCGCCGCCCACGGTCAGCCACAGGTGTTCGGCGATGCGGTGGGAGAGCAGCTCCTTCTCCTCGCGACCGAACGGCGAGATGAAGCCGCGCGAATTCATTTCCAGCGCGCCGACCGGCTTCAGCAGCGCGTGCGGCAGCAGGGTGTCGACTTCGGAAAAATCGGTGGTGGTCGGGAAACGGAAGAACGTCAGGTTGCGAAAGAACATGGAATTCCGGATGGCAAAGAGGAAGGGCGACCGACCTTAAACGGTGGGCGTCTCGGGATCTGCGTCGGCGTCGGCCGGGGAGCCGGCCAGCCAGGCATGGGCGTCGGGCAGCGGCGCGTCGTCGCGACGGCCCAGCGCCATGAAGTCGAACAGGGTGGTGTCGGCCAGCTGCGAGGGCCGGACTTCGCCCATGGCACGCGCGATCTGCTCGATGCGGCCCGGGTGGTCCTTTTCCCACTGCTTCAGCATCAGGCCGACCTGGCGGCGCTGCAGGTTCTCCTGGCTGCCGCACAGGTTGCAGGGAATGATCGGGAACTGGCGTGCCTGTGCGTACTCGACGATGTCGCTTTCGCGCACATAGGCCAGCGGCCGGATCACCACGTGTTTGCCGTCATCGCTGCGCAGCTTCGGCGGCATGCCCGACAGCTTGGCGTGGTGGAACAGATTCATGAAGAACGTGGCCACCATGTCGTCGCGGTGGTGGCCCAGCGCGATCTTGGTGAAGCCATGGAGTTCGGCGTAGTTGTACAGCGCGCCACGACGCAGCCGCGAGCACAGCGAACACATGGTCTTGCCTTCCGGGATGACCCGGCTGACCACCGAATAGGTGTCCTGCTCGATGATGTGGTACGGCACGCCCAGCCCGGCCAGGTACTCCGGCAGCACGTGCTCGGGGAAGTCCGGCTGCTTCTGGTCCAGGTTCACCGCCACCAGCTCGAACGGCACCGGCGCCTTCTTCTGCAGCTGCAGCAGCACGTCCAGCAGGGTGTAGCTGTCCTTGCCGCCGGACAGGCAGACCATGACCTTGTCGCCGGCCTCGATCATGCCGAAGTCGGCAATCGCCTCGCCGACCTGGCGGCGCAGGCGCTTGGCCAGCTTGTGCTGCTCGCGCTCGGCCACGCGCGGATCACGGGCGATGCGCGGCTGGGGATCGGGAAGGGAAATCACGGCACTCATGGGTTCCATTCTAACGGCTCGGAGCGGCCACGGCCGGGGGTCGGAATTCCCCTCTCCCGGCAGTCATCATCGCTGTGTATGCTCGGAGGCTGTGGACACCTACAGCCCCGCCGAGATCGTCGAGCACCTCGCCGCCCTGCGCGCCGAGCACCGCCTGCTGGATGAACAGATCACCCGCATGGCCGCCAATGGCGAGGACGAGCTGGAAGCCAAGCGCCTGAAGCGGCGCAAGCTTCAGCTGAAGGACTGCATCGCCAAGCTGGAAAGCCTGCAGATTCCCGACGAACCGGCCTGAGCGGTGGCCCATCCACGCATGGCGTGGATCTACTGCTTCGCCACGGTAGATGCCAACCTTGGTTGGCATGCCGTTCGCCGGGCATCGCCCGGCGCTGCCTTCAATCCTGCGGCGCAGGCTCGTCCGGGCGGGCCGCTTCCGGGCTGACCCTTTCGATGGTGTGGCGCAGCTCGCGGCCGAGGATGAACTTGGCATCCTTGGCCCAGGCGTCCAGGCGTTCGTCGAACAGCAGCTTGCTGTTCTCGTCCGGCCACACCAGGCGCAGCTCGCGCAGCTTCTGGATGAAGCCGCGGAACAGGGACTTGTCGAAGAACTCCGGTGCCGCCGGTGCATAGAGCAGGCTCAGCCGCTGCGCGGCCTGCTGGCACAGGCTTTCCAGCTCGGCCGCGCCGAGCACGCCCGGGCCGTTCTTCACCAGCACCGAGATGGCGATGTAATAGCGCTCGAACGCCTGCTGCAGCGAATGGCCGATCGCACGCAGGCGGAACACCTCGTCGGTCTGCCCGGTGTTGCGCGCCAGGATGCCGCCATCGTCATCGTTGACGTTCTGCAGCAGGCCTTCGCGCACGAACACGTCGATGGTCCGGTCGATGCGCTGGGCGAACTCGTCCTCGCTCCACGGCAGGAACAGCTCGGCCTGCAGGAACGGATATACCGTACGGCCCAGCTGGACCAGGCCGGTGCGGCTCATGCGGCGGTTGTTCTGGAAGCAGCAGGCCACCCACGACGAGGCGGTGAACAGGTGCACCACGTTGTTGCGGAAGTAGCTCAGCAGCACTGCGGTATCGCCGCTGACGCTGAGCACGTCGCCCAGCGGGTGCTTGATGCGGGTGAGGACGTTGATTTCCTCGGCATGGGCGATGATCCGCTCCGGCGAGTGCGGGGTCACCGTCACCCGGTCCGAGTACGGCATCTCGACCAGCAGGGTCTTGCACAGCTCGATCTGCGCGATCAGGTCGGCCTCGCCCATCGCATGCTTCGGCGTGGACAGCAGGGCCAGCGCCAGCAGGTTGATCGGGTTGACGTCGGCGGCACCGTTGATGCGCACCTGGATGCGTTCGGCCAGCGTATCCACCGTGGTCGACAGCCACGCCGGCTTCTCGTCCTCGGAGACCGCCTCGCCCTTCCACTCCGGCGCCTTCTCGGCGAGCACGTCGTTCAGTGCGATCGGTTCGCCGAAGTTCACCACCACCTGGCCGTAGTTCTGCTTGAGCACCTTGGGGATGCCCCACAGCAGCGACCAGATCGATTCCTTTTCCTTCGGCCGGCCGGACAGTTCGTCCAGGTAGCTGCCGCCTTCCATCAGCTTCTCATAGCCGATGTAGATGGGCTGGAACAGCACCGGCTTGCGCGGCTGGCGCAGGAACGCACGCAGCGTCATCGAGATCATGCCGCCCTTGGGCTGCAGCAGCCGGCCGGTACGCGAGCGGCCGCCTTCGACGAAGTACTCCAGCGAGTAGCCACCGGCCACCAGCTGCGCGACGTATTCGCTGAGCACCGCCGAGTACAGCGCGTTGCCACGGATCGAGCGGCGGATGAAGAACGCACCGCCCTTGCGCAGCAGGGTGCCGACCACCGGCAGGTTCAGGTTGATGCCGGCCACGATGTGCGGCGGCACGATGCCACGGTCGTACAGCAGGTACGACAGCAGCAGGTAGTCCATGTGGCTGCGGTGGCTGGGCACGTAGACCACTTCATGGCCCGGCGCGGCGGCCTTGAACTTGTCCAGGTGGTGCACCAGCACGCCCGCATAGATGCGGTTCCACACGTGGCTGAGCATGAAGCTGGCCGAGCGCACCACCGGGCTGGAATAGTCCGCGGCGATTTCCCAGGCGTAGGCGTGCGCCTTCTTCCAGGCATCGGCCGGCTTCGAATTGTCGCGCTTGGCCTGTGCGGCGATCGCTTCGCGCACCGGTTCGGCGGCCAGCACCTGGTCGACCAGCAGGCGCCGCGTCGACAGGTCGGGGCCGATCACCGATTCACGGATGCGGCGGAAATGGGTACGCAGCACGCGCTGCAGCTTGCGCACCGTGCGCTCCGGCTCAAGGCCTTCGTCCACGGTGCTGCGCAGCGAGATCGGCGGGGCAAAGCGGACGATGGTGCTGCGGCCGTTGAGCAGCACCGCCAGCAGGCGGCGGAAGCGGCCGACCAGCGCCCAGTTTTCCGAGAACAGCACGGCGAACCAGCCGCTCTGCTTGTCCGGCGCGCGGCCGACGAAGATCGACACCGGCACCAGGTGCACGTCCAGGTCATCGCGCACGCGATGTGCCTGCAGGACCTTGGCCAGCGAGTCCGAATGGGTCTTGGCGCCGCGCTGCTCGGGAATCAGCGAGTTGCTGGAGCTGCGCCGCGACAACGCCAGGTAGGCGCGCTTGCGGCCGGTCGGGTCACCGGCCAGCGGCACCAACGGCGATGGCAGGCCGGCCTGGCGGCAGGCCTTGTCCAGGATCAGCGCATTGGACAGGCCGTAGTCTTCCAGCACGTACATGACCGGGCGGCCATCGTTGTACTGGCCCGGGTCTTCCGGTTCGATCTTCAGCGACAGCCACGGCTCGACCAGGCGGCCGAGCAGGCGAGCCCACAGCGGGCGGCGGCCGGCCGGACGCGCATGCGCGGGCGGCGGTACCGGGTTCGGGCCGGTACCGGTCGAGGGGGACGCCGGCACCGTATCGGCGGGCGTCGACTGGGATTCTTCGCCGGGGAACGGCAGCGGGTTCTGTTTCGACATCGGCGCCATTATGGCTTAGGCGGCGGCGTTGCCGCTTCCCCACCCTCGGCGGGGGCTTCAGCCGGTGACGGCGACGCAGCGGCGCGGGCCGCGTCGGCCTTGCGCAGCAGCGCGTCGGTGTCGGCCAGGGTTCGGGTCAGGTACCAGTGGCCCTCGCGGCGGCTCAGCGGCAGCTGCAGGGTCATCTCACGCCCCGCCAGGTCGTAGTGCAGGCGTACCAGCGCGTTGTCGCCCTCCACCGAGAGCAGTTCACCGCGCACGCTGCGCAGTGCGTCATCCACGCCCAACCCGTAGCTGCCCAACACCGCCTTGAGGGTATGGATGAACGGCGCCAGCTGCTGCAGGCTGCCTTCCATGCCCGCGGCCTGCAGGCCGGCCTCATCGTCGAAGCCAACCTTGCCGGCGGCACCAACCAGCGCGGCGATCGTGCTGCGTGCACGCGCACGGTCACTGATCGGCGCGCCCTGCGCCCAGCTGGCAAGGGTTTCCACCAGGGCGATGTAATGGGCCTGCTGGCCGGGCGTATAGCCCTTCTGGTGGCGCAGGTACTGCACGCCGAAGTTGCCCATCGACTGCGCGGCCTGGCGCACGGCACCGGCCTGGCCGGCCAGCTGGCGGTCGAAGCTGCGTTGCAGTTCGGCACCGGCATTGGGCGTGCGCAGTGCGGCCAGCATCGGCAGCAGCTGGTCGCCCAGCGGCAGCTCGGTCAGCGGCCACTGGCTGTGGCCCTCGGCCCAGGCCTGCTGCAGGCGCTGGTACTGGCTGGGCGGAACCGACAGCTTTGCATAGCCGACCAGATCGTCCTCGGCCAGGCGCAGGGCCATCGCCTGCACCGCCGCAACCGGTTCGGCTGCCGGCCTGGCCGGATCGTTGGCCGGTTCACGGCACGCGGCCACGGCCAGCAGCATGACTGCCAGCCCCCATCCACGCGCAGACCTTCCTCGCACTGCCACGCTCATGCACTCGGACTCCCCGGACCGGTCCGCATCTTGCGGCCTGCGAGGTGACAGCGGCAAGCCGGGACGTCACGGTTTCCGCAGTTGCTTGTGCAAGTCACTGATCGGAATAAAAAAAGAGCCGGGATCACGAGGATCACAGGCTCTTCAAGCCGGCGCAGGGCCGGTGGACAGTGTTGTGGCACATGTCCGGTCCGAGGACCGGATGGCGGCGATCCTACGCTGCCGCTCAAGTTAAGGCAATACTTCACGTAGTGTCATATAAATCATTGATTTTATTGGGTAGCCTGATGCCTTGCGCCGGGGCCATGAAATCTACGGCAGGTTTTGCGGCGATTCGGGCACAACCGGTCCTTCGGCGGATGCAAAAACGCCATCCCGCGCGGGTCGGGATGGCGTTCGGGCCTGCAGACTGCGCAGCGGAATCTCAGCGCGTAGCCAACGCCGACGCGATTTCCTGCTGGATGGCCCGGGCCGCAGCCTGCGGATCGGCGGCCAGGCGGATCGGGCGACCGACCACGATGGCATCGGCGCCATCGGCAAAGGCCTGGGCCACGCCAACGGTACGCTTCTGGTCATCGCCGACCGGGCCACCGGGGCGGATGCCCGGGCAGACGATCGAGAACCCGGCGCCGGTAGCGGCGCGGATCGGGCCGGCTTCCTGGCCCGAGGCGATCACGCCATCGATACCGGCCGCCTGCGCGGCCAGCGCGCGCTCGACCACCACGTCCACCGGCTCACGGTCGATGCCCATCTGCGCCAGGTCCGGGCGGCCCATCGAGGTCAGCACGGTCACCGCCAGCAGGCGCATGTCGCTGCTGTTGGCGGCGGCGCAGGCTTCCATCATCGCCGGGTGCCAGCCGTGGATGGTGGCGTAGCTGACCGGCCACTGCGACAGGCGCTTGATCACCGCCGCGGCGGTGGCCGGGATGTCGAAGAACTTCAGGTCGACGAACACGCGCTTGTCGCGGCGGGCCAGCTCGTCCAACACCTGGAAGTACTCGCCGGAGGCGAGCAGTTCCATGCCGATCTTGTAGAACGCCACGCTGTCGCCGAGGCGGTCGACCCACTCCAGCGCCTGCACGCGGTCAGGCACGTCCAGCGCGAAGATCAGGCGCTCGTCATCGCGCAGCGGCAGCGGCGCGCGGCTCACGGTGCGTAGTCCAGCGCAGCGCGCTTGGCGTCGTGACGGGCCTGGCGCGACTGGCTGTAGTCGTTGTTGAACTGCGCCGGCTCGAAGCCGCCGTAGGTCGGGTTCGGCAGCATCCACCAGCGCTCGCCGAACCAGTCGTGGTACTGCTGCAGCAGCGCGTCACGACCGTCGTTGGTGTTGGCGGTCACTTCGACGAAATCGCCCAGCTGGTCGCCGAACTGCATCAGCACGCGGTATTTCTGCCCGGCCAGGCGGCGGCGGCAGTTCTTCTCGCTGCCGGCCTGCTCGCAGCCTTCGACCACGGTGCCCAGGCCCAGGAACACGCTGTCATCGGCCACCGGCAGGCCCTGCTCGCGCAGGTTGGCCAGGGTTGCGTCCTTCAGGTGCACGGCGCGGTTGGAGATGTACAGCAGGGTCACGCCCTTGGCGTTGGCGGCCTTGGCGAAATCAACCACGCCCGGAATGGCCTTGGCCTTCTTTTCGGCCACCCACTGGTCCCAGGTCAGCTCGTCGTATTCCTTGCCGTCGCGCACCAGGCGCGCCTGGTAGGGCGAGTTGTCCAGCACGGTCTCATCCACGTCCAGCACCACGGCCGGCTTCAGGCCCTTGGCCTCGTTGCCGCGTTCTTCCGGCACCAGCGCATCCCAGTGGGCTTCCTTCAGCGCGGCATCCAGGTGGTCGGCGGCGGCACGGTAGGTCTGCTCGGTGATCGCCTTGTACTCCTGCGCGCGCTGCATCCACAGCACCGCATTGAGATTGTCGTTGGCAGTGGCATCGAGCGCGCCGTCGGCCTTGGCAGCGGCGGCCGGGGCCTCCGGTGCAGCGGCTTCGGCGGCGGGCGCATCCACGCGCTTGCAGGCGGACAGGCCCAGCGCCGCGGTGGCGAGCAGGGTCAGGGACAGGGAAACGGGACGACGCATGGATTCACCGGCAATCAGATATACCGGCGCATTTTACCGGCAAAGGCGGTCCCTGGACGGCTATGCTTGGCGGTTGACCCGTTGCCCTTCCGGAGGCCGCCATGACCGATTCCACCCAGACCCCCGACGTCCCCCTGCTCGACGCCGTGCAGGCCCGCCTGCTGGGCTGCCTGGTGGAGAAGGAGGCAACCACCCCGGACACCTATCCGCTGACGGTCAACGCCGCCCAATCGGCCGCCAACCAGAAGACCGCCCGCGAGCCGGTGATGAACGTCGATGCCGGTAGCGTGCAGCACGCGCTGCGCCAGCTGGAAACACTGGGCCTGGCCCGCCAGCACTTCTCCTCGCGCGCAGACCGTTACGAGCACCGCCTGCAGGCCGCGCTGGACCTGACCCGGCAGCAGACCGTGCTGCTGGCGATGCTGCTGCTGCGTGGGCCGCAGACCCTGGGCGAACTGGTCACGCGCAGCGAGCGACTGCACCGCTTCGCCGACGCCGACGAAGCCCGCCACGCCATCGAGCGCCTGCAGCAGCGCGCGCTGCTGGTGGTGCTGCCGCGCGCCAGCGGCCAGCGCGAAGACCGCTACATGCACCTGCTGTGCGGTGAAGTGGACGGCGCGGCGCTTGCGGCCAAATACGCCAGCAGCGGCGGTGGCAGCGACGCGGCCGATCCGGGCCTGGCCGAGCGCGTGGCCCAGCTGGAAGCGGCCGTGGCCGAGCTGCAGGCGCAGCTGGCCGAACTGCGCGGCTGATGGTGGGTGCCGGCCAGCGGCCGGCACTACCCGACGTCAGCCGCACCCAAGGTGGCGTACAGCCGGCTGGGCGTTTCGATGCCCGGCAACTGGATCACCCCGCGCTCCTGCATGCCCAGGCCCAGCAGGATCTTCCCGGACACCACGTTGTCCAGATCGGTGATGCCGTACAGATCCTGCAGGCCCAGCTCAGCGCGCGCATGCGCGAACACCGCCCGCGCCGCCTCACCGGCATAGCCCTGCCCGGCGAATTCAGACAGCACCGCGTAGCCGATGTCCGGCCCCGGCAGGCCATCGCGGCGCACCAGCCCGGCATTGCCCAGCCACGCCCCATCGGACAACCGCTCGATGGCATACATGCCGAACCCATTCAACGCATAGCTGTGCAGCACCCGCAGCGCGATGTACTCACGCGCCTGTTCTTCACTGCGCACATTGCGGTCACCAATGAAGCGCACGAAGCCCGGATCATTCAACAGCGCCAGCATCGGCGCCGCATCGCGATCAGGTTCAATCGCACGCAGGCGCAGGCGTTCACTTTCAATTGGATGCACGCGCAGACCTCCAGCCGAAACCCCGATTCTGCCTCAACCCCCGGCTGTTGCTTTTGATTTTCTTTTTTCTTTTCCGTGGCTGGCGCGCACGGAACCTGTCAGAGGCCGGACGGGTGGGCTGGGCGGGACCGTCCGCGGCATGGGCCCGAGGCATGCCGCGGGCGGGTTGGGCAGGACGCCCAACCCCGGTCTTGCCGTGTGCGCAGGACAGCGCACACGAGCAAGCCGCGGCCGAGCCCCCATGGACGGGTTTACGGCGTGTCC
>NZ_JAWIRT010000007.1:71684-183664 GCF_036320045.1 Stenotrophomonas sp. SMYL20 | reverse complement strand
TCCCCTTTGGGGGCCGTACGATCCTTTATCGACGTTCGTGTGCGGGATGGGGATCGCTCGACTCGTCTGTCGGCTAGTATCCGCAGATGCATGCTTGACGGTCCCTCCACCCTGGCTCCTACATACCGCGTAGGAGCCGGGAGGAACATACAAGCCATGCTCGACCCGGGTACCGCAGAGTGGTCATTTGCGATCTTGTGTGTCGCAGGATCACCTTCACGGCGGACGGGATACCCGGCATTCTTGAGCGGTCCCAGTCGATCCGGTGCCCCATGCTCCGTCTTGCTTCCACTCTCGCGTTGCTCATCGTCGCGCCGCTGGCCTCCGCAGCCAGCGATCCGCGCGACGTGGTCACCCGTCTTTACGCGGCAGTCCAGGCGCCGGCTTCGGACGAAGCGACCATTCCGCCGTTGCTGGGCGATGCGCTGCGCTCAGCCATCGATGCGCAGCGCGCTTACGAGCGGACCTGTGCGGTGCTGGCCGCGCATGACGAGAAGCCGCACATGCTGGACCAGAGCCCGTATCTCATGGCGCCGGATCGGCCGGAAACGGTAAAGGTGGGGCTGCCCGCGACGAGCGGCGATGGCAGTTGGGTGTCCGTCGAAATGGCGATAGGCGACTATCGCTGGACCGACCGTGTCCTGCTGCAAAGGCAGGGCCAGGACTGGAAGGTCATGGACATCCGCTGGGGCCAGGGCGGCAACCTGATCGGGCGGCTGAAGCAGTTCTCGGCCTTCCGCTGCACCGCTTCTGGCGGCTAGCGCCGGGGCGCGCCCGACGCCTCGACCTCAGCCTTCCAGAATGAAAGCGGCCGCGACCTTGCGGCCTTCGCCCGCCAGGATGTTGAAGGTGCGCGCGGCGGCCGGATTGTTCATCACTTCCAGGCCGATGCCGCGTGACAGGCAGGCAGCCATTACCACTGCCGGCGGGAATACCTGGCGGTCACCCGTGCCGAGCACGATCAGCGCCGGGTTCAGCGCCAGGATCGGCTCCAGGTCAGCCAGCTGCAGCGCGGTGGCGCTCACTACCGGCCATTGCGTGACCAGCTGGTCCGGGGTCAGGAAGAAACTGCTGCCCAGCACCTGGTCATTCACCTTGGCCGAGCGGCCATCGGCGGCGCGCAGGCTGTAGGCGTAATCGGGCGGTTCGTGGTTCAGCTGCATGGCAGTAAGGCGATCAGCCGCGCGGCAGCACGATCTGGCGCTGTTCCTTGCTCGGGCG
Source organism: Stenotrophomonas sp. SMYL20 (assembly GCF_036320045.1). NCBI lineage: Bacteria > Pseudomonadati > Pseudomonadota > Gammaproteobacteria > Lysobacterales > Lysobacteraceae > Stenotrophomonas > Stenotrophomonas sp. SMYL20. The sequence continues at coordinate 182,443 of NZ_JAWIRT010000007.1, read as the reverse complement.
GTACAGCACGGCGACGTGGCCGATGCGCTGTACCAACGCGCTCTCGGTGGCTTCGACGATCTCGCCGATCATCACGTCACGGGCGTCGCGGTCTTCGGCAGCGACCTTCACCTTGACCAGCTCGTGGCGCTCCAGCACTTCGTTCAGCTCAGCGATGAAGGCCGGGGTCACGCCCTTGCCGCCGGTCTGCAGCAGGGCCTTCAGGTCGTGGGCTTGGCCGCGCAGGAAACGGGTCTGGGAAGCGGTCAGGGCGATGGACATGCAGGAAAACACGGTTGAATGGGGCGATCAGGGTATCATGAGGACCCCATCAGCCCCTATTTTCAATGGCTACCCGCAGCAAAAGCAGCCAGCGCTGGCTCAAGGAACACTTCTCCGACCCCTTCGTGAAGAAGGCCCAGGCCGAAGGCATGCGCTCGCGCGCGGCCTACAAGCTCGAAGAGCTGCTGGAACGTGACCGGTTGCTGAAGCCGCACATGGTGGTGGTCGACCTTGGCGCGGCCCCGGGCGGCTGGTCTCAGCAGGTTAGGAGACAGATCGGCGATACCGGCCGCGTGCTGGCACTGGATATCCTGGACATGCCGCCGCTGGCCGGCGTGGAGTTCCTTCATGGTGACTTCAGGGAAGAAGCCGTTCTATCGCAGTTTGAAGCCATGCTCGGGGATCAGCCGGTAGACCTTGTGCTGTCGGACATGGCCCCCAATAAGAGTGGTGTAGGCGCGGTCGACCAGCCGCGGATGATGCACCTGGCGGAGCTGGCTCTGGATTTTGCCGACAACCACCTGAAGACCGGTGGCGCATTCCTGATCAAGCTGTTCCAGGGCGAGGGCTTTGACGACTACGTGCGCGACATGCGCCGCCGGTACGACAAGGTCTCCATCCGCAAGCCGGAAGCCTCGCGCAAGCGCTCTCCCGAGGTGTATGCCTTGGGTCAGGGAAAACGCGCCCACATGAAGTAAGCTCGCAACGTACGCAAGTTCGACCACAACGCAACGCCAGCACTGAGAGGAACACCGGAGCCAATGAGGATGAACGACTTGACCAAGAACCTCCTGCTATGGGTGGTCGTCGCCGTCGTGCTGATGGTGGTCTTCCAGAGCTTCTCGCCGAAGTCCTCCGGGGCCGGCGCGCAGGGCGCGTCGTACTCGCAGTTCCTGGACCAGGTGGACAGCGGCAACGTGCAGAAGGTCGCCTTTGGTGGCGACATGCGCGGCGGCACCAGCCAGCTGACCTACACCACCCGCGGTGGGCAGTCGTCCACCATCACCGCACCGTTCGATCGTGACCTGATCAACGTGCTGCGTACCAAGAACGTGGAGATCGTGCAGGAGGAGCCGTCCAGCGGCATTTCCCTCGGCGCGATCCTGATGAATTTCCTGCCGGTCATCCTGATCATCGGCTTCTGGTTGTTCATCATGCGCCAGATGCAGGGCGGTGGCGGTGGTGCCAAGGGCGCGATGTCCTTCGGCAAGTCGCGCGCCAAGCTGCAGGGCGAAGACCAGATCAAGGTCACCTTCGCCGACGTCGCTGGCTGTGACGAGGCCAAGGAAGAAGTGGGCGAGCTGGTCGACTTCCTGCGCGACCCCTCCAAGTTCACCAAGCTGGGCGGCAAGATTCCGCGCGGCGTGCTGATGGTCGGCCCGCCGGGTACCGGCAAGACGCTGCTGGCCAAGGCCATCGCCGGCGAAGCCAAGGTGCCGTTCTTCTCGATCTCCGGTTCGGACTTCGTGGAAATGTTCGTCGGCGTCGGCGCCAGCCGCGTGCGCGACATGTTCGAGCAGGCCAAGAAGCACGCCCCCTGCATCATCTTCATCGACGAAATCGACGCCGTCGGTCGTCACCGTGGCGCCGGCCTGGGCGGCGGTCATGACGAGCGCGAGCAGACCCTGAACCAGCTGCTGGTCGAGATGGACGGTTTTGAAGGTGGCGAAGGCGTGATCGTGATCGCTGCGACCAACCGTCCGGACGTGCTGGATCCGGCGCTGCTGCGCCCGGGCCGTTTCGATCGCCAGGTCGTGGTCGGCCTGCCGGACGTGAAGGGTCGCGAGCACATCCTGAAGGTGCACATGCGTAAGCTGCCGCTGGCCGACGACGTCGAGCCGATGGTGATCGCGCGTGGTACCCCGGGCTTCTCCGGCGCCGACCTGGCCAACCTCTGCAACGAGGCTGCCCTGTTCGCCGCGCGTGGCAACGAGAAGGAGGTCCGCATGGACCACTTCGACCGTGCCCGCGACAAGATCCTGATGGGTGCCGAGCGCCGCTCGATGGCCATGAGCGAGGAGGAGAAGACCCTCACCGCCTACCACGAAGCCGGCCACGCCATCGTCGGCCGTCTGGTGCCCGAGCATGACCCGGTCTACAAGGTCACCATCATTCCGCGCGGCCGCGCGCTGGGTGTGACCATGTACCTGCCGGAAGGCGACAAGTACTCGATGAACCGCGTGGCGATCAAGTCGCAGCTGTGCTCGCTGTACGGTGGCCGCGTGGCCGAAGAGCTGATCTTCGGTGCCGACAAGGTCACCACCGGCGCCTCCAACGACATCGAGCGCGCCACCAAGATGGCCCGCAACATGGTCACCAAGTGGGGCCTGTCCGACCAGCTAGGCCCGATCGCCTATGGCGAAGAGGACGACGAGGTGTTCCTGGGCCGTTCGGTCACCCAGCACAAGAGCGTGTCCAACGACACCGCGCGCCGCATCGACGAGGAAGTGCGTAACATCCTCGACGAGGCTTACGCACGCACCACCGAGCTGATGACGGCCAACCTGGACAAGCTGCACGCGATGTCCCAGCTGCTGCTGCAGTACGAGACCATCGACGCGCCGCAGATCGACGCCATCATGGAAGGCCGCGATCCGCCGCCGCCGGCCGGTTGGAACAAGTCGAACAAGGATGGTGGCAACGACAAGGGCGGCGACGCCCGTCCGCTGCCGCCGATCGCAGGCCCGGCCGAATCGCACTGACGGCCCGCTGCACGTGACACCAGACGAGGCCGGGGCAACCCGGCTTCGTCGTTTCCGGGCCACTGGCCCATCCCGAAGAACTGATCTGACGCTGGAGCCCGCATGTCCGCCCCGAAGCCCGAACCGATTTCCCACACCGCCGAAATGGTCATCGCCACCGTGGTCGGCGTGGGTGTGGGCCTGGGGGCCGACAATCTGCTGCTGGGCTGCGTGGTGGGTATCGGTGTCGGCATCGTGCTGAGCATCGTCAGAACCCTGTACGTGGACCGCAAGCGCCGCCGCCGATAAGGGTGTCGGCAGGGCTGCGCCCTGCACCCGCGGTAGTGCCGGCCGCTGGCCGGCAACCTCAGCAGCAACAGCAACAGCGGGCTTTCCGTAGGATGGCGGGGCGGTGTCGGAGTGCGGGGACGCTGCAAGTACGTCCCTGTAAGCTTGGCAGCCGCTTGCTCGCGTGCGCATTCCTGCGCACACGGCAAGACCGGGGTTGGGCGTCCTGCCCAACCCGCCCGAGGCATGCCTCGGGCCCATGCGGCTGACACCCCGCCTTCCGACACCGCCCCACCTCTGACAGATCTCCGCGGCTGTTGGTAGGTGTCGACCTTGGTCGACACATCTGTCAGATATCGAATGAGTCATCCACGCATGGCGTGGATCTACTGCAGATCGCAGAAAACTGTCGAAGGCGGGGTGGGGGGGGGGGGGGGGGGGGGGGCGGCGGGGGCCCCCCCCCCCGCCCCCCCCCCCCCCCCCCCCCCCCCCCCCCCCCCCCCCCCCCCCCCCCCCCCCCCCCCCCCCCCCCGCCATCCCTCAGTAAACCCGCTGTTGCTCCGGCTCTTGCTGTAGCTCTGGCCTCTGCGGGTGCAGGGCGCCGCCCTGCCGAACTAAACTACCCGCCGTTGTCCCTGCAGGATTGCCCATGTTCGATACCTCGCCCCAGCTCGATTGCGCCGGCCGCATCCTGCGCCTCGACCGTGCCCGGGTCATGGGCATCGTCAACGTCACCCCGGACTCGTTCTCCGATGGCGGCGCGCACGACACCACCGAGGCCGCGGTCGCCCATGGCCTGAAGCTGGTCGAGGAGGGCGCGGACCTGCTCGATATCGGCGGCGAATCCACCCGCCCGGGCGCCGCGCCGGTATCGGTCGAGGAAGAGCTGCGCCGGGTGCTTCCGGTGATCGAGCAGCTGGCCGCCCGTACGCAGGTTCCGATCAGTATCGATACCTTCAAGCCGGAGGTGATGCGTGCGGCCGTGGCCGCCGGCGCCGGCATGATCAATGACATCTACGGCCTGCGCCAGGAGGGGGCGCTGGATGCCGCCGCTGAAGCCGGCGTGCCAGTGGTGCTGATGCACATGCAGGGCGAGCCGGGCCACATGCAGGCTGACCCACACTACGATGACGTGGTCGCCGAGGTGCACGGTTTCCTGGTGCAGCGCCTGTTCGCTGCAGAAATGGCCGGCATCGCGAAGAAGAACCTGCTGGTCGACCTCGGTTTCGGCTTCGGCAAGACCACGGCCCACAACATGACCCTGCTGGCGCGCTCGGAACGCTTCCTGGAACTGGGCGTGCCGATGCTGGCCGGCTTGTCGCGCAAGCGCAGCCTGGGGGAACTGACCGGCCGCGATACGCCGTCCGAACGCGTGGCCGCGTCGGTGGCCGCGCACCTGATTGCGGTGCAGCGTGGTGCGCGCATCGTGCGCGTGCATGACGTGGCGGCCACCGTCGATGCGCTGAAGATCTGGCAAGCGGTGGAAGCCGTGCCGACGCCGCGCGCCGACGCCACGCCGACGATCCGCTGGCCGGACGAAGACTGATGGGCATCGACCGGCGGCCACTGGCGATCGCCGTGATGGGGCCGACCGCCAGTGGCAAGACCGCCACCGCGATCGCCCTGGCACAGCAGCTGGATGGCGAAATCGTCAGCGTCGATTCGGCGCTGGTGTACCGCCACCTGGATATCGGCTCGGCCAAGCCTGATGCGGCCGAGCGCGCACAGGCCCCCCACCACCTGCTGGACCTGCGCGATCCCTGGCAGACCTATTCGGCGGCCGAGTTTGCGGCCGATGCCGGTCGCGTTGTGGCCGACATCGTGGCGCGCGGCAAAATGCCGATCCTGGCCGGTGGCACGGGGCTTTATTTCCGCGCCCTGCTGCAGGGCCTGTCGCCGATGCCCGAAGCCGATCCGGCGACGCGCGAAGCGCTCAGCGCCGAGGCGGCCGAGCGTGGCTGGGCGGCGCTGCACGCAGAGTTGGCCAAGGTCGATCCAGCAGCAGCGGCACGCATCCATGCCACCGACCCGCAGCGCATCCAGCGGGCGCTGGAGGTCTATCGCCTGACCGGCACCCCCATCACTGAATGGCAGCGCCGGCCGGGCGTGGCGCCGTTGCCGGTGCGCACCCTCAAGCTGATCCTGGCGCCGCGTGACCGCGCGGTGCTGCACCAGCGCATCGAGGCGCGCTTCGACGCCATGCTGGCGCAGGGCTTCCTCGACGAGGTGCGGGCGTTGCGCGCGATGCCGGAAATGACTGCCGTGGAGGCGCCGCTGGACCTGCCGGCAGTGCGCGCGGTCGGCTATCGGCAGGCCTGGGAATACCTGGACGGGGAGGGCGATGCCGCCCGCTTCCGTGACAAGGCGATCTTCGCCACGCGCCAGCTGGCCAAGCGCCAGCTGACCTGGCTGCGCGGCGAGCTTGATGCGCGCTGGTTCGACCCCCATATCGACCAGGAGCGCCTGGCCGGCGCGGTGTCGACCTTCGTCGCACGCTGAACCCCCGCCAGCCGTGTAACATCATCGGTCGGCGGGCGGCTCGGGGGCCGTGGCAACCGTCGGCAACCCAATAAGAACAATAATCAGGAGTGTGCAATGTCCAAGGGGCAATCGCTGCAGGATCCTTTCTTGAATGCACTGCGGCGCGAACGCGTGCCGGTTTCGGTGTACCTGGTGAACGGCATCAAGCTGCAGGGCACGATCGAGTCGTTTGACCAGTTCGTGGTCCTGCTGCGCAACACGGTCAGTCAGATGGTCTACAAGCACGCCATTTCCACGGTCGTTCCGGCACGCAACGTGAAGGTCGGTCCGGGCGGTGGTTACGTGCAGTCGGGTGAAGGTGGTCAGGCAGGTGATGAAGCAGACGAGTAATACCGGAGCGGTGAATGTTTGACCGCTCGAAGAAGGGCGAACACGCCCTGTTGATCCAGCCCCATTTTGGCAAGCTGGAAGACGATGTGCTTGAAGAGTTCGGTGATCTGGCCCGCTCGGCTGGGGCCAGCATCGCCGCGACGATCACCGCACGCCTGGATCGTCCGAATCCGTCGACCCTGATCGGCAGCGGCAAGCTGGACGAGATCAAGGCCGCGGCCGATGCCAGCGGTGCCGACCTGATCCTGGTCAACCATGCGTTGAGCCCGGGCCAGGAGCGCAACCTGGAACGCTTCCTCGAGCGCCGGGTGATCGACCGTACCGGCCTGATCCTGGACATCTTCGCCCAGCGTGCGCACAGCCACGAGGGCAAGCTGCAGGTCGAGCTGGCGCAGCTGCGTCACCTGGCCACGCGGCTGGTGCGCGGCTGGACCCACCTGGAGCGCCAGCGCGGTGGTTCGATCGGCCTGCGTGGCCCGGGTGAAACCCAGCTGGAAACCGACCGCCGCCTGTTGCAGAAGCGGGTCGAGCAGCTGCAGAAGCGGCTGGAAAAGGTCGAGGTGCAGCGCACCCAGATGCGCCGCGCGCGCGTGCGCAGCGAGCTGCCGCGTGTTGCCCTGGTCGGCTACACCAACGCCGGCAAGTCGACCCTGTTCAACGCCATGACCGGCGCCGAGGCCTATGCCGCCGACCAGCTGTTCGCAACGCTGGATCCGACCGTGCGCCGCATCGCGGTGCCGGGCGGCAACGTGGTGCTGGCCGACACCGTCGGCTTCGTCCGTGATCTGCCGCATGACCTGGTCGCTGCGTTCCGCTCGACCCTGTCCGAGGCGCGCGAGGCCGATTTCCTGCTGCATGTGGTCGACGCCGCCGATCCGCACCGCGAGGAGCGCATCGCCCAGGTCGACGAGGTACTGACCGCGGTCGGTGCCGGTGACCTGCCGCAGCTGCTGGTGTTCAACAAGATCGACCGGATCGAGGGCGCCGACGTCCGCCACGATGGCCAGGACGGTATCCCGGATGAGTCGCGTCGCGAGCGGGTGTGGATTTCCGCGCGTGACGGGCAGGGCCTGGAGCTGCTGCAGGCAGTGCTGGGCAAGCGCCTGGGCCTGCAGCATGTCACCGGCGAACTGCGCCTGCCGCCGGATGCCGGCCGCCTGCGTGCGCGCCTGCACCAGTTGGAAGTGATCCGCAGCGAGCAGGCCGACGAAGACGGCTGGCTGCTGCAGGTCGACCTGCCGATCGCAGAAGCCGAAAAGCTGGCCGCCAGTGCAGACGGCGCGCCGATCCGGGCGCTGCTGCCGGAGAAACTGCCGGAGTGGTGAGCTAGCGGCCGATGCCTGGTAGTGCCGGCCGCTGGCCGGCAGCGCAACCGTGCCGGAGGAGCGCGACATCCGCCTGTCATCTGCGGTACAACGTGCAGATTCTTCACCCCACCGTCATGCCGATGTCCATTCCCACCGACGCTGAACTCAATGCCCAGTCCGCCGCGCTCGGGCAGCGCCTGCAGCAGGCTTCGCTGCAGCTGGTGACCGCTGAAAGCTGCAGTGGTGGCTGGATCGCCAAGTGCATGACTGATATTGCCGGTTCCTCGGCGTTCTTCGACTGCGGCATGGTGGTCTACAGCTACGAGGCCAAGCAGCGCCTGCTGGGCGTGCGTGCGCAGACCCTGGAGCAGTTCGGCGCGGTCAGCCGCGAAACCGTGCTGGAAATGGTGTCCGGTGCGCTGGTCAATTCCGGCGCCGGTATCGCCGTGGCGGTGACCGGCATCGCCGGTCCTGGTGGCGGCAGCCCGGACAAGCCTGTCGGCAGCGTCTGGATCGGCTGGAAGCGCCGCGGTGGCTACGCCCGTGCCGAGCTGTTCCAGTTCGATGGCGACCGCGAAGCCATCCGCCGGCAAACCGTGGCGGCGGCATTGCGCGGTATCGACGCCCAGCTGTGACATGCTGCTCCGGTAATCGTCCGGAGCACGCATGATGTGGGAAACGCTGGGCACGGTCCGTGACCTGGGCCGACTGCAGGAAATCGCCGTCGTCCTGATCCGCTATGGCTTCGGCGATGTGGTGCGGCGCATCGGCCTGGCCAGCACGCTGGAGCGGGCAGGGCGCCTGCTGCACTGGAACGAGGAGCGGCAGGAACTGTTGCGGATGACCGCGCCGGTGCGCGTGCGCAGCGCGATGCAGGATCTCGGCCCGACCTTCGTCAAGCTCGGCCAGGTACTGGCGACGCGCGTCGACCTGCTGCCGCCGGAATGGATCGCCGAGCTCTCTGAACTGCAGAACGCGGTGCCGGCGCTGCCGTACGCGGATATCCGCGAGCAGCTCGAGGCCGACCTGGGTGCATCGCCTTCAGAAGTGTTCGCCTTCCTCGATGAAACCCCGATGGCCGCCGCTTCGCTGGCGCAGGCCCATCGCGCGCGCCTGCATGACGGTCGCGAGGTGGTGCTGAAGGTGCGGCGCCCCGGCATCCGCGATGTGGTCGAAGCGGACCTGCGGCTGCTGGCCCGCCTGGCCGAAATCGTCGAGGCGCGCCTTCCGGACCTGCGTCGTTACCGCCCGGCCGAAGTCGTGCAGCAGTTCACCGTATCGCTGCGCCGCGAGCTGGATTTCGCCGCCGAATGCCGCAATGCCGAGCGCATCGCACGCAACTTCAAGGGCCGCGACGACATCCTGATTCCCGACGTGCACTGGCAGTGGACCTGCGAAAGCCTGAACGTGCAGGACTTCGTCGACGGCATTCCCGGGCGTGACCTGGCCGGCGTCGATGCGGCCGGGCTGGACCGGCGCGAATTGGCGCGACGCGGTGCGGACATCGTGCTGAAGATGGTGCTGGAGGACGGCAGCTTCCACGCCGACCCGCACCCCGGCAACATCATCTACCTGCGAGACGGCCGCATCGGCGTGATCGATTTCGGCATGGTCGGCGCGTTGTCGGAGGTGCGCCGCTTCCAGGTCGCGCAGCTGCTGCATGGCCTGGTCGAGCAGGACCCGCAGGGCGTGGCCGACGTGCTGCTGGACTGGGCCGGTGGGGTGGAAGTGGACGAGAACCGGCTGCAGCACGACATCAGCCAGTTCGTCGACCAGTACCGCGGCGTGCCGTTGAAGGACCTGCGCATCGGCCTGATGCTGGGCGACATCACCCAGTTGCTGCGTAGCTACAGCCTGACCCTGCCGGCCGACCTGGCGTTGATGATCAAGGCGTTCCTGACCCTGGAAGGCATGGGCCGCCAGCTCGACCCGGATTTCGACATGGCCAGTGCTGCGCGCCCCTTCCTGGAGCGGGTGGTGCTGCAGCGCTACGCGCCCAGGGCGCTGCTCAAGCGCGGCCGGCGCAGCCTGCTGGGCCTGGTCGACTTCGCCGGCGAACTGCCACGCGACCTGCGCAAGCTGGTCCAGGCCGCCCGCCGTGGGCGCCTGCAGCTGAAGGTGGAAACCACGGCGCTGCAGGGCTTCGGCGAGCAGGTGAACCGTGCGGCGAACCGGCTGGTGATGGGCATCGTCACCGCCGCATTGATCATCGGCTCGTCGATCGTGATGCACAGCGTTGGCGGCGTCTCCAGCCGTTGGCTGCTGGCACTGGGCGTGTGCGGCTTCATCGGCGCCGGCTTCTGCGGCGTCTGGATCCTGTTTTCGATATGGAGAAGCGGCAAGCACACATAGTGTGCTTGCCGCAGCGGTTCCCAACGGGAGCCGCGGAATCGCTGCGCGATTCCTGTAGAGCCGACCGCTGGTCGGCTGCTTCTGCTCTCGCCTTTGTCTCTGCCAGCCAGGCCAAGCCCGGCGACGATTACCGAGCACAGCTCGGCACCACAGCTGTCGCCGTGTCGCCCCCGGCACTTGCAGTCCCGCTCATTAGTAGTAATACTACTAACCATGGACCTGACCGACACCCAGCAGGCGATCCTGCAGTTGATCGCCGAGCGTATCGAGAGCGAAGGCGCGCCGCCGTCGCAGACTGAAATCGCACGTGCGTTCGGCTTCAAGGGCGTGCGCGCGGCCCAGTACCACCTGGAAGCCCTGGAGCAGGCCGGTGCGATCCGTCGCATCCCGGGCCAGGCCCGCGGCATCCGTCTGGTGCAGGCGCCACCGGTCGAGAAGCTGGCCGAGCCGGGCCTGCCCGACAGCGTCCTGCGCCTGCCGGTATTGGGCCGTGTCGCAGCCGGCCTGCCGATCGGTGCCGATATCGGCTCGGACGACTTCGTGGTGCTGGACCGGGTGTTCTTCTCGCCGGCACCGGATTACCTGTTGAAGGTGCAGGGCGATTCGATGATCGACGAGGGCATCTTCGACGGTGACCTGATCGGTGTGCACCGCACCCGCGATGCCCATTCCGGACAGATCGTGGTGGCCCGCATCGATGACGAGATCACCGTCAAGCTGCTGAAGATCGCCAAGGATCGTATCCGCCTGCTGCCGCGCAACCCCGACTACAAGCCGATCGAGGTGCTGCCGGACCAGGACTTCTCGATCGAGGGCCTCTATTGCGGCCTGTTGCGACCCAACCGTTGACCCGTTCCATAGCGCATTACCCCGCGGTCTTTTGTGGCGATTCTCTGGTTCCACTGAGGTTGGTACGGATGTCCGATAATTCTTTTCAGAGCGCCGGGCAGAATCTCAGCCTGTGCGATACGTCCGACTTAAAGTGAACCCATGGCAAAGAAGACCCCCAAAGACAGCACCTCCAACGACACGACCTCTGCAAGGACCAATCCGATGGACGAGAACAAGAAGCGCGCCCTCGCTGCAGCTCTGGGCCAGATCGAAAAGCAGTTCGGCAAGGGCTCGGTGATGCGCATGGGCGACCGCGTGGTCGAGCCCGTCGAAGCCATCCCGACCGGTTCGCTGATGCTCGACATCGCGCTGGGCATTGGCGGTCTGCCGAAGGGCCGTGTCGTTGAAATCTACGGGCCGGAATCCTCGGGCAAGACCACGCTGACCCTGCAGGCCATCGCCGAATGCCAGAAGATGGGCGGCACCGCGGCCTTCATCGACGCCGAGCACGCGCTGGACCCGATCTACGCCGCCAAGCTGGGCGTGAACGTGGACGACCTGCTGCTGTCGCAGCCGGATACCGGCGAGCAGGCGCTGGAAATTGCCGACATGCTCGTCCGTTCGGGTTCGGTGGACATCCTGGTGATCGACTCGGTCGCCGCGCTGACCCCGAAGGCCGAAATCGAAGGCGAGATGGGCGACCAGCTGCCGGGCCTGCAGGCCCGCCTGATGAGCCAGGCGCTGCGCAAGCTGACCGGCAACATCAAGCGCTCCAACACCCTGGTGGTCTTCATCAACCAGCTGCGCATGAAGATCGGCGTGATGATGCCGGGCCAGAGCCCGGAAACCACCACCGGCGGCAACGCGCTGAAGTTCTACGCCTCGGTGCGGTTGGACATCCGCCGTATCGGCGCGATCAAGAAGGGCGACGAGATCATCGGCAACCAGACCAAGATCAAGGTCGTCAAGAACAAGCTGGCGCCTCCGTTCAAGCAGGTCATCACCGAGATCCTGTACGGCGAAGGCATCAGCCGCGAGGGCGAGCTAATCGACATGGGTGTGGATGCCAAGCTGGTCGAGAAGGCCGGCGCCTGGTACAGCTACGGTGAAGAGCGTATCGGCCAGGGCAAGGACAACGCCCGTGGCTACCTGCGCGACAACCCGACGGTCGCTGCCAAGCTTGAAGCCGAGCTGCGCGAGAAGTTCCAGCCGACCGAAGCCAGCCGTGAGGAAGGCGACGACGAAGGCGACGACGAATAAGGCTTGCTGTGGGGCAGGGCGGCGCCGTCAGTGACGTCGCCCTGTCCCGCAGGTTCGAATCGCCCAGGGATGGGCTGGGCGCCACGGATGGCGCCACCCTTGGAGCACCGATGTCCGACGCCGACGACATTCCCACCGGCCGCAAACGCCGGCCGCGCGAGCAGACGCCCGTGCAACGAGCGCTGGGCCTGCTGGTCCGCCGCGAGCACTCGCGCAAGGAGCTCACCCGCAAGCTGACCGCACGTGGCATCGAAGATGAAGCCGCGCAGGCTGCTGTCGCCAAGCTGACCGAAGCCGGCTGGCAGGACGACACCCGTTTCGCCGAGAACCTGGTGCGGATGCGCGCCAACACCGGTTATGGGCCGATCCATGTCCGCGCCGAGCTGGGCACTCACGGCCTGGACAGTGCCGCGATTGCCGCGGCGATGGACAGCTATGAAGGCGACTGGCAGGAAAATGCCCGTGATCTGGTCCGCCGACGCTTCGGCGAGGCGGGTCCTCAGGACCTGACGCAGCGGCGCAAGGCCGCCGATCTGCTGGCCCGGCGGGGCTTCGACGGCGACAGCATCCGCCGTGCGACCCGCTACGACCCGGATGACTGAGACTGGCGGCGCCGGGCCTGATACCCTTTAGGTTTTCGGCGGTCCCTCGCGACCCTGGCCAACGCGGCCGGTGGTCCGGGCCCGCCGGCCCGCAGACTGCCAGCCCCCAATGAACGCATCCGCCAAATTCACGACTTCCCAGATCCGCAGCGACTTCCTTGAATTCTTCAAGGGCAAAGGCCACACCATCGTGCCGTCGGCGCCGCTGGTGCCGGGCAATGATCCGACCCTGCTGTTCACCAACTCCGGCATGGTGCAGTTCAAGGACGTGTTCCTTGGCGCGGAGAAGCGCAGCTACGTGCGCGCGGCCGACGTGCAGCGCTGCCTGCGCGCGGGCGGCAAACACAACGACCTCGACCAGGTCGGCTACACCGCACGCCACCACACCTTCTTCGAAATGCTGGGCAACTGGTCGTTCGGCGACTACTTCAAGAAGGATGCGATCGCCTGGGCCTGGGAACTGCTGACCCAGGTCTGGAAGCTGCCGGCCGAGCGCCTGCTGGTCACTGTCTACCAGACCGATGACGAAGCGTACGCACTGTGGCGCGACATGGTCGGCGTGCCGGAAGAGCGCATCGTGCGCATCGGCGACAACAAGGGCGCACCGTTCGCTTCGGACAATTTCTGGCAGATGGCCGACACCGGTCCGTGCGGCCCGTGCACCGAGATTTTCTACGACCACGGTGACCATATCGCCGGCGGCCCCCCGGGCTCCCCGGACGAGGACGGCGACCGCTTCATCGAAATCTGGAACCTGGTGTTCATGCAGTTCGACCGCCAGCCGGATGGCACCCTGGTGCCGCTGCCGGCGCCGTGCGTGGATACCGGCATGGGCCTGGAGCGCCTGGCGGCGATCCTGCAGCACGTGCACACCAACTACGAGATCGACCTGTTCCAGGCCCTGATCCGCAAGGCGTCCGAGCTGACCGGCACCGCCGACCTGGAGAACAAGTCGCTGCGCGTGATCGCCGACCACATCCGTGCCTGCTCGTTCCTGATCGTCGACGGCGTGCTGCCGTCCAACGAAGGCCGCGGCTACGTGCTGCGCCGTATCATCCGCCGCGCCCTGCGCCACGGCTGGATGCTGGGCGTGCGCCAGCCGTTCTTCAGCAAGCTGGTGCCGACCCTGGTCGAGCAGATGGGCGAGGCCTACCCGGAACTGCCGGCGGCGGTGGATACCGTCACCCGTGCGCTGCAGGCCGAGGAAGAGCGTTTCGCTGAAACCCTCGATGCCGGCATGAAGATCTTCGAGGACGTGGCCGGCAAGGCCAGCAATGGTGTGATCCCGGGTGTTGACGCGTTCCGCCTGTACGACACCTATGGCTTCCCGCTCGACCTGACCCAGGACATCGCCCGCGAGCGCGACCTGACCGTCGACATCGCCGGCTTCGATGCGGCGATGGAGCAGCAGCGCGAAACCGCGCGCGCGGCCGGCAAGTTCGGCGGTGGCGTGACCCTGCCTGCCGAGCTGGTGGCGACCCTCAGCCCAACCGTGTTCCTGGGGTATGACCGCCTGCAGGCCGACGGCCTGACCGTGCTGGCGCTGCTCAAGGACGGTCGTCCGGTGCAGTCGGCCGATGCCGGTGATGCGGTCATCGTGATCACCAACCAGACCCCGTTCTACGCCGAATCCGGCGGCCAGGTCGGCGACACCGGCGTGCTCACCGGCAACGGCGTGCGCCTGGTGGTGGAAGACACCCAGAAGTTCGCTGGCCAGTTCCATGGCCACGTCGGCACCCTGTCCGAAGGCGGCCTGAAGGTCGGCGATGTGCTGTCCGGCCAGGTCGATGGCGAGCGCCGTGGCGCCACCATCCTCAACCACTCTGCCACCCACCTGCTGCACGCCGCCCTGCGCGAAGTGCTGGGCACCCACGTGCAGCAGAAGGGCTCGCTGGTGGCGCCGGACCGCCTGCGCTTCGACTTCTCGCACTTCCAGCCGATCAGCGCGGAAGAGCTGGCCGTGATCGAGCGCAAGGTCAATCAGCAGGTGCGTGCCAACAATGCAGCCGAAGTGCACACCATGGGCATGCAGGAAGCGCTGGACTTCGGCGCGATGGCCCTGTTCGGCGAGAAGTACGGTGAGCACGTGCGCGTGCTGAAGATGGGTGACTACTCCACCGAGCTGTGCGGCGGTACCCACGTCAACCGTACCGGCGACATCGGCCTGTTCAAGATCACCTCCGAGGGCGGCGTCTCCGCCGGCGTGCGCCGCATCGAGGCGGTCACCGGCCAGGGTGCCCTGGACTACGTGGATGCCGAAGAGGCCCGCCTGGCCGAGGCCGCCGACCTGCTTGGCGGCAGCGCTGCCGACGTGGTCGAGAAGATCCGCGCCCTTGGCCAGCGCCAGAAGCAGCTGGAACGCGAGCTGGAGTCCGTGAAGGCCAAGGTTGCCGCTGGCGCCACCGCCGACCTGTCCGGCCAGGCCGTCGAGGTTGCCGGTGTGAAGGTGCTGGCGGCGCGCCTGGAAGGCTTCGACGCCAAGGCCCTGCGTGACGCCATGGACCGCCTGAAGCAGCAGCTGGGCGATGCGGTGATCGTGCTGGCCGGCGCCCAGGACGGCAAGGCCGCCCTGGTCGCGGGTGTGAACGGCAGCGCAATGGGCAAGGTCAAGGCCGGGGAACTGTTGTCCCATATCGCCGGTCAGATCGGGGGCAAGGGCGGCGGACGCCCGGACCTCGCCCAGGGTGGTGGCGAGGACGGGCCCGCCCTTGCCACTGCGCTGGCTGCAGTCGTCGAATGGGTCAGCCCCCGCCTGTGATGAACCTGGCCGTCCCCCTTCTTGTAGGAGCGGGACGGCTGACGGTACCATTGCGAATCTTTTCCCTTTGTCGTGGTAGCGCTTCTTGACGGAGCGTCAAGCCGGTGGGGGATACCCTTCCACACGGTTCCATGGAGACTTACAAAAATGTTGATCCTGACTCGCCGCGTCGGCGAAACCCTGATGATCGGAGACTCGGTGAGCGTCACCGTGCTTGGCGTCAAGGGTAACCAGGTGCGTATCGGCATCACCGCGCCGAAGGACGTCGCTGTGCATCGCGAAGAGATCTATCAGCGCATCCAGCGCGGTGACGAAGCCGGTGGCACCGGTAGCGAAAATTCTGCCGAATAACGCTTTACCTTCGCACTCGATTAACGTTATGATTCACGCCCCGCTGAGGTGCAACGCACCAGACGCGGAGAAAACCCCGGAGTGATGCCCGAGTGGCCGAAGGGGCTCCCCTGCTAAGGGAGTATAGGGTCAAAAGCTCTATCGAGGGTTCGAATCCCTCTCACTCCGCCAGATACAAAGAAGCGCCTGCAGATTCTCGATCTGCAGGCGTTTTTCTTTGCTCCAATACTCATCTCTGAATCACCATCCACCGATCATCGATCAGTGGATGGCGGCGAATCCTTTGTCCGCTCAAAGCTTCACCGTCACACCCACCTGGAAACCACGCCCCGGCAGTGGCGCAATGTATTTCAACGGCGAGTTGTGCGGCCGTGCTTCTTCATTGAGCAGGTTGCTGCCGTTGACGAACACCTCCACGCCGGCGATGTAGCTGTTGCGTACCGGCAGTTCGCGGCTGACCTGCAGGTCGACCAAGTTGAACGCATCCAGTGGCACCTCCTCGCTGACGTTGCGGCCGAGGTACTTCTGCCTGTCGTAGTAGGTGCTGGACAGCTGCGCCTTCCAGCCCTCACGCTGCCATTGCAGGTTGGCACCGTAGCGGTTGGTCGGCATGTTCGGCAGGTACTCGCCGTCATTGTGGGCACGCAGCGAATCGGGGCGGTCGGCCTTGTTCTTCACCAGGTCGGCGAAGGCGGACACATTCAACGTGCCGAAGCGGCCCAGGTCCAATGCCTGCGAAGCATCGATCTCGAAGCCCTTCACCGTGGTGTCGGTCTGCTTCCAGTACTTCAGTGGCAGGCGGTTGGCGGTCTGCAGGCCGGAGTAGCCGAGGTAGAGATAATTCTCGTACTTCATCCGGTACGCGGTGGCGGACAGCTCGAAACCGCCGAGATGGAACAGGCCGGTCAGTTCCAGGTTCTTCGCGCGTTCCGGTTCCAGATTCTGGTTGCCTTCTTCCTGGGTCATCACCGAGTAGTGTGCGTTGCTGGCATACAGCTCGTTGATCTCCGGGGCACGTTGCGAAGACGAGTAGCGCACCTTGGCCGCGAACATCGGCCCCAGCTCGACATACGAACCCAGGCTGTAGCTGTTGAGCCGGTAGTCGCGGTGCTGCAGTTTGGTGTTGGCGGCATTGCGCGCGGTCTTGAAGCGGCTGGGCTGCAATTCGTGATCCACACGCTCGTGGCGCATGCCTGCATCGAAGGTGGCCCAGCCGAAGTCCAGCGTCTCCTTCAGGAACACCGCATTGCTGCGCGTGTCCACGTCCGGCAGGTAGCGCTGCGAGCCGCTGCCGGTGACATTACGCGACTGATGGCTGAAACCGAGCAGGCCGCTGAGCGGGCCGATGCGTTGATGGCTGAGCAGCAGCTCGGCCTGGGTGCTCTCGAAATCGTAGTCGTTGGCCTTGGTGGCGCCCAGCCGCTCGCCTGAGGTGTTGTCCAGCTTGGAAACACGGAGTTCCGCGCGCTCGAACCACGGCAGTGGATCACGCAGCAGGGCTTCCAGTGCGTAGCGCTGCTGCTTGATCACCACGCCCACCGGCAGGCCATCGGCATAGTTGGAACCGAACGACAGGTTCTGCATCGAGAAGCCTGGAACGCCGTACTCGCTGTCCTTGGCATCAATGCTGACACCCACGTAGCCACGGTCGAAGAACAGGGTCGAGCCGAAGGCCACCTGACTGTTGCGCGCATAGCTGTTGCCCAGTCGGCGATGGTAGTTGGGCGTCACATCGTTGTTGATCTGCTTCTGCACATACGACGGCGTACCGGGCACGTAGGCCGGGTTGACCGGATTGATGTAGGTGCGGCGCTGCCAGACCGAGGTCGGATTGTTGGTGTAGAAGGAGAAATCACCATCGGCCCAGTCCGGGTTCTCGGTCATGAACTGGTCGATGTACGGCTGCGAGGCCTTGTTGTAGAGCTGCTGGACGCGCGCCTCTTTCTGGCAGGCGTCAGCCAGTGCCGAGTTGACGCCCCCGCCTGCCGGGAACAGCCCGGTGTTGCAGACGCTGGCCTTGCTGTTGCCGGGGATGTCGTAGTGCGAGATGCGCTGCCGCGACACCTGCAGATTGGTGGAGATGTTGCGCTGGTTGTTGAAGTTCATGCGGAAGCCCTGCGCGTCGGCCGCGTTGAAGCCCTTGCGCAGGACCAGTTCCATCGACTGATCCTTGTCTTCCATGCTGCGCGAGATCAGGCCCGAGTCGATCTCCACGCTGCCGCCGATCGCATTGCCCCCATAGCGCACGGTGTCGGAGGACTTGTTGACGGTGACGCTGCGTACGAACAGCGGATCGAACGGGATGTTGATGTCACCGCTGATCGCGTTCATGCCCAGAATCGATTGGCCGTCCTGCAGGATCTGCACGCGGTTGCCGCTGAGGCTGCGGATGACCGGAGCGCCCGCGTTTGGCCCGAAGGCGCTGCTCTGCACACCGGAGACGTGTTCGAGCAGGCCGCCGAGGGTGCGGTTCTGCGCCTGCGGATTGTCGACGGTGACCCGGCTGTCGATGCGCGAGGGCTGGGAGGCCTGGACCTGGAGGGTGGGGAGGGTGGGTTCGTCCGCGGCCTGGGCGGTGTGGACGGCGAACAGAATGGCTGCAGCAAGGAGATGGCGGCGCATGACACGATCCGTGAAGTTGATGTGAAATGTTATAACGTAACTCTTTGTATCGACAAGGGCGGATTGGGCCTTGCCACCAGGGCTGGATATGAGAACGGTTCTCATATGAGAATGGCGGGTGATTTTTCACGGGCGCACCATGCACAGCCTCACCCTCGCCGACCTGGACCGCCTGGGCCGCAGCAGCGGCTTCCGCTATCGGCTGCCTGCACTTGCGTCCGCTGCGGATTCGGGCGCGCTGTGCGTGGTCGAGGGCAGGGTGGAACAGCGCTGCTTGCGCCCTGGCATCAGCCTGGCGCTGTCGGACGTGGTCGCGCATCAGCCGTTCGAGGCGACTTCGGAGGCACCCCCGCCGTTCGCTGCGATCGTGATGCTGGAAGGTCGTGCCAGAGCACGCCTGGAAGGGCAGGCTGTGATCGGCATGAACCGCGGCGCCGGCGCGATGATGTTGGCCGATGCCACGCCGATGACTGCGATTCATCCGGCCGGTCAACGGATGCGCAGTCTGAATGTCTCGCTGGATGCACCGGCCGAGATGGATGATCCGGTGATCAGCGAACTGCTGTTGCAGGCTCATCGCCATGGTCGCCGGCGGCTGCACAGCTGGCAGGTACCCGCGCATCTTGAACATGCCGCCGAACAGTTGCTGTCGGGGACCTGGCAGGGCGCAATGCATGCGCTGCTGTGCGAGGGTGTGGGCCTGCAGATGCTGGCGATGGCGTTGGGTGCGCCTGCCCAGGAGGCATCGCCGGACCAGCGTGTTTCAGCACGTGATCGCCGCATGCTGCAACAGGTGATCGACTGCCTGCAGGCATCACCTGCGGCTGACCACAGCCTGGAGGATCTGGCGCGCCTGGCCTGCATGAGCCCGAGCAGCCTGCGGCTGAAGTTCCAGCAGGTGCACCGGTGTTCGGTGTTCGCCTGGCTGCGCGAGCGGCGCCTGCAGTTGGCCTGCGAGCAGCTGCGGCAGGGCTGCAGCGTGCAGCAGGCCGCATATTTCGTC
Organism: Stenotrophomonas sp. SMYL20; assembly: GCF_036320045.1. Classification (NCBI taxonomy): domain Bacteria; kingdom Pseudomonadati; phylum Pseudomonadota; class Gammaproteobacteria; order Lysobacterales; family Lysobacteraceae; genus Stenotrophomonas; species Stenotrophomonas sp. SMYL20. Next base: position 163,256 of record NZ_JAWIRT010000007.1, on the reverse strand, counting down.
GGCTACCGGCACGCCACCAATTTCGCGACCGCATTCCGCGCGCGCTACGGCATCGCGCCCAGCGAGCTTCGCTGAGTCCGGACCATCGTCGGCAGTGCGCATACGCCTGCTGCGTCCGCGCATACGTGCGCTCACGCTCAAATGACAATAATTCTCATCCAGCCTTTCCTTCCCGCTGGATCTCCCATGCCTGCCTGTTTCCGCCCGTGTGCCCTGGCTAGCGCCATCGGCACGACCCTGGTGCTGTTCAACGCTGCCCACGCCGCCGAACGCACTCCGTCCGTAACGCCTTCCCAGCTTCCAACCGTGCAGGTCACGGCCGACCTCGATGGCAGCACCGAAACGTCGCGTTCCTACACCACCGACTCGATGGGCACGGCGACCGGACTGTCGCTGACCTCGCGGCAGACCCCGCAATCAGTCAGCGTGGTCACCCGCCAGCAGATCGAGGACCGTGGCCTGCTCAGCACCACCGATGCCTTGGCGACCGCACCTGGCATCTCGGTCACGCGCAGCGACGCCAACCGCTACTCGTTCTCCGCACGCGGCTTCGACATCGACAACTACCAGTTCGATGGCGTGGTGATGCCGGTGTTGTCGCCATGGAACTTCGGCGAGAACAACCTGGACATGGTGGTGTATGACCGCATCGAGATCGTGCGCGGCGCCAACGGCCTGATGACCGGCGCCGGCAATCCCTCGGCGGCAGTGAACTACGTGCGCAAGCGCCCGCTGCGCGAGTTCGCTGCCAGTGGTGGCATCAGCCTCGGCAGCTGGGACGCACGGCGCGCGTGGGCGGATGTGTCCAGCCCGCTGAGCCGCGAAGGGCGTGTGCGTGGTCGCCTGGTGGCCGCGCAGGCAGAGGGCGACAGCTACACCGCTGGCCTGGACAGTACGGCGAAGACGCTCTACGGCGTGGTCAGCGTGGACTTGGGCGAGGACACCGGGTTGATCGCCGGCATCTCCTACCAGGGCAACGACAACCGTGGCTTCGGCAGCGGCTTCGCGCTGTTCAACGCCGATGGCACGCGCACCCGTTTCGACCGCTCGGTATCAGCCACCGCGCCGTGGGCACGGATGACCACCGACACCCGCAATGGCTTCTTCGACTTCAACCATCGTTTCGGCAACGACTGGCAGGCGCGCGTGTCCTACAGCCGCTCGCATACCGACATGGAAATGAAGCATCTCTATCGCGGTGGCTACCCCGACCCGGTCACTGGCGCCATGCCCAATGGCAACAGCTTCACCCGCTACGACGGTCCGGTGCGCCGCGAAGCGATCAGCGCCAGCCTGACCGGTCCGTTCCAGCTGTTCGGCCGCCAGCACACTGCGTCCATCGGCTGGTCGCGCTCACGCGATGAAATCGCGCTGGGGCAGTACCGCGCGCTGGCGCCGCTGCCGCCGTTGACCAGCTATCTGGACTGGCACGGGCCGGGCACGCCGGAGCCGACGTGGGCCAGCAGCAAGACCCAGGCCGACGATCTGGACAACCATCAGAGCGGTGCCTACGCGGTGGCGCGGCTGTCGCTGGCCGATCCGCTGCACGTGATCGTCGGTGGCCGCATGAGCAACTGGGAGACCGACCAGGTCTACTTTGGCACCAAGCGGAAGTACCGCTACCGCAACGAGTTCGTACCGTATGCCGGCGTGGTCTGGGATTTCAACGGCTACAGCAGCGTGTACGCCAGCTACACCGGCATCTTCAAGCCGCAGAACAACCGCAACGAATCCGGGCAGATCCTCGATCCGGTCAGTGGCCGCAGCTATGAGCTGGGCCTCAAGGGCAGCTGGCTGCAGGAGCGCTTGAATGCGTCGGCGGCGCTGTTCCGCACCCAGCAGGACAACCTGGCCGAGGCCACTGGTGGTCTGGTCGAGGGCAGCACGCAGGCGGCCTACCGTGCGGTGAAGGGCGCAACCGTGGATGGCCTGGAACTGGAGCTGGCCGGCGAGCCGCTACCGGGCTGGAGCCTGGGTACCAGCTTCACCACCTTCATCGCGCAGGATGCACAGGGACGGGCGATCAACACCGCCAAGCCGCGCAGCCTGTTCAAGCTGTTCACCACCTGGCGGCTGCCGGGTGCCTGGGACCGGCTGACGATCGGCGGTGGCGTTGACTGGCAGAACCGCATGTACCAGACCGCCACCGCGCCAGGGAATCGCCGTGTGCCGGTGGAGCAGCCCGGCTACGCGCTGGTGAACCTGATGGCGCGCTATCAGTTCAGTTCCAATGTGTCGGCCGCAGTCAACATCAACAACCTGTTCGACCGCCACTACTACTCGCAGATCGGCTTCTACAACCAGGGCTGGTACGGCGCGCCGCGAAACGTGATGTTCACTGTGAAGGTTGGCTATTAAGGCACGGCGTTGCCCTCCGTTCAGCGCCCTGCCTTGTGCGGGGCGCCGATGCTGTGCAGCATCCGGATGCTGCGCCCCACAGTGCTTCACGCAGCGTCCTCTTCACGGGAACGGAGCAACGTATGAAGCTGTTGTCCGCTGTGTTGTTGTCTGCGCTTTCATTCCCCGCCGTTCCGGCACTGGCAGTGGAGGCGTCTCCTTCACCGCTGTTGGGGCGCTGGTCGCTGGATATCGCTACGTCTGCGTTGCCCGAGGCGCAGCGCCCGAAGCAGGTGGTGCTGGAGTTCAAGGACGCCGGTGCGGGGCGTTGGAGTTCACACGTGGACATCGTCCTGCACGACGGCAAGACCATGAAGTCCGACGGCACGCTGGCGCTGGACGGCACGCCGGGGCCCTTGTCCGGCACCTATGGCGCAGACAAGGCCAACCTGAAACTGCCAGCGCCGAACACCCTGGTGATGCAGCTGGTGGACCACGGCACGCCGGCCTCCACCCGTATCTATACCGTCGCGGCCGACCGCTCGACGATGACCGAGACCAAGGCGTTCTACGGCCACGACGGTACGCCGATCCTGCAGACCAATCTGTTCAAGCGAATGCCCTAGCGTTGCCGCCGGCACCACGCCCGTAGAACGGGCGTGGTGAATGCAGCAGCCTTACACCGCAGCCGGGTCGCGCTTGCCGGTGTCGATGCCGTACTTGTCGATGGCGTCCTGCATCCGCGCGCGCTCGATGCGGCCTTCGTCGGCCAGTGACTTCAAGGCGGCCAGCACGATGAAGTGGCGGTCCACTTCGAAGAACGTGCGCAGCGACTCACGCGTGTCGGAGCGCCCGAAGCCATCGGTGCCGAGCGCGGTGAAGCGGCGGTCGTTGATGAAGGGACGGATCTGGTCGCCGACGATCTTCATGTAGTCGGTGGCCACCACCACCGGGCCTTCATGGCCCTGCAGGCACTGCTGCAGGTAGGGCACGCGGGGCTCCTCGGCCGGATGCAGCAGGTTCCAGCGCTCGGCAGCCAGGCCATCGCGGCGCAGTTCGGTCAGGCTGGTCGCGCTCCACACATCGCTGGCGATGCCGAAGTCCTGCTGCAGCAGTTCTGCCGCGGCTTCCACTTCGCGCAGGATCGAACCGCTGCCCATCAGCTGCACGCGTGGCTGCGAGTCGCTGTCGGCGGCCGTCGGGTGCAGCAGGTACAGGCCCTTCAGGATGCCGGCCTCGGCGCCCTCGGGCAGCGCCGGCTGCGGATAGTTCTCGTTGAGTACGGTGATGTAGTAGTAGATGTCTTCCTGCTCGACGTACATGCGGCGCAGGCCGTCGTGGATGATCACCGCGAGCTCGTAGTTGTAGGTCGGGTCGTAGGACACGCAGCTCGGGATCACCGACGACAGCACGTGGCTGTGGCCGTCATCGTGCTGCAGGCCTTCGCCCATCAGCGTGGTACGGCCGGAGGTGGCGCCGAGCAGGAAGCCGCGGGTGCGCGCATCGGCGGCGGCCCAGGCCAGGTCGCCGACGCGTTGCAGGCCGAACATCGAGTAGAAGATGTAGAACGGAATCGTCGCCAGCCCGTGGTTGCTGTAGGCGGTACCGGCGGCGATCCACGAACAGATCGCACCGGATTCGTTGATGCCTTCCTGCAGGATCTGGCCGTCCTTGGCTTCCTTGTAGTAGCTCAGCTGGCCGGCATCCTGCGGGGTGTACAGCTGGCCCAGGTACGAATGGATGCCGATCTGGCGGAACAGGCCTTCCATGCCGAAGGTGCGCGATTCATCGGGCACGATCGGAATCACCAGCTTGCCCAGTTCCGGGTCCTTCAGCAGGCTGGTGAGGATGCGCACGAAGCCCATGGTGGTGGACTGGCCGCGATCGCCGCTGCCCTGCAGCTGGGTGTTGAAGATCGACAGCGGCGGCAGCGGCAGCGGATCGACCTTGGCCAGGCGCGCCGGCAGCTGCCCGCCCTGGATGCGGCGGCGTTCGGCGAAGTAGGTCGCCTCGGCGCTGCCCGGCTCCGGACGCAGGTACGGCATTTCCTCCAGCTGCTCATCGCTGACCGGCAGGTTGAAACGGTCGCGGAACGCACGCACCGCGTCGGCGCTCATCTTCTTCAGCTGGTGGTTGATGTTCTGGCCTTCGCCGGCTTCGCCCATGCCGAAACCCTTGACCGTCTTGGCCAGGATCACGGTCGGCCGGCCGCTGGTATTCACGGCCTGCTGGTAGGCGGCGAACACCTTCTGCGGATCGTGGCCACCACGTGCCAGCGCCCAGATGTCGTCGTCGCTCATGTGCGCGACCAGCTCCAGCAGCTCGGGGTAGCGGCCGAAGAAATGCTCGCGCACGTAGGCACCGTTCTGCGACTTGAAGGTCTGGTAGTCGCCGTCCACGCATTCCATCATGCGCTGGCGCAGCAGGCCGCTGTGGTCGCGGGCCAGCAGGTCGTCCCAGCCGCTGCCCCAGATCAGCTTGATCACGTTCCAGCCAGCCGCGCGGAAGGTGCCTTCCAGTTCCTGGATGACCTTGGCGTTGCCACGCACCGGACCGTCCAGGCGCTGCAGGTTGCAGTTGACCACGAACACGATGTTGTCCAGCCGCTCGCGGCCGGCCAGCGAGATCGCCGCCAGCGATTCGGGCTGATCCATCTCGCCGTCGCCGAGGAAGGCCCAGACCTTGCGGCCCTGGTGTTCTTTCAGGCCGCGGTATTCCAGGTAACGCATGTAGCGCGCCTGGTAGGCGGCGGTCAGCGGGCCCAGCCCCATCGACACGGTGGGGAACTGCCAGAACTCCGGCATCAATCGCGGGTGTGGATACGAGGACAGGCCTTCGCGCCCGGCTTCGCGGCGGAAGTTGTCCATGCGCGCCGGATCGATGCGGCCTTCCACGTACGCGCGGCCATAGATGCCCGGCGCGGAGTGGCCCTGGATGTAGATCATGTCGCCGTCGAAGGTGTCGGTACGGCCACGGAAGAAATGATCGAAGCCCACGTCGTACAGTACTGCCGCCGACTGGTAGGTGGCGATGTGGCCACCGACGTTGGAATGCTTGCCGGCACGCAGCACCATCACCATCGCATTCCAGCGGATCATCGCGTTCAGGCGGCGCTCGATGGCCAGATCACCCGGGTAGGCCGGCTGGCGCTCGGGCGGGATGGTGTTGACGTAGGCGGTCCAGGCACGGGTATGCAGGTCGCCGTGCTGCTGTGCATCCAGCTCGCTGAGCTGGTCGATCAGGTAGTGCGCGCGCGGCCGGCCACCGGTCTGCATCACCGCTTCCAGTGATTCACGCCACTCGCGGGTTTCCAGCGGATCGGTATCGAAGGGAATGAGCGCTTGGTTCATGACTGTCTCCAGAGGGCGCCGGTCGGACTTCTGCCTGGGCGACAACACCGGCAGGGCGCACAGCACTGGAGCGGGGTCGCAACGGCGGGGCCGTGACGCGAAGGGCGACCGTGGCGGCCGCCGAGAAGACAAGCGTAGGCCTGGCCCCCCGGCTTCGATAGGCGGGCAGAGCTTGGGTCTCTGGCAAGCAAGGGTTGGCACGGCGCGCCGTATCATGGCCGGGTGCGCCGGGTGCGCCGGGTGCGCCGGGTGCGGCCGCTGATCAGGCCGCTGATCAGGCCGGGGACAGGCCCGGGAAGAACATCGGGATGACCGCCACACCAACCCCCAGCAGGCACCAGGCCACGATCGGCAGCCAGCCTGAGAGCTGCTGGCAGCGTTCCGGCAAGCGGCGCCCTCCGATCCACAGCAGCAGGGTGAGCAGGCCCAGCGCGTAGGCGAGGGCGACGACCACCGGATGCACGTGGACAACACGGCTGGGCGGCCACATCTGCTGCTGGTAGGCGGTGGTGTGTGCGACCAGCAGCAGGAACAGCAGGCTGCTGAGGGTGTTGATGGCGGTGCGGGCGTTCATTGCGGGGCACTCCTTGTGCCGGCTGCCGGAAACTGCAGAGGCGGCATTCTAGCGGCTGCCTGCCGGCAGTTGAAACGCCACTGTCATCGATGGCCGTCACCCTGCGGGGCTTTCCAGCCTTGGGGTGGTTGGCCGGCCGTGAACAGCGTGAGGATCTGGGAGAAGAGCTATGCGCTGCGGCGGCGGCTGCTGCGCGGCTTCTTCCTGCGCCGGGGTTCTGCCAGCGAAGATGCCGAAGATCTGGCGCAGGAGGTTTACCTGCGGCTGCTGCGCAGCACCGGTGAGCATGCCGACGCGGTCGAGAACCCGGAAGCCTACCTGTTCACCGTGGCCGCCAATCTTGCACGGGAGCACGCGCGCGCGCGTTCGTCGCTGCCGCCGCTGGAGGACGTCGACCTCCTGGCCGAAGTGTTGAAGAGCGAAGAAGACATCGAAGGCGAATTCGAGCGCGCGCAGCGCTGGAGCGATATCCGCAGCACCATCGCACGGCTGCCGGCGACCACGCGGCGGGTGATGGAGCTGCATTATCGCGACGGGCTGGACTGCCCGGCAATCAGCCAGCAGCTGCAGGTCTCGGTGCATATGGTGCGCAAGCATATCGGCAAGGGGCTGGACGCCTGCAGGAAGGCGCTGGGCGCCAGGGAGCTCACATGAAACGGAATCCATCGGGTGCGGCCGACGACGTGATCGCCAGCGAGGCCATGGACTGGTTCCAGCGCAATCGCGAGGGCGTGCTGGGCGAGGCGGAGCGGGTTGCGTTGCTGGACTGGATGAAGCGCTCGCCGGAGCATGTGCGCGCCTATATGCACGCTCTCGCACTGCACCGGCAGGTTGGTGAGGCGCTGCAATCGGCATTGGCTGAAGAGGCCTCGGTGCCGCCACAGGAGGCCGCTGCCAAGGTCGTGCCGCTGTTCGGACACGCACAGGCCCCGCTGCGCAGTGCGCCGCACAGCCGTCGCACGCGTTGGTGGGTGGCGGCTGCCGCAGCCTGTATCGCCCTGCTCGGCGTGGGCCTGGTACCGCAGCTGATGCCCACCGAGCAGCTTTACAGCGCCGGACATGGAGAAATTCGTGACCTGGTGCTGCCCGATCAGACCCAGGTGCGGCTGAACGCGGACAGCCGCCTGCGGGTGCGCATGGGCGGGTTCAGCCGCAGGGCGGAACTGCTGCAGGGCGAGGCGACGTTCGACATCGCCCAGGACCGACGGCCGTTCGAGGTGCAGGTGAACGGATTGCAGATCCGCGATATCGGCACGGTGTTCGACGTGTCGCGACGGCTGCAGGGCACCCGCATCGGTGTGGTATCCGGCGAGGTGGAAGTGTGGAGCCACGGTGCGGATGCGCGGCGTCTTGCACAACTGGGTAAAGGCCAGGTGGTGCAGGTCGACGCGCGCAGCCATGCGGTCGAGTCGTTGGATGTGCCGTTGTCGATGCTGCTGGACTGGCAGCAACGCAAGGTCTCTTTCCTGGACGAGCGGCTGGATGAGGTGGCCGCCGCCTTCAACCGCCACAACCAGGTGCAGGTGCGGGTGCTGGATGAAGGTGCGGCGTCGGCGCGGTTGTCCGGCAGCCTGGACGCGCATCGCATCGGTGCGCTGCAGGCCTTCCTCGAGCGCGACCCGCGCTTCGTGGTGCGGCGCGAAGGCGACACCGTGCGGGTTGGCAGTCGCTGAGGTCGACATGGCCGTGGGTTGTCAGAAAAAATTCATCAAATCCGCGTTCTCCACTTCGGTGGATGCGGGCTCTTACTTGGGAGAAGCCGCTGCCGAGTCACGCAGCGGCACCTGCTGCTTTCTCTCTTCCAAGGACCCGTGATGCGCAACACGCTTTACCTGTCGATCATCCTCGCCCTGTCTCCCTGCAGCGTGCCGCTGGCGGCTGCGGCCACTGCCGATGGCCTCGAGGCCCGCGTTTCGGCGCCGATCGCGGCGCAGCCGCTGGCGCGCGCGCTGGAGCAGTTGTCGCGCAGTTCCGGCGTGCAGTTCCTGTATTCGGGCAGTGGTGAAGTGCACATGGCCGGGGCGGTGCCGCGCGGTGCCACCGTCAAGCAGGCGCTGGACGCGCTGCTGGCAGGGACCGGCCTGGGCTACACCGTGGTGGATGGCAACGTCATCGCCATTGATCCTGCGCCGGCACACAACGAACCGAAGCCGGCCGCGCCGAAGCCGCGCGAGGCCGAAGCGGTGGTGGCGCCGACCCTGGGCACGGTGAAGGTGATTGCTGCGCATGAGGTGATCGACCAGAAGAAGACCTCGCCGGTGATCAAGGATTCGGTGGTCTACGACGAGATGGACAGCTACGGCGACGAGACACTGGCCGAGAGCCTGATGGCCGCGCCGGGCCTGAGTGCCGTGGAGGATGCCGGTGAGCCCCGTTACGTGACGGTGCGTGGCGTGCAGGCCAACCTCAACTACACCACCATCGACGGCATCGCGATTGCCAGCGTGGGTGGCAGTGGCTCGGGTGAGCGCATGAACAACCTGCAGCTGATTCCCAGCGACATCGGCACCCGCACCGACATCTACAAGAGCTTCAGCGCAGAGCAGGCGCCGGATGCGATCGGCGGCGTGATCGACATCATCAGCCGCAGTGCCTTCGACCGGTCCGGCAAGTACGTGTTCGCCGATGTGGCTGGTATCTACTCCACGGCCGAGACCAATGTCGAGCGCAGTGCCGGTGGCAACCACGAGACCCTGGGGCATTTCGGCAAGAGCGCCAAGATGGTGTTCTCCAACCAGTTCGGTGCCGACCAGGAACTCGGCCTTGTTGCGGTAGCGCGCTATGAGCAGCGTTCGCGCAACAGCGTCAAGCGCTGGGTGGAGTCGAACTACTACTACAACGACGCCGGCAAGTACCTCACCGACGGCACCACCGGGCCGGACGAGGCCAAGGGCTGGAACGGACTGCGTGCGCCGGGCAACTTCAGCACCGGCACCTACACCAACTTCATCACCAACTTCGGTGGCTCGGCCAAGCTGGAATGGAAGCCATCGGACGATCCTTTCTACGCATCGTTGCTGCTGTACTCGTACCGGTTCTACGAGAACTCGACGATGAACAAGACCGATCTGTACGGCAACGCCAAGTTTCCGATCCGCAACCAGACCGAAGACAGTGGCACCACCCAGATCAACAGCATCTACATCAAGAACCGCCACGACCGCTGGGACCGCAGCAACCGTGGCGCCATCGCCAGCTTCAACTGGGATATCGGTGATCGCTCGCGGCTGACCCTGCGCGGTGGCCACACCGAAGAGACCTTCCACAACAATCAGGTCTACTGGGGTGTGCGCGCCTACCCAAGCAATCTGTTCGTCGACTACGAGAACGACAGCCACGGCTTCCCGAACGCAGTGGCGGTTTCCGATTCCAGCCTGCTGACCAGCTCGGCGTTCAAGCTCAACCCGGCACAGGCCTATGTCTCGCCGCGCGACGCCAAGGAGAGCATCGACAACCTGCGTGCCGACTTCAGCTACAACATCGACGCCGATGCGCGTGGCTTCGGCCTGGCCGCCGGCGCCGAGTACCGCCATCTGAAGATCTGGCAGGACATCGACTTCGACTACTTCAAGAGCAGTGCCACGCTCAACGATTACCTGTATCCGGGTTCGACGCTGCTGGGCAGCGTGCCGGGCTTCCCGCTGATCGACAACCGCAAGTGGAACGAGGAACTGCTGCCGAAACTGGGCAACAACAATGCGGCGTATCCAAATGCCAACTTCACCAGCGACTACAAGTACGTGGAGGACATCACCAATGCCTACGTGTCCGCACACTACGCCTGGGACCGACTGCTGCTGATCGGCGGCCTGCGCTACGACCACACCCGCTTCGATGCCTACAGCCCATTCAGCGATGATGGCGGCACTACGTATACCTCTGCCTTCCGCAATACGAGCGGTGGCTACAACAACCTGCTGCCTTCATTGAATGCGACGTTCAAGTTGAGCGAGGACCAGCGCCTGCGCTTCTCCGCCAGCCGAACGCTGGGCCGGCCGACACCCAGCAACATCGCCCAGGCCACCAGCACCAGCTGTGGTAATGACGAGGAGGGCAGGGGCTTCTGCACCATCAAGCAGGGCAATGCCAACCTGCAGCCGCGCCGTTCCACCAACATCGACCTGGCGTGGGACCTGTACTTCAACGGCAACAACGGCCTGGTCTCGGTGGCACTGTTCGACAAGGTGATCAAGGACGACATCTACACCCTGACCACCTTCGAGAACGTGGGTGATACCCGCTACCGGGTCACCCAGCCGATGAACACCGACGAGTCCAGGCTGCGCGGTGTCGAGTTCGCGGTGGCCAACCGCAACCTGCAGTGGGGCCGCCAGCGCTTCGACATGTACTTCAACGCAACGCGGCTGGAAGGCCAGACCAACTACCGCATCAGTGATGGCACCGAACGCCGCCTGGACCGCCTGCTGTACCAGCCGGACTGGTCGCTCAATGGGTCGGTGATCTGGCGCATGCCGTGGAAGAGCGCACAGCTGCGCCTGTCCGGTACCTACCGCAGCCGGATGCTGGTCGACTTCGGCGATACCCAGTGGCTGGATTCGTACTACGACCCGTACATGACCTTCAACATGGGCTTCAGCCACAAGGTCAGCAGGCACGTGACGCTGAAGTACGAGGCCAAGAACCTGTTCAACACGCAGCCGACCTACAGCACCGGCCCGAACGGGCGCTTCCGTACCGAGATCGACGACTACGGCCGCTTCTTCTATTTCCACATCATCTACAACTGAGGGCGCAGCCGTGGATACGATCAATCGCAGGCGATTCCTGGCCCTGGCCGGCCTGTCTGCTGCCGGCGCGTGGATGGGCACGGCGCACGCGCTGGCCGCACAGACCGATGCCGCCGCGCTGAACCCGCGCAACCTGCTGGCGTCGCCGCGGTTCGCCAGCACGCCGTTCACCCTGGGCGTGGCCTCGGGTGATCCTTCGGCCGATGGCATGGTGCTGTGGACACGGCTGGCGACCGAGCCGCTGGTGTTCGGCGGTGGCATGCCGACCCGGCCGATGGTGGTCGAATGGCAGCTGGCGGCGGACGAGGGCATGCGCAGGGTGGTACGCCAGGGTTCGGCGATGGCGCATCCCGAACTCGGCCACGCTGTGCACGTGGAGCTGGGTGGGTTGGCGCCCGCACGGCCTTACTGGTACCGCTTCACCGTAGGCGGCCACGCCAGTGCGGTCGGTTGCACCCGCACGCTGCCCGCAGCCACGGCCGCAGTGGATCGCGTGCGTTTTGCGGTGGCCGGTTGCCAGCACTACGAGGAAGGCCACTACACCGCGTGGCGGCGCATTGCCGAGGAACCGCTGGATTTCGTCTTCCACTACGGTGATTACATCTACGAAGGCGAAAGCCAGCCGGGCCTGCGGAAAATGAACGGCCAGCCGTTCACCAACCTGCGCAATCATGTCGGGCCGCAGACCTACACGCTGGACGACTACCGTCGCCGCTACGCCCAGTACAAGAGCGATGCCGACCTGCAGGCCGCGCATGCGTCGGCGCCGTGGTTCGTCACCTTCGATGACCATGAAGTGGACAACAACTGGGCCGGCGCCGAAGACCAGGACGATACGCCCAGCGAAGTGTTCCTGCTGCGCCGCGCACAGGCGTTCCAGGCCTACTACGAGAACATGCCACTGCGCCGTTCGGCATTCCCGCGCGATGGCCACATGCAGATGTACCGGCGCGCACGCTATGGCACGCTGATGGACCTGCACCTGCTCGACACACGCCAGTACCGCAGCAAGCAGGTAAACATGGCGCTGCGCGGGGAGGTGGAATCGCCGGAGCGCAGCATTGTGGGTGCGACGCAGGAGCGCTGGCTGTTCGACGGCCTGGCCGATGCCGCGCCGCGCTGGCACACCATCGCCCACCAGGTGGCACTGGGCAACTACATGCGCGAGAAGGACGGCGTGGTGCAGTCGTCCGATGACCAGTGGTCGGGTTATCTGGACAGCCGCCGGCGCCTGCTCGACCACATCCAGAAGGTGGGCTTCGGCAACGTGGTGACGGCGTGTGGCGACGCGCACCGGCATTACGCCAGCGACCTGGTGCAGGACCATCGTGATTCAGGCGTGGTCTCCAGTGAGTTCCTTGCCACTTCGATTACTTCCGGCGCTGATGGCCAGGGTGTGGATGCATATGCCGAGAACCAGCTGCGGCACAGCCCTTATCTGAGGGCGACCACAGACAAGCGCGGCTATGTGCTGTGCGATGTCACCCGTGATGCGTGGATCGGCGACATGAAGACGCTGGATACCGTGATGCAGCCGAACGGAACGGTGCAGAGCTGGAAGCGCTACGCGGTCGAGCACGGCCGGCCGGGGCTGCAGGAGGCCTGATCAGGCACGCCCCCTTGTAGAGTCGAGCCATGCTCGACTCTACAAGGGCGGAGCGGCTCAATCGTGCTCGAACCGCAGTGGTTCGCTGCCCATCGCCGGGTCACTGGTGCCAGGACGCCCATCCTCGGCACGGCCCGCCAGGCGCAGCACACTCTCACCTGCGCTGACCTGCAGGTCATACCAGCCGGCGGTAGGCGTTGCATCCCACGCCAACGAAGTCTCTGCATGCGCGGGCAGTGCCAGCGTCTGCTCGGGCATGTGCCCGGCATAGGCACCGGCATGCACGCGCACTTGCTGTGCACTTTCACCCAGATTGCGCAGGTGCAGCCGCAGCTGGCCGTCGGCGCGCTCGACCGACGCCTGCACAACGGGTCCTTTGGCAGCGCCCTGGAAGTGACGGTGGAAGCCGTTCGGGCCCAGCAGCCAAAGGTCGTAGCGACCGTGCACATCCAGCGGCCAGCGCTCCCGCAGTGGCGTGCCCGGTATCAGTGTATAGCGGCGTGGCACCTCACCCAGCCGCAGCCGATCGTAGACATGCAGGACCGCTGCCGCACCTTCGCAGGACAACACCAGTTCCACGCCCGATGTGTTGATCGCGGCAATCGATGCCTGCGGCCGATAGGGCAGGGCACGCGCCGGACGTACGCCACGTTCCTGTTGCGCCGGTTCCAGCCCCTCCGGCAACGCCGGCACGGTGCGTCCCGGCAGGGCGGCGGCACGTGCGGCCGCCGCGCTCACGTCGGGCAGGCCGCGTATGAACGGACGGGTATCGCGCTGGGCGAAGTCGAAGGCGTTGCTCAGGTCTCCGCAGACCGCACGGCGCCAGGGTGAGATATCCGGTGCGGCCACGCCGAAGCGGCGTTCGATCAGCCGTATGACCGAGGTGTGGTCGTACACCTGCGAATCGACCCAGCCACCGCGGCTCCAGGGTGAAATCACGTACAGCGGCACGCGCGGACCCAGCCCATAGGGGCGGCCGCGCAGCTCGGCGGCGTCGTACTTCTCGTCGCCCGGTGCCGGATGGCGGTGGTACTCGCCTTCGGTACTGACCGAAGACGTACCCGCCCAGCCACCGTTTATCGGTGAAGGCGGTGCCGGTGGCGGCATGTGGTCGAAGAAGCCGTCGTTCTCGTCGAACATCAGCAGCAGGGCGGTGCGGCTCCACACCTCCGGATCGGCGGTCAGTGCATCCAGCACGCGTGCGGTATAGGCCGCGCCCTGGGCCGGGCTGGAGGGGCCGGGATGCTCGCTGCCGGCCGCGTCGGCGATGATGAAGCTGACCTGCGGCAGGCGCCCGTCGACCACGTCCTGGCGCAGTTGTGCCAGCCCACGCGTGCTGACCCCACGCGCGCGCAGCTGCGGGTCATGCCCCGGCGCAGCACGGTAGGCCTGGCGGAAAGACTCGAAGCCGGCCAGTGGGTTGTCGGTGAAGTTGTCAGCCATGTCCTGGTAGATCTGCCAGGAGACGCCCGCCTTCTGCAGGCGTTCGACATAGCTGGTCCAGCGATACGACGCCGGATGCCCGCCGTGCTCGGGGAAGTTGTCGTGCGAGTTGGCGATCACCGGGCCGCCAGCACGCGCGTGTGCATCATTGTGACCGGTCCACAGGAACACCCGGTTCGGGTTGGTTCCGGCCTGCATCGCGCAGTGGTAGGCGTCGCAGATGGTGAAGGCATCGGCCAGTGCGAACTGGAAGGGCAGGTCGCTGCGCTGGAAGTAGCCCATCGAATGGTTCTGCTTGGCCTTCGGCCATTGCCCCATGCGGCCGTGGTCCCAGGCGCGCTGTGCGTCCGGCCAGGTGTGTGGTGTGCCCTCCACCCGCATGTAGCCGAAGTGCGCAGCGGTATCCAGCGGGAACGGTGCGATCGCGCGCGTGCCGCTGGCATCGGGTTGCAGCCACAGGCTGCGCGTGCGGCCGCCGGCCTGCAGCGCCGGCGCGGGAGCCACGAAGCGATCGCCGAAACCACGCACGCCCGGCAACGTGCCGAAGTAGTGGTCGAACGAGCGATTCTCCTGCATGAACACCACAATGTGCTGCAGGTCTTCGAGGCTGCGCGTCTGCGCGGCGGGGGCGATCGCTGCGGCCCGGGCGATGCTGGGCAGCAGCGGGGAAAGGCCGGCGGCAACGCCGGCCTGCAACAACCGGCGTCGGCCGATATCAGTCACGGGCTCACTCACAGGTCCACACGGAAGGAGATGCCGACAGTGCGCGGGGCGCCGATGAAGGCGTTGTCGCGGCCGTCCACCCCTGCAAGATACCGCTTGTCGGTGAGGTTGCTCACCACCAGGTTGGCACCCATGCCCTTCAGGCGCGGCGACAGGCCCTGCAGGTCGAAGCCGATATTGGCGTTGAACACGGTGGCCGAGGGCAGCTTGTTGACGTTGGCGGCATCGAGGTAGCGCGTGCCGAGGTAGCGACCGGACAGGCCGAAGTTCCAGTTTTCGCCCTGCCAGTCGGCCGACAGCACCAGGGTCTGTTCGGGCTGGCCGATCACCTTGGCACCGTCGACGATGCCCAGCTGGGTATCACGTGCGGCATCGCCACTGCCCAGGTACTTGGAGCGGTTGTAGGTATAGGCGGCGTTGAGACGCCAGCCATTGTCCCAGCCGTAGCCGAACGCCGCCTCCAGGCCGTTGCTTTCCACGCCACCGAAGTTCTCGTAGACACCGTCGGTCTCGCCCAGGTAGTCGATGCCGCTGACGAAACCGGCCGGCAGATAGACGATGCGGTTGTCGAACTTGATGTTGTACAGGGTGACCGACGCGGTCAGCGGCCAGCGGCTGATGCGCATGCCGACTTCGATGTTGTCGGCGGTCTCCGGCTCGACGTTGCGGAAGTGCTGCGGGTCGGTCTCGCCGAGCACGCCGGAGGGAATGGCGGCGAAGTTCTGCGAGAAGCCAGCGAACAGCTCCATGCCTTCCACACCGGGCGCCCAGGTGAAGCCGGTGGACAGCAGCGGATCGGACTTGGAGTCAGATTTGACGTGCTCGCTGGCACCGATCACGCGGCGGCGCGACTGGTCGACGAAGAACTGCTTCACGCCCAGGCGTGCGCTGAACGGCCCGAAGCGGGCCACGTCCTCGACGTAGTACATCTGCTCGTCAACCTTGTACTTGTCCTCGAACTGCACCCAGTACGGCTGATGGTCGAAGGCGATGTCCTGGCCGACGTTGAGCAGGCGATGCCAGTCGCGGCGCGCCGAGCGGTCCAGCTTTTCCACCCACAGGCCGCCGCGGATCGTGTTGTCGACCGCACCGAAGGTCTGCCGCCATTCGACGTCGGCGGTCACGCCCATGCGGTCGTTGTCGTAGTGGGTGTGGCGGTAGGACTGCGCGCCCAGCACGTTGCCCGCGTAGCAGTTCGGATCGTACTCGGCAGTGAAGCCCAGCCGTGGGGTGCAGCTGGCCAGGCGCTGCGCGGCGCTGCCATCGGGATTGACGAAGAAAATCTGGCCGCGGTTACTGCCACCGTACACGGTCTTTCCACCGATGTACTCCGACTCCGGGCGACCGGCACCATCATCGCTGACCTGCGCCAGGTAGGGGGGCAGCCAGTCGCCACGACCTTCCATGCGGTGCCCGTAAGCCGCCACCGAGGCCTTGAAGCCGTTGCCGCCGTCGAAGGCCGCGCGCAGGTAGCCGAAGGTGTTCTCGCGCAGCGCACGCGAGCCGGAACGGTAGTTCTGGTCCAGGTACGGAATGCCGGTGAGGGTGCCGACCAGGTTGTCGCGGTCCGGATTGGTGGCGAAGCCCTTCGGCGAGACGCTGGTGTACTCCGGCTCGTCGGCATCGTTGTAGGACAGGTAGCCGGTCAGCGTCCAGCGATCCAGCTCGGTGATGAACTTGCCGGCGATGTGGTCGTTGCTGGTCTTGCCGCTGCCATCGATCCAGTCGTGCACACGTGCGGAAGAAGCGCTGACCCAGGCGCGGGTATGGCCGCCGAGCAGGCCGGTGTCGTAGCGCACGTAGTACTTGCGCGCCTCGTTGTCACCGGCACCGACCACGAAGCGCAGGCGGCTGTCCTGCAGTGGGTCGCTGGTGAGGAAGTTGAGCGTGCCACCCAGCGCCTCGTTCGAGCGCGAGGAGATGTCGGCAGTGCCCTGGCTGACTTCCACTGTTTCCAGGTCCAGGGTATCGATGTAGCGGTTGGCCAGCGAACCGCCACCGTAGCCCGAGCCGCCATTGGGCAGGCCGTCGATGGTGGTGCCGATCTGCTGGGTGTCACGGTTGGTCACGAAGCCGCGCATGCTGATCTGCGTGCCCCACACCGAAGAACCGGTGGCATCGGCCTCGCTGACCACCACGCCGGGCACTTCGTTGAGCGCGTCGTTGACGCTGCTCATCACGGTCTGCCGGTTCAGTGTTTCCGCGCGCACCGACGTCTTCGCGTAGCTGGTGGCCTGACCAATCACCTGTACCTGGTCGAGGGTACGCGCATCGCTGCTGCGCGCTTCGCCCGTATCGCCCTGCGGTGCTTCTGCGAGGGCGTCCAGGGCGGGGGCGATCAGCAGGGCCAGCAGCGAGACACGGGGAAAACGCGCAATCGTTCGCATCGAAACTGGACCTTCAGAGGGAGGAAACCCCGGAGTGTCGGCAGCGCCAATGACATCGGCATGACGTGGCAGCGCAGGAACGATGGCACTGTGGGGGCGGTCACGGCCTTCGGGTATGCTCGGCGCTTCAATGGACCTGAGGTGGTGGCGATGCAGAAGCGATCGAAGATCTGGCTGGGAGGTGCAGCCCTGGTGCTGCTGGCAGGGTGCAACCGGACGCCCTCGGATGGAGAGGTGGCGCCGCCTGCGCCAGCCACGGCGGACGAGGCCGCAGCACCGGCCGCCGCCCCAGCGGGTTCAACGGCCGCCGCCGACGCCACCGCACTCACCGACCGCGATGGCAAGCCGGTGCCGCTGGTGCCTTTCGACACCGGCAGCGTGCCGCTGAGCGACACCACGCTGGGTGAGCTGCCGTTCTTCAGCCTGCCGCAGGGCTACGCGCCGCAGAACGCCCCGCACCCGCGCGCCTGGGCGCGCTTCCCGTTCCGGATGGGCGAGGGTGTGCATTGGGCGGAAGGTCCGAGCTGGTCGGCACGCATCGTGACCGACAGTGAGGCGGCCCCCGACAAGGCGTTCTCCGCGCTGGAAGTGCAGCGCAACTTCGACGGCGTGATCACCGCCGCCGGCGGCCGCAAGGTCTTTGAAGGCAAGCTGCTGCGCGACATCTACTACGGCCCGCAACTGGAAGGCGAGATCGGGGGTGGCTTCATCGATGCGGTGAACGGAGAACAGGACGCACCCACCACCGTCTACGTGCTGCGCCAGGTCAACCGCACCGTGTGGGTGCAGCTGGCAGTGGACAGCAACGGCGCCGGTCTGGTGGTCGTGGATGACGTGCCGTTCAAGGCCACCGCGCAGTGGTCGGACCGTTTCCCGCACCTGTCCCTGCCGGCCGGCTATCGCGAGCGCAACACGCCCGAGCAGCGTGATTTCGATGCCTTCCCGTTCTGGACCGGAGATCACTTCGAACCGGTCGAGGGCCGCACCTTCGCTGCCGATTTCGACAAGGGCGAGCGCGAATACTCGATGCATGAAGTACGCCGCAACCTTGAGGCGATGATGGCCCAGGTCAACGGCACCAAGGTGTTCGAGGGGCGCATCCCGCACGAGGCGGCCGAGGGCGTGTCGAAGCAGGTGCAGTCGTCCTACGGCAACGCGGCCAGCTACAGCTGGGACAACTACGACACCGTGGTCTATCGCGTCGATCTGGCTGATGGCCGCCAGGTGTGGGTGCATGCTCGCCTCGAATACCTCAGCGCAGGCTGGGTCGTGGTCGAGCGCAAAGGCTTCACCCAGACGGCGGCGCTGCTGCCGGCCGATGCGTTGAAGAAGAAGCTGGACAGCGACGGCCGCGTGGCGATCCAGGTCAACTTCGCCACCGACAAGGCGCAGATCCTGCCGACGTCCGAACCGCAACTGGCGCAGGTGCTGGACCTGCTGCGTGCCGACCCGTCGCTGAAACTGTCGATTGAAGGCCACACCGACAACAGTGGCGCGGCCGCGCACAACCGCAGCTTGTCCGAGGATCGGGCCCGGTCGGTGGTGGCGGCGTTGACCGCCAAGGGCATCGCCGCCGACCGCCTGCAGGCGGCCGGCTTCGGTGCCGACAGGCCGGTGGCCGACAATGGCAGCGAGGAAGGCAAGGCGCGCAATCGCCGGGTCGAGCTGGTCAAGCGCTGAACCACGCCCTCCTCAGTACCGCGCGTCCTTGGGTTTCGGGTCGCGCGGCCAGTCCTTGCTCTTGTTGGCGAAGTCCGGCCGCGGCTGGTTGATGAAGTAGCTGGCGATGTCCACCGCATCCTGGTCGGGCATCACCTGCTGGCCCAGTGGTGGCTCGCGGGTCACCGCCGGCGGCATGTTGTGCTTGACGAAACCGGCCGCCTTGTACAGGCGCGCCATGCCGGCGCCGATGTTGAAGCTGTGGTCGCCCCACAGCGGCGGGAAGGCGATATCACCGCTGGCGTCGCGCCGGCCTTCGCCGTTGTCGCCATGGCAGGCGGCACACTGCACGGCGTACAGCGCCTGGCCACGGATCGGGTCCGGGGTCAGCGTGCTGTCGATGGGGCCCTCGCTGGGAGCGGCCACCTTTGCACCGTCTGGCACTGGACTGCTCAGCCACGCCATGTAATCGAGCATGGCGCGCATCTGCGGTGAGTCTTTCGGCAGCGGCTTGCCGTTCATTGAGCGCTGCAGGCAGCCATTGATGCGCTCAGTCAGCCCGATCACCTTGCCCGGGCGCGGCATGTAACGCGGATAGGCGCCGCCGCCCGTATTGAAGTAGTGGTTGCCGAACGGTCGCTTGCCCTCGGCCATATGGCACGAATTGCAGTTCAGATCGTTGCCGACGTTGTCCGGCAGCAGCCGTGCGGTCTCGTTGAGGAGGCGGCGGCCAAGCATCACCGATTCGGCATTGCCGAGCCCGGCGATCTCTTCGGCGCTGGGTGCGTGGTAGTGGCCGACCACCTTGCCCTGCGCATCGAGGATATCGATCGTGCTGGCTACGGCAGCATCCAGGTCCGGGTACAGATGGCGATAGGCGAGGGTGCCGGCGCCGACCAGCAGCACGAGGGTGACCACGCTGCCGATCAGCAGGCGGGAGCGTTTGCGCGAACGTTTCATCGTGCGGCCTCCTGCGGAACGTAGTGCACCGGCTTGTCACGCACCACCCGGCGCATGCGCGCCACGTCGACCTCGCTCACCGCGCTGGCCTGGTTGCCCCAGCTGCTGCGGATGAAGGTCAGGATCTGTGCCAGCTGTGCATTCGGCAGCTGCTCGAAACCGGGCATGGTGAAGGCCATGCGGTCGTGCGGGGTATGCGGCGTGCGGCCGCCGATCAGGGTCACCTGCACCAGCGAGCTGGGGTCATCGGCGAACACGATCGAGTTGCCGGCCAGGGCCGGATAGACGCGGGGCATGCCGCGCCCGTCGGCGCGGTGGCAGGCCTGGCAGTGCTCGGCATAGGCCAGCGAACCGGCAACACGGTAGTCGCCGCTGCGCAGTGCGGCGGTGGAGGTGTCGGTACCCGGGGACCACTGTGCGTTGCGGCCATCGCGTGCCGGCAGCTGTTTCAGGTAGCGGGCCATCGCCAGCAGGTCGGCGTCGGACAGGTACTGCGTGCTGTGCTCGACCACGTCGGCCATACCGCCGAAGGCCGCGGAGCGATCGGTGCGTCCGGTGCGCAGGAAGTCGACGATCTCGCCCTCGTTCCAGCTGGCCAGACCGGTTGATTCATTGCGCAGGTTCTTCGCATACCAGCCTTCCAGCACCGAGCCGGACAGGAACTGGCGGCTGCCATCATCGGCCATCGCCTTTTCCTGGAACGCGAGGCCACGTGGCGTGTGGCAGGCGCCGCAGTGGGCCAGGCCTTCCACCAGTTCGGCGCCGCGCTGCTGGCTGGCATCCAGCGACGGATCCGGGTTGAACGTACGCGGGCGTGCGAACAGCAGCTGCCACCAAGCCAGTGGCCAGCGCATGTTGGCCGGCCACGGGATCGTGCTGTCGGCGTTGCCCTGCTTCACCGGCTGCACCGAGCCCATGAAATAGGCGTACAGCGCCTTGATCTCGGCATCGCTGGCGATCACGTACGAGGCATACGGCATTGCCGGATACAACGGCTGCCCATCGTGACGGATGCCGCGACGGACCGCGCGCTCGAAGTCGGCGTAGTCGTAGGCGCCAATGCCGGTGTCGGGATCGGGCGTGATGTTGGTCGAGTAGATCGTGCCCATCGGCGTCTGCATGCCGAGGCCACCGGCGAACGGCTTGCCGCCCGGCGCAGTGTGGCAGGCGGCGCAGTCGGCGGCGCGCGACAGGTACTGTCCCTGCGCGATCAGCGTCGGATCGTGGATGTCGACCTGCGCCGTCTGTCGCGGTGCGAACCAGTAGGGCGTGGTGCGGGCGATGCCGTAGGCGGCGGCAAACGTGGCGGCCAGGGCAATGGCGAGCTTGAGCGAGGTGCGCATGGCGGCACTGTGGGCAATCCCGCGCGCGCGTTCATTGATCCGGATCAATGACTGAACGGATACAGCTTGTACACCAAGCTGAATCGTTCCTGCGTTGTCATCAAGCCGTCATCCGCGCGCGATAGATGGCCCACGCCCGCGTCGCTAACCTGCCACGCTGTCGCACCTTTTCCCCGATTGCCCATGAAGCGCCTGCTGCTGTTGTTGCTGGCGTGCGCCGGCCTGTGGCTGGCTGCATGCTCCTCCTCCATCAATGCCTCGTCCACCTCGCTCGCCGACAGGCTGATCGCGCCAGGTGGTGTATCGACCCTGCTCGATCGCCCGCGCATCGCTGCGGCCATCGCCGAACTGCCCAACCGCCATGGCTTCGCGCCGGGCCGCGATGGCGTGCCGATCTTCTGGCGTGTATTCGATCCCGGCGACTACGGCGCGCGTTATCACTACCTGCCGCAGCGCCACGAGAACGGCCTGCCGCTGGATACCGGCCTGAGCCTGGCAGTACCGCAACCGTTCCGCGCGCAGGCCCCGCGCGGCACCGTGGTGCTGCTGCACGGTTGGATGATGAACGGCGATTCGATGCTGCCGTGGTCGCTGCAGCTGGCCGAATCCGGCTATCGCGTGATCACGCTGGACCTGCGCAACCATGGGCAGTCCGGTGCAGGTCCGTCCGGATACGGCACCTATGAATCCGACGATGTGGTGGATGTAATCGGCGAGCTGCGTGCACGTGGTGAAGTAAACGGCCCGCTGTACCTGTTCGGCGTGTCCTATGGCGCCGCCACAGCGGTGTTCACCGCCGACAAGCTGGGCGACCAGGTGGAAGGCGTGGTGGCGATGGAATCGTTCGCCAATGCCGGTGTGGCGATCCGCACGATGATCCCGCACCTGATGGGACTGCAGCCGGAAGGCCTGAAGGCGCAGGCGGTGGCGTCGTACGCGCGCTGGCGCTACGGCGGCCAGGACATCAACCAGGTGATCGCCGCCGCCAGCCGCCGCATCGACGTCGATCTGGACCGCGTGGATGTAGCGCGCGCGCTGGCCGATACCCGCGCCTGCGTACTGCTGCTGCACGGCCAGGGCGACCAGCACATTCCGGTCAGCCAGGGCCGCGAACTGGCGCAGGCCAATCCGCGCGCGCACTACATCGAGATGCGCGGCGAGGACCACATCACCCTGCCGCTGCGACTGGACCTGCTGGCGGGCGTGGTCGATGACTGGATGGCGCGCGACGAGCACCATCCGCAGAGTGCTTGCCCGGCGCCCCAGCTGCCGGCCCAGGCCGAGTGGCTGACACGCAGCTGAGAAAAGGGGACGGAGGGGATTAAGTCGTTTCCCGCACAGCTGGGCCAGAAACGACTTAATCCCCTCCGTCCCCTTTTTTCTGTCAGGCCACCCGTCTTGCCAGCGAGCGCGCAGACGCCGCGACGCCCAGCAGCAGCGCGGCCACGCACAGGAAGGCGAAGCCGAGGCTGGTAGCGTGTGCGAGTGCGCCGATCGCTGCCGGTCCGGCGAGGATGCCAGCGTAGCCCAGCGTGGTGACCGCGGTGATGGCGATGCTCTCCGGCATCACCCGCTGTTGGCCCGCCATCGAGAACAGCGCCGGCACGATGTTGGCGCAGCCCAGCCCGACCAGTACGTAGCCGGCCAGCGCCACCGGGAACGATGGCACCAGCGTCGCCAGGGTGAAACCCGCAGCAGCGGTGATGCCGCCGAAGACCAGGGTGCGGGTCCGGCCGAGGCGCTCGACGATGCCGTCGCCGAACAGGCGCATCGCGGTCATCGCCAGGGTGAACAGTGCAAAGCCGGCACCGGCCTGGTCACGTGGCACCTGCCGCACTTCGGCGAGGAACACCGCGCTCCAGTCCAGCATCGAGCCCTCGGCGAGGAACACCACGAAGGCCAGCACGCCGATGAACAGCACCACGCCATGCGGCAGTGCCAGCAGGGGGCCTTCATGCAGGATCCGTTGTGGGCGCCAGTGCGGTGCCGACAGCACTGCCACCAGCAGCAGAGCGGCCACCGAAACCAACGCGGCCAGCCACAGCGGCGTACCCAGGATCAGCATGCCGGTCATGCAGCCGGCACCGACGAAGCCGCCGATGCTGTAGAAGGCATGGAATCCGGACATCATCGCGCGCCCGGCGTCGCGCTCGACCGCGACCGCCTGCATGTTCATCGCACAATCCAGTGCACCGACGCCGGCGCCGAACACGAACAGGGCCGCGCCCAGCGCTACCGGAGAGGGCGCCAGCACCAGCAAGGGCAGGGCGCACAGCATCATCGCGCAGGTGATCACCATCACCCGGCGGCATCCCAGCCGCCCGGTCAGCGCACCTGCCAGTGGCATCGCCAGCAGTGAGCCGAGCCCGAGGCAGAGCAGCACTGCGCCGAGGCTGGCGTCGGACAGCCCGGCCTTGGCCTTGGCGTAGGGCACCATCGGTGCCCAGGCGGCGGTGGCGAATCCGGGAATGAAGAAGGCAGCGCGGGTGGCGTGCTGCTGGGCACGTGGGGATGAAGGCGTCATGCGCGGTGCGAAGCTCCAGGGGGTGTTAATGAAAACGTTTTCAGGACGGCTCGGCAAGTGCCATGCGTGACATCGGGCGACGCATACGATTGCAGTGACCCGATCGCGTCACTGGCGATTAACGTCGCCCACGGACAGTGGCTGCACGGTCGGCATTCCGCCGCCCGCTGCCGGAGATCCGTACATGAGCACGACACCCACCATCCTCCTCGTCCACGGCTTCTGGGGCGGGGCCGCACACTGGGCCAAAGTGATCCTGGAGCTGCATCGCAACGGCCATGACCGCGTGCAGGCGGTGGAACTGCCACTCACCTCGCTGGCCGACGATGCCGGCCGCACCCGGAAAATGATCCGGCAGATCGACGGGCCGGTGCTGCTGGTCGGCCACTCCTATGGCGGCGCGGTGATCAGCCAGGCCGGCAACGAGGACAACGTGAAGGGCCTGGTCTACATCGCCGCTTTCGCGCCTGATGCCGGCGAGAGCCCCGGTGGCATCACCCAGCAGCACCTGCCGGAGGCGGCGCCGAACCTTGCGCCGGACAGCGATGGCTACCTGTGGCTGCGTGCGGACAAGTTCCATGAGAGCTTCTGCCAGGATCTGAGCGAAGACGAGGGCCGGGTGATGGCGGTGACCCAGAAGGCGCCGCTGGCCAGCACATTCGGCGATGTGATCAGCGACCCGGCGTGGAAGCACAAGCCGAGCTGGTACCAGCTGTCCCGCCACGACCGCATGATCGCGCCGGAAAACCAGAGGGCCATGGCCACGCGCATGCAGCCCAAGCGACTGCTGGAGCTGGATGCCAGCCATGCCTCGTTGGCCTCGCAGCCGAAGGAGGTGACCGCGCTGATCCTGGAGGCCTGCGCCGCCATCGGCGGCTGAGCCTGCGGCAGCGCGCCGCACCACAGCACATCGCACGACAGCCGGGGCGCAGGGGAGTACACTCCTGCGCCTGCGGCCATCCGGCCGCGTCCCCGTCTTCCCTCCAGCCGCCGCCAGAGGATCCCACCCGATCGTGGAGGTCCCGCCGTGCTGTCTGTGCCTGATGCCCGTATTCCGTCCCCCTTGCCGCGTCGCCGTGCGTTGCCGCAGGCGCTTGCCCAGGGCCTGCTGATCACCGCACTGGCCAGCAGCGGCATCGCAGCCGCGCAGTCCGCCGCCGAGCCGGACAAGGCCGCCGAGGCCCCGGCCTCGCAGACCCTGCAGACCGTACAGGTCACCGCCAACCAGCTCGGCACCATCACCGAAGGCAGCGGCGCCTACACGCCGGGCACCATCGCCACCGCCACCCGCCTGGTGCTGACCCCGCGGCAGACCCCGCAGACCATCAGCGTCATTACCCGCGCTCAGATGGACGACTTTGGCCTGAACGGCATCGATGACGTGATGCGGGTGACCCCGGGCATCAGCATCGTCACCTACGACAGCGAGCGCACCGAGTACTACGCACGTGGATTTGCCGTGCAGAACTTCCAGTACGACGGCATCCCGATGTCGCGTGACTCGGCCTATTCGGCGGGCAACACGCTCAGCGATACCGCGATCTATGACCGCATCGAAGTGCTCAAGGGCGCGACCGGCCTGCTGACCGGCATGGGCGATCCGGGCGCGACCATCAACCTGGTGCGCAAGAAGCCGGGCAAGGAGTTCGCCGGCAGTGCCACGCTGGGTGTCGGCCGCTGGGATGACTATCGTGCCGAGATCGATGTTGGCGGCCCGTTGACCGCCGATGGACGCGTGCGCGGTCGTGCGGTGGGCGCCTGGCAGGACAAGCATTCCAATCTCGACTTCTACCAGCGCACCAGCAAGGTGGGCTACGCGGTGCTGGAAGCCGATCTGGGCGAGCGCACCCTGCTGACCGTGGGTGGGGATACGATGGACAGCGACCCGAAGGGCTCGACCTGGGGTGGCATCCCTCTTCTGGACAGTGCCGGCAACTTCAATGACATGCCGCGTTCGTTCAACAACGGCACCCGCTGGAGTGGCTGGCGCCAGTATGTGCGCACCGGCTTCGCCACGCTCGAGCACACCTTCGCCAACGACTGGGTGGCCAAGCTGCAGCTCAACCACCAGGTCAACGGCTATGACGCCGCACTGGCCGGCGCCGCCGCCGGCAATCCCGATCCGTTGACCGGCGAGGGCGTCAGCCTGTGGCTCGGCAAGTACGTTGGCAAGACCGTCAGCAATGCTGCCGACTTCTATGTGAGCGGTCATTTCGGCCTGCTCGGGCGGGAGCATGAGCTGGTGGTCGGTGGCAGCGCCTCGCGCAAGCGCTGGACCAATACCGGCTACGGCCCGCAGGCGGGGTTCCCGGATACCGTGCCGGACTACAGAACCTGGAATGGCGACATTCCCGAGCCGGAGTGGCAGCGCAGCTACAGCAACAACGAAGTGACGCGTGAGAACGGCCTGTATGTGGTCGGCCGTTTCGACGTGGCCGATCCACTGAAGGTGATCGTGGGCAGTCGCCTGGCCAGCTACCGCTCGCCGGACACGCGCGAGACCGGCGTGTTCGTGCCGTATGCCGGTGTGGTCTACGACCTCGGTGAGCACTATTCGGTGTACGCCAGCTACAGCACCATCTTCAAACCGCACAGCGAACGCGACGAGCAGGGCAAGGCACTGGATCCGCTGGAAGGCCGCAGCTACGAGATGGGCCTGAAGGCCGAGTTCCTCGATGGGCGCTTCAACGCCAGTGCGGCGCTGTTCCAGCTCGACCAGGACAACTTCGCCCAGCCCACTGGTGGCAAGACACCGGACGGGCAGGATGCCTATCGCGCCCTGATGGGGGTGCGTACCAAGGGTTACGAGCTGGAAATGTCGGGCCAGCTGGCCGAGGGCTGGCAGGTGCAGGGTGGGTTCTCGCACAAGATCGCGCGCCAGGCCGGTGGCAAGGTGACCACACTGGAGCCGGAAAACCAGTTCAGCCTGCACACCAGCTACCGCCTGCGTGGCGACTGGAAGGGGCTGACGCTGGGCGGTGGCGCGCGCTGGCAGGATTCCACTTTCGGCGAGATCACCAACCCGGCCACGCAGGCCAAGGTGGTGCATCGCACCCAGCCTTATTGGCTGCTGGATGCGATGGCGCGCTATGAATTCAACGATCGCCTGTCGGCCACGCTCAACGTCAACAACCTGCTGGACAAGCGTTACTACACGATCTTCAGCTGGTACAGCACCTACACCTGGGGTGAGCCGCGCAATGTGCGGTTGGCGATGACGTACAAGTTCTGACGCCGGTGGTGCTGTAGAGCCGAGCCCGCGCTCGGCTGGCTGTCAAACCGCAGCCGAGCATGGCTCGGCTCTACAAATACGCCCGCGATGCTTTTCGGCATCGCTGGCGTTGTCATTACAGCGGCAGGTCGAACACCAGCACTTCGGCGTCGTTGCCGTTCTCCAAGGTCAGCTGCGCTTCGTCGCTGACCTGCAGCGCATCACCGGCTTCCAGGGTGATGCCATTGACCTGCAGCTGGCCTCGGGCCACCTGCACATAGGCGCCACGACCGTTGCCGAGGGCGTGGTGCAGCTTCTGGCCGCCATCGAGGATGGTGGCGAAGATGCGGGCATCCTGGTGGATGCGCAGCGAACCATCGGCACCGTCCGGCGAAGCGATCAGGCGCAGCTGGCCGCGCTTGGTTTCCGGTGCGAAGTGGGTCTCTTCGTACGACGGAGTAATGTTCTCCGCGTCCGGGAAGATCCAGATCTGCAGGAAGTGCACGGTCTCGTCGGCGGAGTGATTGAACTCGCTGTGGCTGACACCGCTACCGGCACTCATGCGCTGCACGTCGCCGTAACGCAGCACCGAACCGGTGCCCATCGAGTCCTTGTGCTCCAGCGCGCCGCCCAGCACATAGGAAACGATCTCCATGTTGCTGTGGCTGTGGGTGCCGAAGCCCTGGCCGCCGATCACCTTGTCTTCGTTGATCACCCGCAGCGGGCCGAAGCTGACGTAGCGGGGGTCGTAGTAGTTGGCGAAGGAGAAGGTATGGCGCGAGGACAGCCAGCCATGCTCGGCCAAGCCACGGGTAGCGCTCTTGCGGATCTGCAGCATGATGGAATCTCCTTTGTTCGATGGTTTCGATGGGGCGGGGTGGGCTGGTAGCCGCTGTGTTTCCCCGTTGGAGTGAAGTATCCGCTTGCACCCGGGGTTTGAAAAACGGATAGTTTTGACAGTCATCATCGAAAAATTCGAATGCTCAAGCTCAGCCTCGATGCCCTGCAGATCCTGGACGCCATCGACCGCCGCGGCTCGTTCGCCGGCGCCGGCAAGGCCCTGCACAAAGTGCCTTCGACCATCTCCTACACCGTGGCCAAGCTGGAGGAGGACCTGGGTGTACAGCTGTTCGACCGGGTCGGCCCGCGCGCCGAGCCGACCGAGGCTGGCCGCGCCCTGCTGGACGAGGGCCGCCACCTGCTGCGCGCAGCCCGGGAGCTGGAACTGCGGGTGCGCCGGGTGGCATCGGGCTGGGAGACCGAACTGACCCTGGCGGTGGACTCGGTGTTCCCGACCTGGCTGCTCGGCCCGGACATCGCCGCATTTCGTGAGGCCGAGGCACCGACCCGGCTGCGATTGATCGGCGAGGCCCTGTCCGGTACCTGGGAGGCCTTGCTGGACCGCCGTGCCGACCTGCTGGTCGGTGCGCCGGGCGAGGGTCCCAGCGGCGGCGGTTTCGTGGTCGAGCCGCTGGGTACGGTGGAGTTCGTGTTCGCGGTCGCCCCCGATCATCCGTTGGCCGCAGTGCCGGGCGTGCTCGGACGCGAACAGCTGGTCGAACACTGCGCGATCGCGGTCTCCGATTCGGCGCGACGGCTGCTGCCGCGCACGGTCGGCCTGTTGATGGGGCAGGAGATGCTGACGGTGCCGGACATGGCCAGCAAGCTGAAGCTGCAGTGCGAAGGCGTGGGCTTCGGTTTCCTGCCCGAGCCCTGCGCGCGTGCGGCGGTGGCGCGTGGCCAGCTGGTGATCCGCGAGGTGGAGGAGCACAAGCCGGAAGAGACCTTCTGGCTGGCTTGGCGCACCGGCGAGGATGGCGCCGCACTGCGCTGGTGGCGAGAGCGCCTGCGCAGGCCGGAGCTGCTGTCACAGTGGTGGCAGTCAATGGCCAGGGGGTAGGGGTACGGCAGGGCTGCGTCCTGCACCCGCTACGAGCTGGAGCAACAGCAACAGCAGAAGCTGGTTTCCTGTGGGGAGGCGGGGTGGGTCCGGTTGCGGGGGCCGCTGCAAGTCCCCCTCCGGGGCCCGGCCCAGCCGCTGGCGGCTGGGCGTTCGGGCGCTTGCGAAGCAATGCTTCGCAAGCAAAGCGCCCTCACCCATGTAAGCTCGGTCGCCGCTTGCTCGTGTGCGCAGTCCTGCGTACACGGCAAGACCCGGGTTGGGCGTCCTGCCCAACCCGCCCGAGGCATGCCTCGGGCCCATGCGGCTCACGCCCCCGCAATCGGACCCACCCCGCCTTCGACAGTTTTCCGCGATCTGTCGGAACGGCGTGCTGCTCTGGTAGGTGTCGACCTTGGTCGACACGGTAGATCCACGCCATGCGTGGATGAATTCATTCGATATCTGACAGATGTGTCGACTCGATGGAGTCATCCACGCATGGCGTGGATCTACCAGATCGCGGAAATCTGTCAGAGGTGGGGCGGCATGGGCAGGCAGGACCGTTGGCGGCATGGATGCCGCCATCGAGCCCCCATGGATGGGTTTACGGCGTGTCCTGCCTGTCCATGTCGCCCCGCCAACCCACGGAATGCCAGCTTTTGCTTTTGCTTTTGCTGTTGAGGTTGCCGGCCAGCGGCCGGCACTACCAGGGGTGCAGGGCGCAGCCCTGCCGAAAAACACACATAAAAAAACAGCAGGCCGAGGCCTGCTGTTTCGGTGTAATGGTGCGCCCGGAGAGATTCGAACTCCCGACCGCCTGGTTCGTAGCCAGGTACTCTATCCAACTGAGCTACGGGCGCCAATTACATAAACTTGTTGTGCTGACTGTGTATGGTGCGCCCGGAGAGATTCGAACTCCCGACCGCCTGGTTCGTAGCCAGGTACTCTATCCAACTGAGCTACGGGCGCGCGGTACACAATCAACTTACTGCTTAATTTTACTGCATTTCCAGCGGCGGATGCTGAAAACCTGTCGAGTGGTGCGCCCGGAGAGATTCGAACTCCCGACCGCCTGGTTCGTAGCCAGGTACTCTATCCAACTGAGCTACGGGCGCCCTGCGACAGGAGCGGAATTATGCGGATGTCGGCGCGTACCGTCAACAGTTTTGTGAAAATTTTCATCCAACTGAATGAAAAAGCTGTCAGCTACGGCCTCCGGCGCCTTCAGCCACGCGAAATGATCGGCGCGCGTGCCCAGATCCTGCGCGGACAGCACGCGCAGCTGCGCGTCCACATTCGGCAGCTTCGCCAGCAGCGTCTGCATCGATCCGGTCGGTGCCAACCAGTCGTGCTCCATCAATACGGCCTGTGCGCTGCCATGCACGCGCGCCATCTGCGCATCGAGGTCTTCGTTCATGCCGGCCGCGGCGTAGTGGTTGTTCAGGCCAACGCGCGCCCAGTCGGCGATCAGCCCGCGCGCTTCGGTGCCACCGAAGCCGAGGCGCCGACCATGCAGCACGCCCTGGCGTTGCGCGATCCACGGCAGGAAACGATAGACCAGTGGCAGCAGCCAGCCACGCGGTGGCGGGAAGCCGCGCCAGAACGGTGAGCCGCTGGCGGCCAGCCACAGCCGGTTGAAGTGCTGCGGGTTGCGGCCGGCATGCACGCAGGCCAGCTGCCCGCCCAGACTGTGTCCACCGATGATCCAGGGCAGGGCGTCGGTGGCGTCATCGGCTGCGGCCAGGACGGCCTGGCTGGCCGGCAGATCCTGTTCGAGTACCTCGCGATAGCCCCAGTCCTGCGTGCGCGACGGGCGCAGTGAGCTGCTGCCGTTGCCGCGCCACTCATGCAGGTAGACCGCCACGCCCTTCGCCGCCAGCGCCAATGCCAGTGGCAGGTAGTGACGCGCGGCCACGCCCAGCGCTGGCAGCCACAGCAGGCGCGCGATGGACTGTGCAGGCACGCAGGCGATCACTTCGTAGCGATGGCCATCAGTGCACTGCACGGCAACGACGTCCGGTGCGAGACTCATGCGTGCGGTGCCGCGCCGAAGTGATCGAGTACCAGCACCTCGCTGCGGCCAGGCGCGTAGCCCTGCTGCAGGCCGCGCGCAACGTAGTCGATGCCGGCTTCGCAGGCATTGGCCAGGCTCAGGCCATTGCACAGCTGCGCGGCGATGGCCGAGGCGAGCGTGCAGCCTGTGCCATGTGCGTCCAGCGGCAGGCGGGCGTGGATGAATTCTTCGCTGCTGACGCCGTCGAAGTAGCGATCGATCACGCGGTTGCCTTCCTGCAGGTGGCCGCCTTTCAGCAGCACCGCACCGGCACCGAGCTCGAGCAGGGCAGAGGCAGCCTGTTCGGCGTCATCGCCGTTGGCGATCTTCCGGCCGATCAGGAGTTCTGCTTCCGGGGTATTGGGCGTAACCAGCGTCGCCAACGGCAGCAGGCGTTCGCGCATGGCCTTGAGCGCACTTTCCTCCAGCAGGCGCGCGCCGCTGGTGGCGACCATCACCGGGTCCAGCACCACGTGCGGCGGGCGATGCTTTTCCAGTGCGTCGGCGACGGCATGGATCACCTCGGCGTTGGCCAGCATGCCGAGTTTCACGGCATGGATATCGAAGTCATCGAAGCAGGCTTCGATCTGCGCCTGCAGGAATGCGATCGGTGGCACATGCACGGCGGTGACGCCACGGGTGTTCTGTGCAGTCAGCGCGGCGAACACGGCCAGGCCATGCACGCGGTGCGCGGCGAAGGCCTTGAGATCGGCAGGGACACCGGCGCCACCGCCGGAGTCGGAGCCGGCGATGGTGAGGGCGGAAACGGGAGTGGTCGGGCTCATCAGTTGATTGTGCCGTGGTCCCGCAGGGGAAGGTAGATCCACGCCATGCGTGGATGTCCTTGATTCAATGCCGCCAACGCGCCCACTGCTGGTACACCACATAACCCAGCCCGGTCAGGCCGGTCAGCAGGGCGGGGGCGAGCAGGGCGTCGTATTGCCAGCGCATGAACAACCAGGCGCCGAGGATGCCGCCGGCGAGGAAGCCGCTGATGATCAGGCCGCTGAGGGTCAGCCGCCGTACCTGCAGCGGCAGTCCGCGCAGCAGGTGGCCCAGGCCGATGCCGAGGTCGGTGAACATGCCGCTGAGGTGGGTGGTGCGCACCACCGCGCCACTGAAGGTGGTCGCCATCGCATTCTGCAGGCCGCAGGCCATGGCGGCGGCCAGTGCACCCCAGATCTGATGCTGTTCGAACAGCGGAATGGCCACCAGCAGCAGTGCCGATTCCAGCGCCAGCGCGACACCGTAGCGGCGGCCCAGCTGCAATGCGCTGTCCTGGATCAGCAGGCCGCTGAGCATCGCGCCCAGCGAAAACGCGATCAGCAATCCCCACAGGTGGCCGACCGCGCGCCAGTCACCCTGGGCCAGCGCCATGCCCAGCTGGCTGGTGCTGCCGGTCATGTGGCTGACCGCCTGGTGCTCGAAACCGAGGAAGCCGACCACGTTGACCATGCCGGCAACGCACGAGAGCGCGACCGCGCCGATCCAGACCCAGGTGGGCAGGCGTATTCCCATCGGCGGGGCCCCTCAGGGCCCGCCGAAGCCGCCGTTGAACTGCAGCTCGCTGAAGGTGTTGCTGGCCGGGTCGAATACCGCGCCCCAGAACTGCGTGCCGCCGTCACAGACGCGGATCGCTTCCCGTGCCGGGTTGATGCCGCTGTCGTCGGGCAGATGGAAGGCGTTGATGTAGATCAGACGCTTGCCGGCGCTTTCGATGCCGACGTACTGGCGGTCGAAGTCCAGCACCTTCGGTACCTGTGATTCCAGCGACGACAGCTGCGCTTCCAGCTGGTCGATCTGCTGCCGGCTGGGCGCCCAGTAACCACTGACCCGCCCGGCCTCGCGGCCGGGACTGGGGCGCGAGCAGGTATCGAGCACCTGCGCGGCGATGATCGGGCGGGTGACCACCCAGGATTGGCCGGTACGCTCGGCGGTCGGCACGCTGGCCGGGCCGAGCGTGGTGGTGCAGGCACCCAGGGCGGCTGCGAGGGCGATCGCAGCCGTGGGCAGCAGCAGGCGGGTGCAGCGGTTCACAACACCTCCGAAGCGTAATCGGCCAGGCGCGAGCGTTCGCCTCGGCGCAGGGTGATGTGCGCACTATGCGGCCAGTTTTTGAAGCGATCCACCGCGTAGGTCAGGCCCGAGGTGGTCTCGGTCAGGTACGGGGTGTCGATCTGCTCGACGTTGCCCAGGCAGACGATCTTGGTGCCGGGGCCGGCACGGGTGATCAGCGTCTTCATCTGCTTGGGGGTGAGGTTCTGCGCCTCGTCCAGGATCAGGTAGCGCGACAGGAATGTGCGGCCGCGCATGAAGTTCATCGAGCGGATCTTGATGCGGCTGGCGAGCAGGTCGTTGGTCGCCTGGCGTCCCCAGGTGCCGCCTTCCTGGTTGTGCGTGAGCACTTCCAGGTTGTCGGTCAGTGCACCCATCCACGGCGTCATCTTCTCTTCCTCGGTGCCGGGCAGGAAGCCGATGTCCTCGCCGACGCTGACCGTGGCGCGGGTCATGATGATCTCGCGGTAGCGCTGCTGGTCCATCGTCTGCGCCAGGCCGGCGGCCAGCGCCAGCAGGGTCTTGCCGGTGCCGGCGGTACCCAGCAGCGTGACGAAGTCGATCTCCGGATCCATCAGTGCGTTGAGCGCGAAGTTCTGCTCGCGGTTGCGTGCACTGATTCCCCACACGGCGTGGCTGCCGTGGCGGAAATCATCGACCAGCGACAGCACCACCTTGCCGTCGCCGACCACGCGGCTGACGCGCAGCTCGACTTCATCTTCGCCAGGCAGGTAGACGTACTGGTTCGGGTACCACTCCTCGCCATCCTGCGCCAGGATTTCGTAATGCGTGCGGCCCTTGTCGCTCCAGCTGCGCAGGTCATCGCCGTGGCGCTTCCAGAAGTCTTCCGGCAGCTCGGTGGCGCCGGTGTAGAGCAGGCTGAAATCGTCCAGCGCGCGGTCGTTCTCGTAGTCCTCGGACACGATGCCGGCGATCGCGGCCTTGATCCGCAGGTTGATGTCCTTGGAAACGAACACCACCGGCAGGTCCGGGGTTTCTTCCTTCAGTGCCAGGATCGCGCCGAGGATGGCGTTGTCCGGGATGACCTTGCCGAAGCTCTTGCCGGCGTCGAAATGGCTGGTCTGGAAGCGCAGCTTGCCGGCGCTCTGCTTGCCGCGCAGCTGCAGGCCATTGGGTCGCTGCAGCGGAATGCCGTCGGCCAGGTTGTCCAGGCCGGATTCCTGCACCAGCTCGTTGAGGAAGCGGCTCACCTGGCGGGCGTTGCGGCTCGCTTCGGAGGTGCCCTTCTTGCCGTTGTCCAGCTCCTCGATCACCTGCATGGGCAGGTAGACGTCGTGCTCCTCGAATTTGAACAGCGCGGTGGGATCGTGCATCAGCACGTTGGTATCCAGCACGTAGATGCGCTTGCCTCGGGTCATCGTCGATTCCTGGTTACGGACAGGGAAAAACCACCACGGCCTGCTGCGGGGCAGGGTGATGGCAGACACAGTAGGCAGTGGGACTCACTTGGACTGGGAGGCCTTCAGTTCGGCGAGAACGGCATCGGCATGGCCGGCAACCTTGACCTTGCGCCAGGACTGCACGATGCGGCTGTCGGGGGAAATCAGGAAGGTGCTGCGTTCGATGCCACGTACCTGCTTGCCGTACATGTTCTTCATCTTGATCACGTCGAAGGCGCTGCACAGCGCTTCGTCGCCATCGCTGACCAACGGGAAGTTGAAGCCCTGCTTGGCACAGAAGTTGTCGTGCGACTTCACCGAGTCGCGTGAGACACCGAGTACCACCGCGCCTGCCTTCTTGAATTTCGGCAGCAGTGCGTTGAAGTCGATGCCTTCGGTGGTGCAGCCGGGGGTGCTGTCCTTGGGATAGAAGTACAGCACCAGCCAGTGGCCGGCGTAGTCGCCGAGAGTGGCCTGTTCGCCACCGGACAGCGCCAGCGGCAGGGAGAGGGTGGTGCTGTCCAGGGTATCGCCGTTGTTCATGAGGTCCTTCTGTCGAGCCTGGGTTCTTTCTACGACAATTGCATGAAACGCCACGCGCCCGTGAGAGGCGCGCGAAGAATCAGAATTTCATCGGGTCCATGATCGCGTCCAGGTTCAGGTGGTCGCAGAATTCAAGGAAGTCGTCGCGCAGCGCGGCGATGTGCATGTTGGCCGGCACGCCGATGGTGACCTGCGCGCTGAACATCTCCGCACCGGTCTGCATGGCGCGGTAGCGCGTGCTCTGCAGGTTCTCGATGGTGATGCCCTGGCGGTCGAAGAAATCGGCCAGCTGGAACAGGATGCCCGGCTTGTCGGCGGCGATCACTTCGACGATGTACGGCAGCAGGTTGGACTGCGCCTGCTTGGCGGCAGTGCGGTACCAGACCAGCTTCAGGCCCTCTTCGCGCTCCAGCCGGGTCAGCATCGCTTCCAGCTTGGCCACCGAGTCCCAGGAGCCGGTGGCCAGGGCGGTGACCGAGACATCGCGGCCGACCGTGGCCAGGCGTGCGTCCACCAGATTGCAGCCGCTGTCGGCAATGCGGCGGGTGACGGACAGCAGGGGGGACTCCGGATGCGTCGTGTAGGCGTTGATCAGGAGGTGGTTTTCGCTCGGCGCGGGGCGCGGGGTGGTGTCGGTCAAGGCGATTCCGGGTAATGCATGCGTTAGTCTGAATGCCCGCCAGAGGCGGGGATCCACCGGTGTCCAGCATACTTGCCCGTGCTTTCGCGCCGCAAGTAACATTCAGGTCGCCCCCGGCCTTTCGTGGCGGGCGTTTTCCCTTTCCAGCCAAGAGCAGCACGTCCTTGTCCCTTTCCGGCCTCATCACCGCGCTGGCGACCCCGTTCCGGGCCGACGGCGCCCTCGATCCCGACGGTTGGCAGCGCCTGCTGCACCTGCAACTGGAAGGTGGCGTCCATGGCGTTGTCGTAGCCGGCTCGACCGGTGAAGCAGCGACCCTCACCGATGCCGAGTACGACCTGCTGCTGGCCAGCGCGGTCGAGCGCATCGGCGGCCGCATCCCGGTCATGGCCGGTACCGGCCTGTCGGGCACCGCCAAGACCATCGAACAGACCCGCCGTGCCGCCGCGCTTGGCGCCAGCCACGCGCTGGTGGTCACCCCGCCGTACGTGCGGCCGACCCAGGCTGGCCTGATCGCCCACTACCGCGCGGTTGCCGACCAGGGCGGGCTGCCGGTCGTGCTGTACAACGTGCCCGGCCGTACCGGGTGCGACATGCAGCCGGATACCGTGGCCGAACTGGCCAGCCATCCCAACATCGTCGGCATCAAGGAGGCGGTGGGTGACACCGGCCGGGTGCAGGCGCTGCTCGCCCTGCGCAGCCCGCAGTTTGCCGTGTTCAGTGGCGACGACGGTACGGCGGCGCGCTCGATCCAGGCCGGTATCGATGGCCTGATCTCGGTCGGCTCCAACGTGCTGCCCGGCGCCTACCGCCGGATGTGCGAGCTGGCTGCCGCCCACGACCACGAAGCCACCGGGTCCTGGGATGCGCGCCTGCAGCCGTTCCATGATTTCTGCGGCGTTGAGCCGAACCCGATTCCGGTCAAGGCGCTGCTGCGCCGTATCGGCATCGGTCACGACCTGCGCCTGCCGCTGCTGCCGCTGTCGGCGGCGCACCATCCGGCGGCCGATCATCTTGCCGGCGACATCGCCGCCCTCGAAGCCCTTTCCAGCCACTGACCTTCCGTCTTGGTCTGACCCAGGAGATTCACATGCGTCAATCCGTATCCACCGTCCGCGTGCTGTCCTACGCCCTGCTTGCGGTGGCCGTTGCCGCCGGCACCACCGGCTGCTTCAAGCGTGGCGTCAAGGGCGACTACGCCCTGGCCCCGGAAATGCGTCCGCTGGAAGTGCCGCCGGACCTGAACCTGCCCAACGCCACCAGTGACAACAAGGTGCCGACCCTTGCCTCGGCGACCAAGCCGGCGGCCCCGGTGGCTGCGGCCCCGGCCGTGGGCAACACCGGTTTCACCATCGCCGGCGGCAAGGACGAGGCTTTCGCCAAGGTCGGCACCGCGCTGGAAGGCGTGGAAGGCGTGACCATCGCCAGCCGCGCGCAGCTGCTGGGCTCGTATGACGTGGCCTACGAAGGCAGCAACTTCCTGGTCCGCGTGGTCGCCGTCGATGCCGGCGCCTACATCTCCGCGGTCGACCCGCGTGGCCTGCCGGCCACTGCAGAAGCGCCGGTGAAGCTGATCGCCGCGCTCAAGGCAAAGCTGGCCCAGTAAGGGCCGGTCGGGTGGGTGCGGGCCCAGGTCCGCACGTGCCCGGGTAGAGGCCGACCTTGGTCGGCGCTTCTGTGCCAACCAAGGTTGGCACCTACCGGATCCTGCGGTTGGCAGCTACCGGATCCTGCGGTTGGCACCTATCGGATCTTGCGGTTGGCATCTATCGGATCGCGCGGATGCTATCTGCCGAGCAACGAAAAAGGGCGCCATAGGCGCCCTTTTCGTTGCGGCAAGAGGCGCTTCTCAGCGCTCCAGCAGCTTCAGCTTGTCCGGCTTGCCGTCCCATTCGCCGGCGTCGGCGGGCGGGTCCTTGCGCACGGTCAGTACCGGCCACTCCTTCGCCAGCTCGGCGTTGAGGGCGACGAAGCTCTCCTGGCCGGCAGGAACATCGTCCTCCGGGAAGATCGCGTTGACCGGGCATTCCGGTTCGCAGAGGGTGCAGTCGATGCACTCATCCGGGTCGATCACCAGGAAGTTCGGGCCTTCGTGGAAGCAATCCACGGGGCATACTTCCACGCAATCGGTGTGTTTGCACTTGATGCAGTTTTCGGTGACGACAAAGGGCATGGGCTGGGGGTGGATCGATTCCTGAACCCGCCAATTCTAGAACAGGTTGGCCCCCGGTGTCGGCGCGGGGCGGAAATCAGGCGTCTGGCAGGCGCGGCCGTGGTGGTCGTTGGCGGCAGGGTGAGGCCTGTGCGACGCTGCGGGTCAGCCGGCTGCGTTGGATGGCCGGACCCCTTCCCAGCAGGATCGTTCATGTCCCCAGCCCAGCCCAACATCGCCTCCCATGGTGGTGAGAACACTGCATTCATCGTCCTGATCAGCTGCGTGGCCACGCTGGGTGGATTCCTGTTCGGCTTCGACAGTGGTGTCATCAATGGCACGGTCGACGGCCTGCGCCAGGCCTTCAACTCCAGCGAGGCGGCGCTCGGTTTCGAAGTCGCCTCGATGCTGCTGGGCTGCGCGATCGGTGCCTTCCTGGCCGGCTGGCTGGGGGATCGCCTGGGCCGTCGTGGCGTGCTGATTGCCTCGGCACTGATGTTCCTGGTCTCGGCGCTGGGCGCCGGTGCCGCTCACGCTTCCTGGCTGTTCATCGCCGCACGGGTGCTCGGCGGCTTCGCGGTGGGCGCGGCCAGCGTGATGTCGCCGGCCTACATTGCCGAGGTGGCCTCGGCGCGCTATCGCGGGCGTTTGGCCACGGTGCAGCAGATGGCGATCATCTGCGGCCTGTTCGCCGCCTTCCTCAGCAATTACCTGCTGGCCCGAGCTGCTGGGGCGTCAACCGAGCCGCTATGGCTGGGCCATGAGGCCTGGCGCTGGATGTTTTGGATGCAGGCGCTGCCGTCCGGGCTGTTCCTGCTGTTGTTGCTGGTGATTCCGGAAAGCCCGCGCTTCCTGGTCCTGAAGGGGCGTCAGCAGCAGGCGAGGGCGGTACTGTCGCGGCTGTACGGCGAGGCGGCAGCGGCGACCAAGCAGGCCGAGATCGAAGCCAGCTTGGCCCAGGATCAGCACAAGCCGCGCTTCAGCGACCTGCGCGACACGGTCACCGGCAAGCTGCGCCCGATCCTCTGGGTAGGCATTGGCCTGGCCATGTTCCAGCAGCTGGTCGGCATCAACGTGGTGTTCTATTACGGCGCGGTGCTGTGGCAGGCGGTGGGCTTCTCGGAAAGCGACGCGCTGCTGATCAACGTGCTGTCCGGCGCGCTGAGCATCGGCGCCTGCCTGCTGACGGTGCTGTTGATCGACCGCATCGGGCGCAAGCCGCTGCTGTGGATCGGCTCGGTTGGGATGTCGGTGGCGCTGGTGCTGATGGTGGTCGCCTTCGCCAGTGGCAGCCTGGCCGATGGTCGCCTGCAGCTGTCCGACGGCATGGGCCGGCTGGCGCTGGTTGCGGCCAACGTCTACGTGGTGTTCTTCAACATGTCCTGGGGCCCGGTGATGTGGGTGATGCTGGGCGAAATGTTCCCGAACCAGATCCGCGGCCCGGCGTTGGCCGTTGCCGGTGCGGCGCAGTGGACCTCGAACTTCGCGATCACCGTGACCTTCCCGATGCTGCTGGCCGGCATCGGCCTGGCCGGGGCCTACGGCATCTACGCTGTCGTTGCGATCCTCTCGATCTTCTTCGTGGTCCGCTGCGTGCGCGAGACCAAGGGCAAGGAGCTGGAGCAGATGGAAGGCTGACGCTGCCCGGCTTCGGTTGCATCCTGTTGGCGCCTGGTTGTCCCGAGTTTGAGGGGGCAGGCCACCCTCTCCAAGACACGCAAAAGCCCGTCCATGGTGCTCGATGGCGCCATCCATGGCGCCAACGGTCCTGGAGAGGGCGGTCTGCCCCCTCCTGACAGTTTCATGGTGCGTGCGGACGCGGCGAAGCGCTGGTCGGTTGTTGCCGAGGGTCGCGGGAAACCGTCCAGAGCCGGTGGGGTCACTCAGGGCGGGACCGTTGGCGCCATGGGTTGGGCGCATGCGCCCGACGGGTTGGGCAGGAGCCCAACCCCGGTCTTGCCGTGTGCGCAGGACAGCGCACGCGAGCAAGGCGCCATCGAGCACCATGGATGGGCTTTTGCGTATCCAGGCCAGGATGGCCCGCCCCCTCCCACGCAGGAACAGGAAGGCGCTACTGCGACCAGGCCGACCGATGCCAATGCAAACCCCGGAAAACAGAAAAGCCCGCACAAAGGCGGGCTTTTTCGGTTCCTGCTGCGGCGACTGGCGCTCCCTAGGGGACTCGAACCCCTGTTTTAGCCTTGAGAGGGCCACGTCCTAACCACTAGACGAAGGGAGCGTAACTGTGTCGCTGCCGAGGCAGGAGCGCTAGTATATGCACCTCGATGCCATTGGGCAATCCCGAAACTTCAACCGGAAGCGCCAACATCATTTCCTCTGCTACATCACCGTTCAGCCTGCGCGTCATCCCGCGCGACCAGCACACGATCTCCCGCAAGGACATCAGCCCGAACGCCCTGCGCGTGCTTTATCGCCTGCGCGATGCCGGCTTCGGCGCCTACCTTGTCGGCGGCGCGGTGCGCGATCTGCTGGTCAATGGCCAACCCAAGGATTTCGACGTGGCCACCGACGCCACGCCCGAGCAGGTCAAGCAGTTGTTCCGCAACTGCCGCCTGATCGGTCGCCGGTTCCGCCTCGCCCACGTCGTGTTCGGCCGCGAGATCATCGAAGTCGCCACGTTCCGTGCCAACAGCGATGACGGCAGCGGCGACCGCGAGATGGAAAACGGCATGCTCGTGCGCGACAACGTGTACGGCACCATCGAAGACGACGCCATCCGCCGCGACTTCACCTGCAACGCCCTGTACTACGCCATCGAGGACTTCTCGGTGCGTGATTACACCGGCGGCTTCGAGGACGTCCAGGCGCGCCTGATGAAGCTGATCGGCGACCCCGAGCAGCGTTATCGCGAAGATCCGGTGCGCATGCTGCGTGCGGTGCGCCTGGCGGCCAAACTCGGCTTCCAGATCGAAGAGGGCACCGCCGCGCCGATCCCGCACCTGGCGGGCCTGCTCAACGAAGCCGCACCGGCGCGCCTGTTCGAAGAAGTGCTCAAACTGTTCCTGTCCGGGCACGGCGTGGCCAGCTTCGAAGGCCTCGAACGTTACGGCCTGCTGGACGTGCTGTTCCCGGAGAGCGCCAAGGCGCTGAAGTCCAACCGCACCGGCGCGCTGCGCCGCATGCTGGTGGAGGGCCTGGCCAACACCGATGCCCGCGTGGCCAACGATGAACCAGTCTCGCCCGCGTTCCTGTTTGCGCTGCTGCTGTGGCCGGCGTTCTGCCGCGCCCAGGCAACCCTGCTCAAGCAAGGCGTGGCACCGGAAGAGGCACAGCGCCGTGCCGCCGATCGCGTCACGGTGCAGCAGCTGAGCACCATCGCGCTGCCGCGCCGCTTCTCGCTGCCGATGCAGGAAATCTGGCTGCTGCAGTCGCGCTTCAGCTCGCGCCAGCGCAAGCGCGTGTTCCGTACCCTGACCCATCCGCGCTTCCGCGCTGCGTTCGACTTCCTCAGCCTGCGCCAGGTGGCCTCGGCCGAGCACGCCGCCGATGTCGAGTTCTGGCGTGAGGCGCAGGCGCAGTCCGGTCGCGAGCTGGAATCGTCGCTGGACGTGATGCACAGCGAAGAGGGGGATGACGAGAGCGGGGCACCGCGCAAGCGCCGCCGTCGCCGCCGTCGTCCGGGTGCCCCGGCCGGTGCGGCTGGCGAGTAAACGATGACCCTTGCCTGGATCGGCCTCGGCGCCAACCTTGGCGACGCGGCCGTCACCGTCGGCGCGGCGATTGCCGCGCTCGACGGCCTGCCCGATACCCGCCTGCGCCAAGCCTCAAGGCTGTACGCCACGCCGGCCTGGGGCAATGAAGACCAGCCGCCGTTCGTCAACGCGGTGGCTGCGGTCGAGACCACGCTGCCCGCCGATACGCTACTGCAGGCGATGCTGGCGCTGGAGCAGCGTTTTGGTCGCGTACGCGATCCGGCGGTGCACTGGGGCCCGCGCGCGCTGGACCTGGACCTGCTGCTGTATGGCGCGCAGGTGCTCGACCAGCCTGGTCTGCAGGTGCCGCATCCTTACCTGCACGAGCGTGCCTTCGTGTTGGTGCCGCTGGCCGAAATCGCGCCGGATCTGGCCATTCCCGGCCATGGCCGCGTGCGGGATGCAGTGATGCGGGTGGATGCCTGCGGGATTGCGCCGATAGGGTGATAATGCCCGGGTTATCTCCCCCGGTTATCAGCACATGAGCACCCACGCAGACAGCAAGCCCTGGACCGTTCCCGCCCTGGCCGAGGCCAAGCGCAATGGCCAGAAGCTGGTCATGTTGACCGCCTACGACGCCGGCTTCGCCCGCACTTTCGATGCCAACGGCGTCGACCTGATCCTGATCGGCGATTCGCTGGGCATGGTCGTGCAGGGCCATGATTCGACCTTGCCGGTGACCGTGGCCGACATGGTCTACCACACCCGCGCCGTGGCCCGCGTGCTGCAGCGTGCGTTGCTGGTGGCCGACCTGCCGTTCGGCGCCGATGCCACCCCGGAGCGCGCGCTGGATGCCTCGTTGCAGCTGCTGCAGGCGGGCGCCGAGATGGTCAAGATCGAAGGTGCCGGCTTCAAGGTCGACATCATCCGCTACCTGGTGGAGCGCGAGATTCCGGTCTGCGCGCATCTGGGCCTGACCCCGCAGTCGGTGCTGCGACTGGGCGGCTTCAAGATCCAGGGTCGTGGCGATGCCGCGCGCCAGCTGGTGGAAGATGCCAAGGCTGTGGCCGCTGCCGGCGCCAGCATCATGGTGCTCGAATGCGTGCCGACTCCGGTCGCCGCCGAAGTGACCGCTGCGGTGGATGTGCCGACCATCGGCATTGGCGCAGGCCCGCAGTGCGATGGCCAGGTGCTGGTGCTGCATGATTTCCTCGGCCTGGACAGTGGTCATCGCCGTCCCAAGTTCGTCAAGGATTTCCTTGCCGAAGGCGGTTCGGTGGCCGGTGCCACCCGCGCCTATGCCGACGCGGTGCGCGACGGCAGCTTCCCCGACGAACAGCACGCCTACGCCCAATGATCCAGACCTTCAACGAGCTCGGCGCACTGCGCGGGCAGATCGCCCAGTGGAAGCGCGAGGGCCTGCGGGTGGCGCTGGTGCCGACCATGGGCAACCTGCATGGAGGTCACCATTCGCTGGTGACCCTGGCCCGCCAGTACGCCGACAAGGTGGTGGCGAGCATCTTCGTCAACCCGACCCAGTTCGGGCCGAACGAGGATTTCAGCCGCTACCCGCGCACGCCCGAGGCCGACGTGGCCGGGCTGGAGCAGGCCGGCTGCGATGCGGTGTGGCTGCCCAGCGTCGAGGTGATGTACCCGCTGGGGGTGGACAAGACCACGCGCATGCACGCGCCGGGCGTGAGTGAAGTGCTGGAAGGCGCCAGCCGTCCGGGGCACTTCGATGGCGTGTGCACGGTGGTGGCGCGCCTGTTCCTGCAGGTGCAGCCGGATGTGGCCGTGTTCGGCCGCAAGGATTACCAGCAGCTGGCGGTCATCCGCCAGATGGTGGCCGAGCTGTCGTTCCCGATCCAGATCGTCGGTGCGGACATCGTGCGCGACGAGGATGGCCTGGCCAAGAGTTCGCGCAACCAGTACCTGAGCGCCGAACAGCGCCCGGTCGCGACCAGCATCCACCGCACCCTGCTGGGCATGCGCGAAGGCTACGTGGCCGGGCAGGCACGTGATCGCATCGAGGCCGACGCCACGGCGGCATTGCAGGTGGCCGGTTTCCAGGTCGACTATGCAGTGCTGCGGACCCCGGAACTGGCCGAGCCGACCTTCGACGGCGGTGGCCGCGTGGCGCTGATCGCCGCACGCCTGGGCAGCACGCGCCTGATCGACAACCTGGAGTTCTGAGCCGCATGCGGCTCCGGGGCGCCCGCAACGGGCGCCTCTCGACTTCCCACGGACGGGAGACCGGAAATGAAGACCCCCAGCACTGATACCGGCCGTCTTGCCCAGGCCTCGATCCTGGCGGTGCTGGCCGCCGGCATGCTGCCGGCCCAGCTGTTTGGCGGCCTGTTGTTCGCGCT
Source organism: Stenotrophomonas sp. SMYL20 (assembly GCF_036320045.1). Classification (NCBI taxonomy): domain Bacteria; kingdom Pseudomonadati; phylum Pseudomonadota; class Gammaproteobacteria; order Lysobacterales; family Lysobacteraceae; genus Stenotrophomonas; species Stenotrophomonas sp. SMYL20. The sequence goes on along the minus strand of NZ_JAWIRT010000007.1, from coordinate 119,644 downwards.
TGAATTCCGGCGCACGCCGATGCCTGCGCTCACCGGCGGTGGGCTGATGTTCGTATTGGCCGTGTGCAATGCGATCGCGGTGTTGCTGCCGATGGCGCTGATCCTGCAGTCTCAACAGCGGCTGCGCCGGACCGGATTCGTGCTGGTCGGCTTCGGGCTGGGCGCGCTGGCCATGGCCACCTGCACCTGGCCGGGCGCGGACAATGGTCCGCTGCTGCAGCGCCTGCGCTATGTCGACACCTTCGACGTGATCAGCTATGCCTTGCAGGTGCTGGCCGCAGGTGGCTTAGGCCTGGTCGCCGGGCTGGCCTTCCATACGGTGTTCCGGCTGTCTCTGGAGGGTCGTTCCGGGCATGCCGCGCCGCCGCCGCCGGGGGAGGGGGCCTGAACAGCCCTCAGCGTCCTGCTGCGGCCCCCTGACGATGGCCAAGCGGGTGCTAGAATCCGCTCTTTCCTTTGCCGTTGCAGCGCCCCCATGCACCTGTCCCTGCTCAAGACCAAGATCCACCGCGCCACCGTCACCCATTCCGAGCTGAACTACGAAGGCTCGATCGCCATCGATGACAACCTGCTGGCTGCCACCGGCATCCGTGAGTTCGAGCAGGTGCACATCTGGGACGTGACCAACGGTGCGCGCTTCTCGACCTATGCCATCCGTGCCGAAGCCGGCAGCGGCGTTGTTTCGCTCAACGGTGGTGCCGCGCGCCACGTGCAGGTCGGTGACATCATCATCATCGCCGCGTTCGCCAGCATGACCGAGCAGGAAGCTGACAGCTTCAAGCCGAAGCTGGTGTACGTTGATGGCAAGAACCAGATCTCCCACACCAACGACACGATCCCGACCCAGGCCGCATGACAACGAACAACGGATTCGACTCGCTGCATTTCCACGCCCAGCGCCTGAAGGGCGCAAGCATTCCCAGCCTGCTCGCCGCCGAACCCGGCCGCGTGCAGGACCTGGCGCTGCGGGTCGGTCCGTTGTATGTCAATTTCGCGCGGCAGAAATACGATGCCGCGGCGTTGCAGGCCCTGCTCACGTTGGCCGCCGATCGTGATGTCGGTGGTGCCATCACCCGCTTGTTCCGTGGCGAGCAGGTCAACCTGACCGAAGGTCGCGCCGCGCTGCATACCGCGCTGCGCGGCGACGTGGTCGATGCGCCGGTGGCGGCCGAGGCCTATGCCACCGCGCGCGACATCCGCCAGCGCATGGGCGTGCTGGTGCGTGCGCTGGAAGACAGCGGCGTCACTGACGTGGTCAGCGTCGGCATCGGTGGTTCCGATCTCGGTCCGCGCCTGGTCGCCGATGCGCTGCGCCCGGTCACCGGTGCGCGCCTGCGCGTGCATTTCGTATCGAACGTGGACGGCGCCGCCATGCAGCGCACACTGGCCACGCTGGATCCGGCGAAGACCGCCGGCATCCTCATCTCCAAGACCTTCGGTACGCAGGAAACCCTGCTCAACGGCCAGATCCTGCACGACTGGCTGGGTGGCAGCGAGCGCCTGTATGCAGTCAGCGCCAATCCGGATCGCGCCGCCAAGGCCTTCGCGATCGCCGCCGATCGCGTACTGCCGATGTGGGACTGGGTCGGTGGCCGTTATTCGCTGTGGTCGGCCGTTGGTTTCCCGATCGCGCTTGCGATCGGCTTCGAGCGCTTCGAGCAGCTGCTGGACGGCGCCGCGCAGATGGATGCGCACGCGCTGGATGCACCGCTGGAGCGCAACCTGCCGGTGCTGCACGGCCTGACCGACATCTGGAACCGCAACCTGCTGGGCCATGCCACGCACGCGGTGATGACTTACGACCAGCGCCTGGCGCTGCTGCCGGCCTACCTGCAGCAGCTGGTGATGGAAAGCCTGGGCAAGCGCGTGCAGCGTGACGGCCAGCCGGTCACCACCGACACCGTGCCGGTGTGGTGGGGCGGCGCGGGCACCGATGTGCAGCACAGCTTCTTCCAGGCGCTGCATCAGGGTACCAGCATCGTTCCGGCCGACTTCATCGGCTGCGTACACAACGACGATCCCTACACGATCAATCATCAGGCCCTGCTGGCCAATCTGCTGGCGCAGACCGAAGCACTGGCCAATGGCCAGAGCAGCGACGACCCGCACCGTGATTACCCGGGCGGCCGCCCGAGCACGCTGATCCTGCTCGATGCGCTGACCCCGCAGGCGCTGGGTGCGCTGATCGCCATGTACGAACACGCCGTGTACGTGCAGTCGGTGATCTGGAACATCAATGCCTTCGACCAGTTCGGTGTCGAGCTTGGCAAGCAGCTGGCCAGTGGTCTGCTGCCGGCGCTGCAGGGTGAGGATGTGGCGATTGCCGATCCGATGACCCGCGAGATTCTGGCGCAGTTGATGGGCTGACCGGGCCTGCGGATGTGCCGGCGCCGGCCGGCCATCCGATGCCTCTCCGGTTGCCTTCGATCCGGTCGCGCAGGAATGGCGGCGCGGCCACTCATTCCACGTCACTTCCGTACTGCACGTGCAGCGTATTCGTGCGTCCTGCCGCAGCGCAGCTTGACGCACTTCACACGCGGATGCAGTGTGCACGGGCGGCTGTACCTGTCATCCAGTATCGCTCGCAGCATGAAGTTGATGCCAGGGACTGGCCGTATCCGAAGGGACGTGGAATCGATCCATGTCCTCAACGCCTCATGTTGTGAATGACAGGAGATTGCGAATGGATCTGAACGACGATGTTGTGTCCGGCTGGCTCAATGGCTCGGACGATGTGGATGGATGCGCCAACCCTGCGGGTTCGCTGTTCATCTATGGCGCTGGGGCCACCGAGTCCGCGCTCACGTCGGCCTCCGACACCCTGATCACCGGTGGCGGTACCGAGTGCACCACCACGATGTCGGTGGTCAATCACTGCCTGTGCTGTTGATGTAGCCCGAGCCGGCACGCAGCGGCTTGCGCTGCGTGCCGGCGACTGGAACAGACTCTGGACACTTTGCAGGGGGCGTAATGACCGCTTCTCCGGCTGCGGCCGCGTTTGCGCGCATCACCGAACATTTTCTTGTCGACGCGCGCACCGCGTTGGCGGCTGGCCTGCATGACCCCGCCATCGATCTGCGGCCAGACGAGCGCGCACTCCTGCATGAGCAGGGCGATGCGGCGCTTCGTGAACATGCCCAGCTCAAGCTCAACCGCGTACTGCTGCTGGAACTGCATGCGGCCGCGCGCGGTGGTGACATCGGCCCGCTTGAGGGCGCCGGTGCGCTGGACGAATTCGTGGCCCTCGCCACCGGCGAGGGCTTCCATGAGCATCTGCAGCGACGCTACCCGGTGCTGCTGCCGCGACTGTCGCGCATGCTCGAAGGACAATGTGCGGCTGTGGTGGAGCTGGCCGCGCGCATCGGCCGTGATCGTGCGCTGCTGACGGACCTGCTCGGCAGTCCGGCAGGATCGCTGCGTGCGGTGTCGCTGGGGCGCGGTGACCTGCACGGTGGCGGCCGGACCGTGGCGCGGTTGCAGTTCGACGGCGGTACGCTGATGTACAAGCCGCGCTCGCTGCGCATCGATGCCACGCTTGATGGCCTGCTTGAAGCCGTCTTCGGCGAGGGCCCTGGCCGGGTACGCGTGCCGCGCGTGGTGGATCGTGGCAGCCACGGCTGGGCTGCATTTGCCGAGCACCGTTATTGTTCCGGTGACGAAGAGCTGCGCGCCTACTACCGCGGTCTCGGTCACTGGCTGGCCATCCTGCGCCTGGTGGGCGGGACCGACATCCATCTGGAGAACCTGATCGCGGTCGGGCCGGTGCCGGTGGTGGTCGACGCCGAAAGCGTGTTCTCGCAGGTCATCGACGTCGAACCATCCGGTCTGGGCGATGCCTATGACACGGCAGTCAAGCTGATGCGCAATTCGGTGCTGCGCACCGGTATCGTGCCGTTCCGCACCACCGGCCTCGGCATGGAAGGCGTGGACCTGTCCGCCGCCGGCGCACTGCCGGGCGAGCAGCCGCGCGTGCAGGTGCCGGTGATCATCGAAGACGGGACGGCGCCGGCGCGGCTGGGCCTGGTCGAGGCAGAGGTCGCCATCGCACAGAACCATCCGAGCCCGCAGCCCGATGTGTCGTTGTACTGGGATCACATCAGCGAGGGTTTCGTCGATGCCAGCGGGCGCCTGCGTGCGCTGGATGCCAGGGGCGAACTGATGCCGTTGCTGGCCGGTTTCGAAGGCTGCCAGGTGCGCGATGTGCGGCGGCCGACCATGGCCTACGCCGAGCTCGGGCGGATGCTCTGGCATCCGGCATCGCTGCACAACGAAGCCCAGGCGGTTGAACGCGCGATCGACCTGCTGGTGCGCAATGCGGCGGTGTCACCGGCCGCGCCATCGGACCTGGAGATCGTGCGCGGCGAAGTGGACGACCTGCGCCACGGTGACATTCCGATCTTCGCATCGCAGCTGGACGCGGCCCGCATCCGCTCCATCACCGACAACTGGCGTGCGATGCGCATCGACCTGGAAGACGTGACCATCCGCAGCACGCTGGTAGCCACCGACCTGAACCAGCATGCGCTGGCCCGCGCCGAGGCTCGGTCCGGCTACAGCTACGCCGCGCAGCAGCCTCGCGCGGACGATCTGGACCTGCGCCGACGAACGCTTGCGGCACGCGCGGTGGAGAATCTTCTGCGTCTGGCCGTGCACGGTGAAGATGGTTCGATGACGTGGATCACGCCCGAGGTGACCCGCACAGGATGGACCGTCCAGCCGGTGCAGCCCGACCTGTATTTCGGGCTGGGAGGCATTGCGTTCGCGCTGGCGGCCTACCGCCGGGAAGTGGAGCAGGGCCGCGCCGATCCGGTGGCTGGGTTGGATCCGGCCATCGAAGGCGCCATTGCGGTGTTCCAGACCATGTGCGAGCGCCATCCCGCCGGGATCGATGGTGGTTTCGTCGGCACGGGCTCGCAGATCTGGACCCTGCTGGCATTGCATGATCTGCTGCAGCGCCCCGCACTGCTCGCGCTGGCCGAGCGCTGTGCGGAAGGAGTGGAACGTCGTGGTTTCCAGGGGCCGGTGAAATTCGAACTGATTGATGGCGTGTCCGGCATGATCCTGCCGCTGCTGGCGCTGGCCGAGGCCACCGGCAGATCGCGCTGGCTGGAGTTGGCGGCTGCAGCCGGGCGCCGCATGCAGGAAGCAGCGATCGTCGATGCCGACGGCGCACGCTGGCCGACGCCACAGTTCCGCGAGCCGATCGGTGGCTTTGGCCACGGCGCGATGGGCATGGGCTGGGCGCTGGCACGGCTGGCGCGTTCGGATGCCGGCAGCGTGCCTGAGCGGGCCGCCTGGCGGCAGCTGGCCGAAGGAGCCTTTGCGTTCCAGGCGGCGCTGTTCGAGACGCATACCGGGCGCTGGCGCGATATCCACCTGGAGGACGGGCAGAAGAATTTCCCGACCTGGTGCCATGGCAGTGTTGGCATCGGTCTGGCGGCGGCGGATCTGTACGCCCGCACCGGCGATCCCGCGCAGTTGCGTGACATGCGGCGGGCTGTGGCCGACGCGCGCGGCAAATGGGGGTTCAGCCACACCCTGTGCCATGGCGATGTGTCCACCCGGGAGCTGCTGGTGCTGGCGGCTGCGCTGGATCCGGAGGGATGTCCCTATCCGCAGGATGAGGCCGCCATCGAGATCGTTTCTTCGATCGAGGAGCACCAGGGCATGGTCGGCGGACTGACCCGCGCGGCCTTTACTCCGGGCCTGATGATCGGCCTGGCAGGTGCGATCTATGGCTTCCTGCGCATGCATCCGGCCTGCGCGCTGCCGTCGCCGTTGCTGCAGGAGACGGCGGCGGCGCGGGTCGATGCCCCGGCATCGCGTTCCAGTGCCGCGCAGGACCGACCGGCGCTGGCCGAGGTCTGAGCCGGACGGGTTCGGCAATCAACGGCTGGGATCGCGTTCCGGGCTTGGCCGCTTTGCCAGCTTGCGCTGCAGCGAACGACGGTGCATGCCGAGCAGGCGCGCTGCCGCGGACACGTTGCCGCCGGTCTCGTGCATCGCCTGCTGGATGTGTTCCCACTGCAGGCGGCTGATCGGCGTCATCGCGTCCGGCACTTCCATTTCGCCATCGTCGGCCGGGCCATCGTCTTCCTCGCCGAGGGCGCGCAGGATCATCGGCACCGTGGCCGGCTTCGGCAGGTAGTCGTCGGCGCCGAGCTTGATCGCCTCCACGGCGGTGGCGATGCTGGCGTAGCCGGTCACCAGCAGGATCCGCATGTCCGCGCGCAGCGCGCGCAGCGGCTGGATCAGGGCCAGGCCGGAATCGCTGCCCAGCTTCAGGTCGATCAGCGCGAACGCCGGCGGATGCTGGCGGGCCAGTGCCAGTGCACTGGCGGCGTCCTGCGCGGTCTGCGTTTCAAGCCCCTTGCGGGCCAGGCTGCGCTGCAGGGTGCGCAGGTACAGCTCGTCGTCGTCGACCAGCAGGCCCAGGGTGGAGTGATGAAGGCTCATGGGGTGTCCTCACGTGGGGTCAGCGGCAGGCGGAAGCCGACGCGGCTGCCGGCCCCCTGGGCCGGGCGCATCCACATCTCGCCGTCGAGGCGTTCGATGGTGGCATGGGACAGGGCCAGGCCGACGCCCATGCCCTCGCTTTTGCTGCTGCCGAACAGCTTGCCCGGCAGCACCGCGGCACGGGCGTCGAAGCCGTGGCCGTAGTCGCGGACTTCGCCGATCAGGTCGTCGCCTTCGATGCGCAGGTCCAGGTCCACGCGCGGCCGGCCGGCCTGCTCGCCGGCATCGGCGGCATTGTTGAGCAGGACCATCAGCAGATGGCCCACGCCCGGGTCGAGTGGCAGCCGCAGCGGCGCATCGTCATTGCGATGCAGGTCGATGGTCGGCCGCACCAGGCGCCACTGTTCCAGTACCTGCTGGGCGCTGGAGTGGCTGCGACCCGGTGCATCGGCCGAGGCCGGTGCGGCCAGCGCCAGCACGCGCTCGCGGCACTGCACCAGCAGCTCGCGCAGGGTTTCCATGTCTTCGCGTACTTCGGGCTCTTCGCTGCGCTCGGCGACGTCATCGGCGAGCAGGGTCATGGTCGCCAGCGGCGTGTTCAGTTCATGCGCCACCGAGGCGGCATGGGTGGCCAGGGCGACGATGCCCTCGTTGCGGGCGAAGCGTTCGCGCAGGGCCGACAGTTCCAGTTCGCGCTGGCGCAGCGCCAGTGCCAGGCGGGTGGAAAAGGTCAGCACGACCGCTGCGGAAATCAGGAAATTGGCGACCACGCCCCAGCGGTTGAGGTCCTGCGCGCGGAAATAGCCATCCGGCAGCGACTGGCCGAAGATGCCGCTGGCGGCGTAGCCGAGCAGGCAGGCCAGCGCCACCGCCAGTGCCCAGCGCAGGGGCAGGGCGAACGCGGCGAGCGCGATCAGGATCAGGAACAGCGAACTGAACGGGTTGGCCATGCCGCCACTCCAGCCCACCATCCAGGTCAGGATGATCACGTCCACCAGAATGTGGCCGAATGCGGTCAGTGGCGCGGTGTCGGCCGCCTCCGGGCGCAGCTGGGTGTAGATGTTGAACAGGGTCAGCACGGCCACGCCCGCCCACAATGGCAGCTGCGGCAACGGCAGGCCCAGCACCCAGGTGGCAACCAGGATGGTGGCGGCCTGGCCGCCTACGGCAAGCCAGCGCAGGCTGCACAGGGTTCGGAGAAACGGGGCGTCGGGACCGGTCATTCACGCTCATCGTATGCGTTCACGCGTGACCGTGCCTGCGACAATCGGCCGCAGCCGTGCCGCCGGCTGAATGCGAGTCACCCGGAATGCGGAGGCGGGCGGTAGAATGCGCCCATGCACGACGCCGTTACCCGCCCGACGCCCCCTTCCGATGCCACTGCCTGGCCCCGCCGCCAGACCCATGCCGTCCAGATCGGCGGGGTCACCGTAGGCGGAGGCAAGCCGGTCGTGGTGCAGTCGATGACCAACACCGATACCTCCGACGTGGCCTCCAGCGTGAAGCAGGTGGCCGAGTTGTGGCGTGCGGGTTCGGAAATGGTGCGGCTGACCGTCAATACCGTGGAAGCGGCTGCGGCGATCCCGCGCATTGTCGACAAGCTGGCGATGATGGGCATCGACGTGCCGCTGATCGGTGACTTCCATTACAACGGCCATCAGCTGCTGACCGCCGAACCGGCCTGTGCCGAAGCGCTGGCCAAGTACCGCATCAACCCGGGCAATGTCGGCTTCGGCAAGAAGAAGGACCTGCAGTTCGCCCAGCTGATCGAGTTTGCGATCCGCTACAACAAGCCGGTGCGCATCGGTGCCAACTGGGGCTCGCTGGACCAAGCCCTGGCGGCAAAGCTGATGGACGAGAACAACCTGCGTGAGCAGCCCTGGGACGCCGGCCGCGTGCTGCGCGAGGCGCTGATCCGCTCGGCGCTGGATTCGGCAGAGCAGGCGGTGGAGCTCGGCCTGCCGCGCGACCGCATCGTGCTGTCGGCCAAGGTCAGTGGCGTGCAGGAGCTGATCGCGGTGTACCGCGACCTGGCCCAGCGCTCGGATTTCGCCCTGCACCTGGGCCTGACCGAGGCCGGAATTGGCAGCAAGGGCATCGTCGCCTCGTCCGCGGCGCTGAGCGTGCTGCTGCAGGAGGGCATCGGTGACACCATCCGCATCTCGCTGACCCCGGAACCGGGCCAGTCGCGTACGCAGGAAGTGATCGTCGCCCAGGAACTGTTGCAGACCACCGGCCAGCGCGCCTTCACGCCGCTGGTCACGGCCTGCCCGGGCTGCGGCCGCACCACCTCCGAGTTCTTCCAGGAGCTGGCCAAGGTGGTACAGAACCACGTGCGCGAGAAGATGCCGCTGTGGAAGATCCACCACCCGGGTGCGGAGAACATGACCCTGGCGGTGATGGGCTGCATCGTCAACGGACCGGGTGAGTCGCGCCATGCCAATATCGGCATCTCGCTGCCCGGCACGGGTGAAACGCCTGCAGCGCCGGTGTTCGTCGATGGCGAAAAGAAGGTGACCCTGCGTGGTGAGAACATCGCCCAGGAATTCGTCGCCCTGATCGACGATTACGTCGAACACAAGTATGTCCGAAGCGCCGGATAAGCCTGCGATCCTCGCTGCACCGGAGTCCGCCTCCGGCTTCCGCCACTGGATGGCGCGCAATGCCTGGCGCCTGGTCCTGCTGTTCGGTGGCGTGCTGCTGCCGCTGGCCGGCTTCGTCGCCCTGGCTGACGAGGTGCACGAGTTTGAATCGTTCCATTTCGATGCGCCGCTGCTGTGGCAGATGCATGGCCTGCATTCGCCGCTGCTGGACCGCTTCTTCGTGCTCATTTCCAGACTGGGCTACGAATGGTTCCTGATCCCGGCCGACGTGCTGATCATCGGCGTGCTGCTGGGCTACCGGCGTTGGCGCGAGGCGACCTTCGTGGCGGTCAGCTTCGTCGGCTCGGCGCTGCTGAATATGGGCAGCAAGCACTTCTTCCAGCGCCAGCGCCCCAGCCTGTGGGAATCGATCGCGCCGGAATCGACGTTCAGCTTCCCCAGCGGCCATGCGATGGGCTCGATGACCCTGGCAGTGACCCTGGTACTGCTGGCCTGGAACACCCGCTGGCGCTGGCCGGTGCTGCTGCTGGCACCGGCATTCAGCCTGCTGGTCAGCGTGTCCCGGGTCTACCTGGGGGTGCATTACCCCTCCGATATCCTGGCCGGATGGTGTGCCGCGCTGGTTTGGGTGGTAGGGTGCTATCTGGTCATGTTCAGTCGCCGGCACCCATGGCGACGTCACGGCTCGCCGCCAGCGAAGGCCAGCGAAGCATCATCACAGGGGGATTGACGTGGATGGCCCTTGAGGGACGTCTACGTGATAGATCAGTTGTTTCGTTGCAGCAGGTTCTGCAAGACAGGGGGCAAGCACAACGCGCGGTAGTGTGATGCGCAAGGCAGATTGCCGGGGTCGCATTCCGAACGCGCTTGCAGGGGTATCGGCACCCTGCCTAGCTTGACCTGCAATGGCCGCATTCGAAGAGGTACGTGAATGACGATTCGAGTCTACCTGGTGGATGACCACGCGCTGGTCCGCACCGGGATGAAGATGATTCTGTCGGGGGAAACCGACATCGAGGTGGTGGGCGAAGCCGAGACCGGCGAAGACGCGCTGCGTGAAGTCCGCCAGCTGCTGCCCGATGTGGTGCTGTGTGACCTGCACCTGCCGGGTGTGAGCGGCATGGAAGTGACCGAGCGCATCGTGCGCAGCCACCGCAATACCCGCGTGGTGATCGTGTCGGTGCTGGAAGATGGCCCGCTGCCGAAGCGGCTGCTCGAGGCTGGCGCCGCCGGTTACATCGGCAAGGGCTGCGATGCGCAGGAGCTGTTGCGCGCGGTGCGTGACGTGGCCGGTGGCCGCCGTTACCTGGGCACCAGCATCGCGCAGAATCTGGCGCTGTCGACGGTGGAAGGCAACGGTTCGCCGTTCGACAGCCTGTCCCCGCGCGAGCTGGAAGTGGCGTTGCTGCTGACTCAGGGCCTGCGCCAGGAAGACATCGCACGGCGGTTGAGCCTGAGTGCGAAGACGGTGAACACGCACAAGGCGCGGTTGTTCGAGAAGATGGGGATCCACGACAACATCGCGTTGGCGCGGATGGCCAGCCAGTACGGGCTGGTGGATCCGGCACGGCCGCTGTAAGGGTTTCGGCCAACGGCTGAGCCCCTCGCGGTGTGCGGCAGGATTCGTGGGGTTGGCCCTGCGGAGGGATTGCGCAGGGGACGCCGTGAATCCATCCCTGGAGGCTCGGGCGCGCCATCCATGGCGCTTACGCCCCTGCGCAACCCCTCCGCAGGGCCACGGACAGGTTCCGTGCGCGTCCACCGCGGAATGAAGAAGGAAGAGCAGGAGCGGGTCGCGCGCTGTGCGCGCTCGTCGCCCGGGGTCGGATCCCTTTCCCGGTGGGAAAGGGCTCTGACCCTTGATGATGCCGGAGCCGAGCGTGGGCGCGGCTCTACACCTTTGTCGGGCTCAGTGGCCGCGCACGCGCTTGATGATCTTCGCGGCGTCGGCGGCGCTGGCGCGCACCTTGTCCCATTCGCCGTTGGCGATCCAGTTGCCCGGCACCATCCACGAACCGCCGATGCAGACCACGTTCTTCTGCTCGAGGTACTCGGCGGCGGTGTTTTCGGTGATGCCGCCGGTCGGGCACAGCTTGAGGTCGGCAACCGGGCCGGCCAGGCCCTTGATCATCGCCAGCCCGCCCACGGCCGTGGCCGGGAACAGCTTGCACACGCGGAAGTCGCGCGCGTACAGCGACAGCAGCTCGGTCGGGGTTGCCGCACCCGGCACCACCGGCAGCGGCGCAGCGGCCAGTGCATCAGCCAGCGCCGGCGGCGTACCCGGGGTCACCAGGAAATCCGCACCCGCATCGATGGACTGCTGCATCTGCTCCACGGTCAGCACCGTACCGGCACCCACCACCACGTCCGGCAGCTCGCGCTTGAGCATCGCCAGCGCTTCCATCGCCACCGGCGTGCGCAGCGTCAGCTCGATCGCCGGCAAACCACCTTCCAGCAGCGCCGCGCTGACCGCACGCGCCTGGTCCAGCGTATGAATCGTCACCACAGGCAGGATGCCCGCCGCACGCAACAGCTCCGCCGCCTTCACCTGATGTTGTTCGATACCCATGCTTTTGCCCTTGCCTTTGCTCTTCTTGATTCAGTGGCCGCAGCGCAAATGACGCGCCGGGAATTGTCCAAGGGCAGTAGAGCGCCCTGGCCGGGACCGTGAGCGGCATGGATGCCGCGATCGAGCCCCCATGGATGGGTTTACGGCGTGTCCCGGCCAGGGCGCTCTACTGCCCAAGCCGGGAAGCCTGCCGCGGCTTTTCGCTTCAGGCGTCTTTCGCCTCATGCGGCGCCGCCGCCGCCGCGGCATCGTGCCCCAGCTCATACTCCGCGTCGTACTCCCACGGCCCACCATCAGCCGCCGCCGGCCCGCACGAAATTGAAATCGCACCCTGGTCGGCCGGACCCACCACACGACGGTTGATCGCGAACAGGTTGCGGCCCAGATCATGCGCGGCAGGCGCGGTGTTCGGCGCCAGCGGACGTGCAGCCCATTCGGCTGCGTCCACCAGCACTTCCAGCGTGCCGGCCTCGCCATCGAGGCGGATCATGTCGCCCTCGCGAACCTTGGCCAGCGGACCACCCCGCGCCGCTTCCGGCGTCACATGGATCGCCGCCGGGATCTTGCCCGAGGCGCCGGACAGGCGGCCGTCGGTGACCAGTGCAACGCGCCGGCCCTGGTTCTGCAGCAGGCCCAGCAGCGGCGCCAGCGAATGCAGTTCCGGCATGCCGTTCGCACGCGGGCCCTGGTAACGCACCACCGCCACGAAATGCTCGGGCAGCAGGCCACCGGCGTGCAGCTTGTTCAGCACCTGCGGTGCATCGACCACCACGGCCGGTGCTTCGATCGTGCGGTACTGCGGCTTCACCGCCGACAGCTTGATCAGCGACTTGCCGAGGTTGCCGCGCAGCAGGCGCAGGCCGCCCTGGTGTTCGAACGGATTGTCGACGCCACGCACCACTTCGTCATCGGCGCTGCGTTCCAGGCCCGGCAGGTAGACCAGCTGGCCGTCGCGCAGCTGCGGCTCGCGCGCATAGTCGGTCATGCCGCCACGCGCCACGCTGACCAGGTCGCCGTGCATCAGGCCGGCCTTGATCAGTTCGCCGAACACGAAGGCCGGGCCGCCTGCTGCGGCGAAGCGGTTTACATCGGCTTCGCCGTTCGGGTAGACGCGGGCCAGCAGCGGGATCAGCTGCGACAGTTCGTCGAAGTCGTCCCAGGTCAGCACGATGCCGGCCGCACGCGCCACCGCGATCCAGTGGATGGTGTGGTTGGTCGAACCGCCGGTCGCCATCAGTGCGATGACCGCGTTGATGATCGCGCGCTCGTCGATGATCCGGCCCAACGGGCGGAAGTCGTCGCCGAGTGCCGTGATGTCGAGCGCGCGTTCGGTGGCTTCACGGGTGAGGGCGTCGCGCAACGGCGTGCCTGGATTGACGAACGATGCGCCCGGCAGCTGCACGCCCATCGCTTCCAGCAGTACCTGGTTGGAATTGGCAGTGCCGTAGAAGGTGCAGGTGCCGGCGCCGTGGTACGACGCGGACTCCGCTTCCAGCAGTTCTTCGCGGGTGGCTTCGCCAGCGGCATAGCGCTCGCGCACTTCGGCCTTCTGCTTGTTCGGGATGCCCGGGGTCATCGGGCCGGCCGGCACGAACACCGCCGGCAGATGGCCGAAGGCCAGCGCACCGATCAGCAGGCCCGGCACGATCTTGTCGCACACACCGAGGTAGACGGTGGTGTCGAACATATCGTGGCTGAGCCCGATCGCGGTGGCCTGCGCGATCACATCGCGCGAGAACAGTGACAGTTCCATGCCGCCGCGGCCCTGGGTGACGCCGTCGCACATCGCCGGCACGCCGCCGGCCACCTGTGCGGTGGCGCCCAGCTCGCGGGCGATCTCGCGGATCTGCTCGGGATAGGTCTCGAACGGCTGGTGCGCCGACAGCATGTCGTTGTAGGCGGTGATGATGCCGAGGTTCGGCGTCACGCCGCCGCGCAGGCGGCTCTTGTCGGTGCCGCCGCAGGCGGCGAACCCGTGGGCGAGGTTGCCGCAGCTCAGGCGGCTGCGGAACGGGCCTTCACGCAGGGAGGCGTCGATCGCGGCCAGGTAGGCGGCGCGCGAGGCGGCGCTGCGGCGGATGACACGCTCAGTGATGGCTTGCAGTTGCGGATGGAGGCTCATTGGCTACCGGCGTTCGTGGTGGCGAGAGGCAAGCGGCGGCACGGCGCCGCCGCCAACATCAATCAGCCCAGTGGACGCGCAGGCGCGCGCCTTCCAGGTTGATCGCATTGAGGATGGGGTACTGCTGGGCGTCATTGCTGTCCAGCGCCTGGCGCAGTACCTGCAGCTTCTGCTTGCCGCGCAGCAGCAGCAGGCGCTGGCGGCACTGGCGCAGGCCATGCGGGGTCAGCGTGATGCGCAGCGGCCACTGGTTCGCGCCCGGGCAGCCGGTGGCATCCAGCGCCGCGTAGGGCAGGGTGCTTTCCAGTGCGCGGGCCAGGTCCTTCGAGCCCGGGAACAGCGAGGCGGTGTGGCCGTCGTTGCCCATGCCCAGCGCCACCAGGCTCGGCGGTTGGCTGTGCTGCGCCTGCAGGTTGGCGGTGTACACGCATTCCGGAAGCGGCTTGCCGATGCGCACCAGCGGATCGAAATGTGCACCTTCGGCGCGCTTGAGCAGATTCTCGCGCACCAGCCAGGCATTGCTGTCGCGATCCTGCGGCGACAGCCAGCGCTCATCGGCCAGGCTCACTTCCACGCGGTCCCAGTGCACGTCCAGTTCGGCCAGCGCCTGGTACACCGGTGCCGGCGTGGTGCCACCGGACAACAGGATGCGGGCGCGGCCCACTTCGTTGATGTCGTGGTTGAGGGTCTGCGCCATCTCGGCGGCCACCGCCTCGATCCAGCCATCGGCATCGCCGTGCTGGATGAACTCGATGCGGTCGTCGTGGAAGGTGGTGGGGCTCATGCGGCAACTCCAGGTGCGTCACGTTCGGCGTCGGCGGCATAGGCGGCGGCGCCCAGCAGTCCGGCGTGGGGGTGCATCACGGCCAACGAGGGCACCCGCGCCATGATCGAGGAGAAGCGGCCCTTGTGTTCGAAGCGCTGGCGGAACCCGGAGTGCTGCAGCGAATCGAGCATCTTCGGGGTCAGCCCGCCGGTCAGGAACACGCCGTCCCACGCGCCCTGGGTCAGCACCAGGTCGCCTGCGATGGCGCCGAACACGGCGCAGAACACATCGACGGTGCGCATCGCCTGCGGGTCACCGTGCAGGGCGCGGGCGGTCACGTCCACCGGCTGCAGTTGGCCCGGATCGATGCCGGCCATCTCGCATACCGCGCGATGGATGTTGACCAGGCCAGGGCCGCAGATCAGGCGCTCGTTGGAGACGCGGCCGAACTGTTCGGACAGGATCTCCAGGATGCGGATCTCCTCCGGGGTTCCCGGCGGGAAGCTGACATGGCCGCCTTCGGTTTCCAGCGGGTAGCAGCGGCCGTGGCGCAGGATCAGGCCACCGACACCCAGGCCGGTACCCGGCCCGATCACCGCGTAGTTGCGCGGCTGGCCGGGTTTGCCCGGCACCCAGGCGGCACCGCCGACCTGGACCACGTCATCGGGCTGCAGCAGCGAAATCGCCATCGCCTGTGCGGCGAAGTCGTTGATCAGGTGCAGCTCGTTGAAGCCGAGCATGGCGGCGGTGCGGCTGCGCGAGATCACCCACGGGTGGTTGGTGATGCGCGCTTCGTCACCGTCGACGCGACCGGCCACCGCGAACACGCCGCGGCTGGCCGTGGCGCCGATCTGTTCCAGATGGTGGCGCGCGGCATCACCCAGCGACGGGAACTCCGCCACCGCGTACTCGCGGATGCTGTCCTTCTGCAGCGGTGCGTCCTGCGAGGTGTCGGCCAGGGCGAAGCGGGCGTTGGTACCGCCGATGTCGGCGACCAGCACCGGCTGCGAGCTGGCACTCATGCCGACGCTCCGCTGTCCGGCGCGTCCACGCCCTGCGGCAGGAACTCGCCCGCATTGCTCGGGCCCCATTGGCCGGCCGGGTAGGGCTCCAGCGGCAGCTTGGCATCCTTCCAGGCGTCGGCGACGCTGTCGATCCACGCCCAGGCCGCGCGCACTTCGTCATCGCGCACGAACAGCGTGTGGTTGCCGTTGAAGGCATCCAGGAACAGGCGTTCGTAGGCGATGCGGCGGTGCAGGCCGGTTGGCACCGACAGTTCCAGTTCCAGCGGATGCAGCTCCAGCGCGCCCCATTCCGGGCCGGCCAGGCTGCTCATCAGGCCCAGTTCGATGTTTTCCTGCGGCTGCAGCTGGAACACCAGACGGTTCGGTGCGGCCTGCGCGCGCTGCGGGCGCTCGAACAGCCAGTGGGTGACCGGCTTCAGCGTGACCACCACGCGGGTGGTGCGTTCGGGCAGGCGCTTGCCGGTGACCAGGTGGAACGGCACGCCGCTCCAGCGCCAGTTGTCGATATGCGCGGTGACCCCGGCGAAGGTCTCCACGTCGCTGCCTTCCGGCGGCTGGTAGGCCTGGGCCGGCTGGCCGTTGATGGTACCGGCAGTGTAGCGGCCACGGATGCTGTCACGCGCGGCGTGCTTGGCATCGAGCGGGCGCAGGGCGCGCAGCACCTTGACCTTCTCGTCGCGGATGCGGTCGGCTTCCAGCGAGGCCGGCGGCTCCATCGCCACCATGCACAGCAGCTGCAGGATGTGGCTCTGCACCATGTCGCGCAGCGCGCCGGAGCGGGCGTAGTAGGCGTCGCGGCCATCCACGCCTTCGCTCTCGGCCACCAGGATGTGCACCGATTCGATGTAGTTGCGGTTCCACACTGCTTCCAGCAGCGTGTTGCCGAAGCGCAGCGCGATCAGGTTCTGCACTGCGGCCTTGCCCAGGTAGTGGTCGAGGCGGAACACGCGGTCCTCGTCGATCCACTGGCCGATGGTGCTGATGATTTCCTCGGCGCTCTCGCTGTCGCTGCCGATCGGCTTCTCCAGCATCAGGCGTGCCGGTGCGGCGAGGGCGCCACCCTTGGCCAGGCCTTCGCAGGTGGAGATGTACAGGCCCGGCGGAATGGCCAGGTAGCTGACGCACTTGCGGTGCACCAGGTCGGAGACCGCGGCGGCAACCGAGTCGACGTCGCGCAGGTCCACCGAACGATAGTCGATGCGGCGCAGCAGGGCGCTGATGTCGTCCTGCGTGGCCATCGGCATGGCCTGCTGCAGGCGCGGCCGCAGGATGTCATGGAAGGCTTCGGTGTCATGCCCGGACAGGGCCAGCGCACGGATGCGGAAGTCCTCCGGCAGCAGGCCGTCGCCAAGCAGGCGAAGCAGCGAAGGGAACAGGTAGCGCTGGGCCAGATCACCTGTGGCACCGAACAGGAAGAGGGTGTCGTGCATCGCTCGAGTTTCAGATCCGGGTGACATCGTTGTCAATCGCTTCATGGCTGGGTTCGGGGGACATCCGCGCAACTGCCTGTCCGAGGTTCGTCAGGGGCGATCTCCGGGGTAGCGGAAGACCGTTCCATTCGAAACCACTGCCTCGGCGGAACCTTCGTTCAACCGCCGACGCAGATCGGTGCGCACCGATCATCGGATAGTGCCACGTGAAAACGTTTACATGGCAGAATGGGCAACTGTATTCGATTGCAGTGCTCGCCGTCATGCGGCAGGCGCGCAATCATCACTGCCATCGGGAGGGCCGAGGCAGTCCCAAAAGACAGCCCGGCTTCGGGCGGACCGGATAGGTGATATGGCAAAAGTGCAGTTGCAGGGTGTGCGCAAGGTCTATGACAACGGCCAGGTCGCGGTGAAGGACGCCAGCTTCGAGGTCGCCGATGGCGAGCTGATGGTGCTGGTCGGTCCGTCCGGCTGTGGCAAGTCGACCCTGCTGCGGATGGTGGCTGGCCTGGAGGAGATCAGCGGCGGCACGCTGACCATCGGTGATCGCGTGGTCAACGACGTGGCGCCGAAGGATCGCGACATCGCCATGGTGTTCCAGAGCTACGCGCTGTACCCGCACATGACCGTGGCCGAGAACCTGGCCTTCGGCCTGAAGCTGCGCGGGCATGACAAGGCGACCATCGACAAGCGCATCGCCGAAGCAGCGCAGACCCTGGGCCTGACCGAGATGATGGACAAGCTGCCCAAGGCGATGTCCGGTGGCCAGCGCCAGCGTGTTGCGCTGGGTCGCGCACTGGTGCGCGAGCCGGCGGTGTTCCTGCTCGACGAACCGCTGTCCAACCTCGATGCCAAGCTGCGCCACAGCGTGCGCACCGAGATCGCGCAGCTGCATCGCAAGCTGGGCACCACCATGATCTACGTGACGCACGACCAGGTCGAAGCAATGACCCTGGGCCAGCGCATCGTGGTGCTGAAGGACGGCATCATCCAGCAGATCGATACGCCGATGGCGCTGTACGACCGCCCGGCCAATCTGTTCGTGGCCGGTTTCCTCGGCAGCCCGGCGATGAACGTGCTGCGTGGCACGCTGCAGGGCGATGCCGGTGGCGTGACCGTGGTCGACGGCGAATGGCGGGCACCGCTGGGCCAGGCCACGATCGATCCGGCGTGGCTGCAGAAGCCGATCGCGGTGGGCGTGCGCCCGGAACACCTGCAGCCGGCCCGTGCCGATGATGCGCATGCATTTGCCGCACGCATTGAAGGCATCGAACCGGTCGGCAACGAGATCTTCGTCAACCTGAGCAGTGGCCAGCACGCGCTGACCATGCGCGTGGCGCCACAGTCGCTGCCGGCGGTGGGCGAGCAGATCCGTGTGGCGATCCACCCGCAGGGCCTGCACTTCTTCAACCCGGAAACCGGCGAGCGCCTGTAACGTGTAGTGGCGGGGGGGGGGGGGGGGGGGCCGGCGGGGGGGGGGGGGGGGGGGGGGGGGCGGGGGCGCCCGGGGTCGGGCGGCCCGGTGGCCCCCACCCCCCCCGTGGGGGGGCCCCCCCCCCCCCCCCGGCACTACCATTCCTTCATCCACCGGATTCAGCGCGCCAGGCCATCCAGCAACGGCATGCGCTGCGCGATGGCATCACCCACCTGCAGATCAGCGTCGCTGGCCTCCAGCGGCAGCACCGCCAGTGCCAGGTCGCCGGCCACGCAGGCAATCGTGCCCAGCGCTGCGCCGTCCTGCTGCACGCCATCGCCTGCCTGCGCCGGTGCCGCGGTATGCAGCAGCTGCACCGCACGCTTGGCCTTGCCGAGGAAGTGGGTGCGGGCGACGATTTCCTGGCCGGGATAGCAGCCCTTCTTCACGCTGTAACCGTTCAGGCGGTCCAACCCCAGCTGCTGCGGGGTCCACACTTCGCGCTGGCTTTCTTGCAGCCGGGGCAGGCCGTAGCGCAGGTCTGCCTGGCGCCAGGCCAGTGCGAAAGCGGCCTCATCGGCTTCACTTCCGGCGGCGAAGGCATCGGCGCTGCCAATTCGCAGGGTCCGCGGCAGGGCGTCGCTGCCCAGGTCCAGCTCCCAGCCGTCACCTGCGGTCTGCGCAATCGCAGCGCCGCTGGCGGCTTCGGGCGCAGTGAACGCACCGGCCACGGCCAGATCGCTGCGCACCTGCACCTTCACCTTGCGGCGGAACACGAAGCGCTGCAGTTGCGACGCAATCGCATCGGCATCACCGTCGGCCAGCACCAGCATCATATGGTCTTCGGCCAGCCGAAGCAGCTGGAACACCGCCAGGGTGCGGCCCTTGGCGCTCAGCCAGGCGCTCCACTGCCAGTGCAGCAGGGGCAGGGCAGTGACATCGCTGCTGAACTGGGCGTGGGCAAAGACAGCCGCATCCGGGCCTTGCAGGCTCAGCAGCTGGTGGCCGGGCAGGCGCGGATATCCGACGAAAGCAGGGGGCAGGTTGTCAGGCACGTGAACGAGGTCTAAAATTTGTGCGTTGCGAGACCAACAATGATAGGCCAAACAACCCCCACTCCCGACGACGAATCTGAAGCCCCGCTGGTCCCCGCGGCACCCGTGCCCGTGGAACAGGAAAAAGCAGAGGAATTCGGCGGCCGCGGCGGACTTGATCCGGTGCGGTACGGCGATTGGGAGAAAAACGGACGCTGCATCGATTTCTGATCAGCATTGAGCCAACGCGGCCGTGTGCCGCCCAGCCGAGACAACGAGCCCAGCGAATGGCGACCAGACAACGCCCACTTTCCCCGCACCTTCAGGTGTATCGCTGGCAGATTCAGATGGCCACCTCGATCCTGCATCGAGCCACTGGCGTCTTTCTGTCTGTTGGTGCCCTCATCATCGCCGCCGGCCTGCTGGCCCTGATGATGGGGCCCGAGTCCTGGAACTGCTTCACCGGCCATGCCGGGGCCTGGTATGGCCGCGTGTTCCTGTTCGCGTGGACATGGTCGTTCGCCTATCACCTGTGCAATGGCATCCGCCATGTGGTGCAGGACTTCGCCATCGGCTTCAGCATCCCCGCCTTCATCCGCAGCAGCTGGCTGTCGGTCATCGGCAGCCTGGTGATCACCCTGCTGGTGTGGGCCTATGTGATGTTCGGAGGTGCCGCGTGAGCAAGTTCCGTACCCCGTTGAAGAGCGTGCGCGGCCTCGGTTCGGCCAAGACCGGCACCGAGCACTTCGTGCACCAGCGCCTGACCGCCGCCGCCCTGGTGGCCCTGGGCATCTGGTTCCTGGTCTTCGTGCTGGGCCTGCTGGGCTCGGACTACGCGACCGCCGCCGCCGCCGTGGCCAAGCCGTGGAACGCCGTGCCGCTGATCGGCCTGCTGATCGCCATGTTCTGGCACGCGCAGCTCGGCATGCAGGTCGTGCTGGAAGATTACATCCACGAATCGCTGCTGGCCCTGGTGCTGCAGACCGCGGTGAAGTTCGTCGCCGTGCTCGGCATGATCGTCAGTGTGTTTGCGGTGGGCCGCATCGCCCTCGGCGTTGCCTGAGCCCAGGCACCTACACAGGAATCCAGATTAGATGTCCGCTTACAAGATCACCGAACACAAGTACGACATGGTCGTGGTGGGCGCCGGCGGCGCCGGCCTGCGCGCCACGTTCGGCCTGGCCGCCAAGGGCCTGCAGACCGTGTGCCTGACCAAGGTCTTCCCGACCCGTTCGCACACCGTTGCCGCCCAGGGCGGTATCTCGGCCGCACTCGCCAACATGGGCGAGGACGACTGGCGTTACCACTTCTTCGACACCATCAAGGGCTCGGACTGGCTGGGCGACCAGGACGCCATCGAGTACATGTGCCGTGAGGCCATCCCGGCCATCATCGAGCTCGAACACTACGGCGTGCCGTTCTCGCGCACCGCCGAAGGCAAGATCTACCAGCGTCCGTTCGGTGGCATGACCACCAAGTACGGCGAAGGCCCGGCGGCGCAGCGTACCTGCGCGGCGGCCGACCGTACCGGCCACGCGATGCTGCACACCCTGTACCAGCAGTCGCTGAAGCACGATGCGCGCTTCATGATCGAGTACTTCGCGCTCGACCTGATCTTCGACGACGAAGGCGCCTGCCGCGGCGTGCTGGCTCTGGACATGTCCGACGGCACCCTGCACCTGTTCCGCGCCCAGGGCGTGGTGCTGGCCACCGGCGGTTACGGCCGTGCCTACTTCAGCGCCACCTCGGCGCACACCTGCACCGGCGACGGTGGCGGCCTGGCCATGCGTGCCGGCATCGCCATGCAGGACATGGAGTTCGTGCAGTTCCACCCGACCGGCATCTACGGCGCCGGCTGCCTGATCACCGAGGGTGTCCGCGGTGAAGGCGGCATCCTGCGCAACAGCAGCGGCGAGCGCTTCATGGAGCGTTACGCACCGCACTACAAGGATCTGGCCTCGCGCGACGTGGTCAGCCGTTCGATGACCATCGAGATCCGCGAAGGCCGCGGCGTCGGCGAGCACAAGGACCACATCCTGCTCGACCTGACCCACCTTGGCCCGGGCGTGATCGACGAGAAGCTGCCGGGCATTGCCGAGAGCGCCCGCATCTTCGCCGGCGTCGACGTGCACAAGCAGCCGATCCCGGTGATCCCGACCGTGCACTACAACATGGGCGGCATTCCGACCAATTACCACGGCGAAGTGGTGCGCAAGGATGGCGACAACCCCGATGCGGTGATCCCGGGCCTGTACGCGATCGGCGAAGCCGCCTGCGTGTCGGTGCACGGTGCCAACCGCCTCGGCTCGAACTCGCTGCTGGACCTGGTGGTGTTCGGTCGTGCAGTGGCCAACCGCTGCGCCGAGACCATCAAGCCGGGCGCGTCGCACAAGCCGCTGCCGGCCGATGCCTGCGACAAGGCGCTGGGCCTGCTGGACAAGCTGCGCCACGCCAACGGCGATACCCCGACCTCGGTCATCCGCGATCGCATGCAGCGCACCATGCAGGCCGACGCGGCGGTCTTCCGCACCAGCCAGACGCTGAAGGAAGGCTGCGAGAAGATGGACAAGATCTTCGACTCGTTCCAGGACGTGAAGGTCTCCGACCGTTCGCTGGTCTGGAACTCGGACCTGATCGAGACCTACGAGCTGAACAACCTGCTGCTCAACGCGGTGGCGACGATCAACTCGGCCGAACAGCGCAAGGAAAGCCGCGGCGCGCATGCGCACGAGGACTATCCGGACCGCGACGACGTCAACTGGCAGAAGCACACCCTGGTCAGCGTCGACGAGAAGGGCAAGTGCAGCTTCGACTACCGTCCGGTGCACATGTACACGTTGACCGACGACGTGTCCGTGGTGCCGCCGAAGCCGCGCGTGTACTGATCCGACCCCGCCTACCATGCAATCCGCGCCCACGGGCGCGGGCCGCCTGAGCCAACGAGAGCAGCCATGGCCGAGTTTTCACTCCCCAAGAATTCCAAGATCACGAAGGGCAAGCACTTCCCCGTCAAGAACGGCGGCAAGAACGTGCGCACCTTCAAGATCTACCGCTGGAGTCCGGACGACGACAGCAACCCGCGCACCGATACCTATGAAGTCGATCTGGACGCCTGTGGCCCGATGGTCCTGGACGCCCTGATCAAGATCAAGAACGAGATCGACCCGACCCTGACCTTCCGCCGCTCCTGCCGCGAAGGTATCTGTGGTTCGTGCGCGATGAACATCGACGGCACCAACACCCTGGCCTGCACCCGAGCCATCTCGGACTGCGGCAAGAAGGAAGTGCCGATCTACCCGCTGCCGCACATGAACGTGGTCAAGGATCTGGTTCCGGACCTGACCCACTTCTACGCGCAGTACGCCTCGATCAAGCCGTGGATCCGCACCCAGACTCCGGCACCGCCGGATCGTGAGCGCCTGCAGTCGCCGGAAGACCGCAAGAAGCTGGACGGCCTGTACGAGTGCATCCTGTGCGCCTGCTGCTCGACCAGCTGCCCGAGCTACTGGTGGAACGGCGAGCGTTACCTGGGTCCGGCGATCCTGCTGCAGGCCTACCGCTGGATCATCGACTCGCGCGATGAGGACACCGGTGCGCGCCTGGACGATCTGGAAGATCCGTTCAAGCTGTACCGCTGCCACACCATCATGAACTGCGCCCGGACCTGCCCGAAGGGCCTGAACCCGGCGCTGGCGATCGCCGAGATCAAGAAGCTGATGATGGAACGCCGCGCCTGATCAGGCCTGGCTGTACCCGGTAGAGCCACGCCACGCGTGGCTGTGCCACCCCAGTAGAGCCACGCCATGCGTGGCTTTGCTGTATCTGGAGAAACATGATGGAAGAAGACGTTCTGCTGAAGAAGCTGCGCTGGCGTTGCCGCCGCGGCATGCGTGAGCTGGACCAGCTGTTCGGTCGCTACCTGGACCACGAATGGAGCACTGCGCCGACCGAAGAGCGCGAGGTTTTCCTGTTCCTGCTCGACTGCGAGGACGATAAGTTGTGGCGCTGGTTCATGGGCTATGAGGCCTGTCCACATGCGCACGCGATCCCCCTCATGCAGAAGATCCTCGCCCTCAAGCCTTGAGTGGCGCCCCTCGCGGCTGCAGGCCGCCGCCCAGTTGGCGGTGCTGCTGGCTGCGCCCTGGCTGCTGCGTGCATCGGATCTGGCTTCACGGCTGCTGATGCCCGCGGTGGTGCTGGCCTGGGTCATCGGGTTGGCCGAACTGGCCTGGCGCCAGCGCAGGCCACGCGTGCAGGTGCTTCTGCCGGCACCGCCCGAGCCGCTGCAGGTGGCCGGGCAGGACGCCGATACACCCCAGCTGGTCGTGCGTGGTCCATGGCTGTTGTTGCTCTGGCGTGAGGATCGCCGCCGCCGGCGCCTGCTGTTCTGGCCGGATGTGCTCGATTCCGGGCAGCGACGTGAACTGCGACTGGCCGTGGCCGCACGTGGCGTTTCCCGTAGGCCCCGGTCGATGGCACCATAAGCTGAATTGACCGGCGTGCCTGCATGTTCAAACCCATTCCCGTGGCCATTGGCCTGCGCTACCTGCGCGCCAAGCGCCGCAACGGCTTTATCTCCTTCATCTCGATGGCATCGATCCTGGGCATCGCGCTCGGCGTCACGGTGCTGATCACCACCTTGGCGGTGATGAGCGGTTTCCAGAAGGAAATCCGCAGCCGCCTGCTGCAGATGACCGCGCACACCACCATCAGCCGCGACGGCGAGCCGATGCCGGACTGGATGCGCGTAGTCGACGTGGCCAGCAAGGACCCGCGCGTGGCCGGTGCTGCGCCGTACATCGAGATCCAGTCGATGATCAGCGGCCCGCGCGTGCAGGGCGCGATCATCCAGGGCATCGATCCGGCGCTGGAGCCGAAGGTATCGGTGATCGACAAGAAGGTCACCAAGGGCAGCTATGACAGCCTCACGCCGGGCAGCTTCAACCTGCTGCTGGGCAAGGAGCTGGCG
The DNA here is from genome assembly GCF_036320045.1 of Stenotrophomonas sp. SMYL20. Lineage (NCBI taxonomy): Bacteria > Pseudomonadati > Pseudomonadota > Gammaproteobacteria > Lysobacterales > Lysobacteraceae > Stenotrophomonas > Stenotrophomonas sp. SMYL20. Next base: position 95,256 of record NZ_JAWIRT010000007.1, on the reverse strand, counting down.
ATCTGGCTGGGCGTGGACGTTGGCGATCAGGTGCTGGTGACGTTCGCCGAAGTGCAGGGCACGCCTGCCGGTGCGGTGCCACGGATGAAACGCTTTACCGTGAGCGGCATCTTCGAGGCCGGCTACAACGAGGTCGACCGCGGCGTCGGCTTCGCCAACATGAAGGACCTGGAGCGCGTGCTGCGTTCCGATGGCGCCACCGGCGTGCGGCTGAAGCTGCACGACATGGACCGCTCGCTGGAAGTGGGCGTGGACCTCGCGCAGAACCTCGGTGGTGCGTACCGCGTGAGTGACTGGACCCAGCAGAACGCCAACCTCTACCACTCGCTGCGCATGGAGAAGGTGGTGATGGGCATCCTGCTGTCGCTGATCATCGCCATGGGCGCGTTCAACCTGGTGTCCTCGCAGGTGATGCTGGTGACCGACAAGCAGGCCGACATCGCCATCCTGCGCACGCTGGGCCTGACCCCGGGCGGGGTGATGCAGGTGTTCATGGTGCAGGGTTCGCTGATCGGCATCTTCGGCACGCTGGCCGGCCTGATCGGTGGCATCACCCTCACACTCAACCTGGAGCGCATCCTCGGTGCCATCGAGAGCGTGTTCAACGTCAAGCTGATGCCGGAGGATGTGTACTACATCACCGGCCTGCCGACCGACATGCAGACCGGCGACGTGGTGGCGATCACCGTGGTCGCGCTGCTGATGAGCTTCCTGGCCACCCTGTATCCCGCCTGGCGGGCAGCACGCACCCAGCCGGCGGAGGCCCTGCGTTATGAATAAGGTCTTCAACCGCGGCGATGAAGTGATCCGCGCCGAAGCACTGGGCAAGACCTACGCCGAAGGGCGCATGCAGACCCCGGTGTTCGATGGCCTGGACCTGACCGTGACCGCCGGCGAAACGGTGGCGATCATCGGTGCTTCCGGTGCCGGCAAGAGTACGCTGCTGCACCTGCTGGGTGGCCTGGACATTCCGACCGCCGGCGAGGTCTATGTGACCGGCCAGCGCATGTCAGCGCTGTCCGATACCGTGCGCGGCCTGCTGCGCAACCAGGCGCTGGGCTTCGTCTATCAGTTCCACCACCTGCTGCCTGAGTTCACCGCGCTGGAAAACGTGATGATGCCGGTGCTGCTGGCCGGTACTGCAGTGGCCGAGGCGAGCAGCCGGGCCACCACGCTGCTGGAAGCGGTCGGCCTTGGCCATCGCCTGGACCACAAGCCCGGCGAACTGTCCGGTGGCGAACGCCAGCGTGCCGCAGTGGCGCGTGCGCTGGTCAATCATCCGGCCTGCGTGCTCGGGGACGAGCCGACCGGCAACCTCGATGACCGCACTGCGGCGACGGTGTTCGAGCTGATGCTGGAACTGAATCGTGCGCGGCATACCAGCCTGGTGCTGGTGACCCACGACCGCAGCCTGGCACGGCGCCTGGACCGGGTGCTGGAGCTGCGCGAGGGGCGCCTGCACGCGCTGGCCCACGCCGACGTCTGAGGCGCCGGGCCCGCTTTGGTGGAAGCCGACCTTGGTCGGCTGCTCTTGCAGGGCAAGCACCAACCAAGGTTGGCGGCTACCGGAATCCGGAGCCTTGGGCCTGCTTGGGGCGACCGCCGACCGGCTGCTGAATGGGGTACTGGCTTTCGTGCCGGCGTTGTCTGCGCAGGCGCATGATGGCAACAGTTCCCCGAGGAGATCGCCATGAAGACCCCGATCCTGATGGCCGGACTCTGCCTGGCCCTGGCCGCCTGCGCGACCACCGGCCGGCTCAGCTCTGCCGAGAAACTTGACCTGTACCGTGCCCATGCCGGCGCGCCGCAGAACGACATGCAGTTCTTCGGCAGCCTCAACGGCTGGACCGAACTGGGTGACAGCGCGTTGGCGGTGTGGACGCGTCCCAGCGAGGCCTATCTGCTGGAATTGAGGGGTCCCTGCCAGGACCTGCCGTATGCCACCGCCATCGGCCTGACCAGCCAGATGAACCGTGTTTCGGCGCGATTCGACAAGGTGCTGGTGCGCGACCCTGCCGGTGGCCCGCGCATGCCGTGCTTCATCGACAGCATCCGCAGGCTGGACGTGAAGGCGCTGCGCGCCTCCGAGCAGGAGCTGCGCCAGGCGCAGGTGCAGGAGCGCGAGGAAAGCACGAAATAGCGTGGTAGTGGGGGGGGGGGGGGGGGGGGGGGGCGGTGGGGGGGGGGGGGGGCGCAAGGCGGGGGGGGGGCCCGCGCGCGGCCCGTCTCGGCGAGGTTGCGGGGTTGCCGGCCAGCGGCCGGCACTACCTGTGTGTCAGGCTTCCGGGGTGAAGCCGGCCGGCTTTTCCGCGTCCTTCTCGAACAGGAACTTGACCAGTTCGCCTTCAAGGAACGCGCGATGCTCCGGCGTGCGCGGCGACAGGCGGTTCTCGTTGATCAGCATGGTCTGGTGCGCCAGCCACGCAGCCCAGGCCTGCTTGCCGATGTTGTTGAAGATGCGCTGACCCAGTTCGCCGGGGTAGGGCACGAAGTCCAGGCCCTCGGCATCGCGTTGTTCGTACTGGCAGAAGACGGTTCGGGACATGGCATTCACTCGTGGTTGCGGGGTTTCTTGGAATTTCGTTTCGGCGTCTTGATCGTTGCGCCGTCGAGCAGTTTGCGGATCGGTGCCGGCAGGCCCAGCGCGTGCAGTTCGTCGCTGGCGACCCAGCGCAGCGTGGGTTCTTCCACGCGCAGTCCGTGTACCTGCCGCGACAATACCTGCAGATGCAGCTTGTAGTGGCTGAAGGTGTGCTGCAGCACTGGCAGCTCTTCGGCCTCTTCCAGCGAGCCGTCGACGTGCACGTCGAACCAGTCCTGCAGCACGCTGCCGGCATCGGCCTGCGGCAGCGTCCACAACTGCGCCCAGATGCCGGTGTCCGGCCGCTTCTGCAGCAGCACACGCTGCTGGGCGTCGCGCAGCAGCAGCGCAACGGCCTCGCGCTCGGGCAGGGTCTTGCTGGGCCTGGGCGTGGGTAGTTCAGCGGTGCGGCCTTCGCGCCGTGCCACGCAGTCATCCTGCAACGGGCAGATCACGCAGGCCGGTTTGGCACGGCTGCACACCGTCGCGCCCAGGTCCATCTGCGCCTGCGTGTAGTCGGCCATGCGCCCGGCCGGCACCTGCGCCACATGCGCCTCGGCGATCGCCCACAGCTGCTTCTCGATGGCCGGCAGCCCGGGGAAGCCATCGATGCCGTGGTAGCGGCTGAGCACCCGCTTGACGTTGCCATCGAGGATCGCGAACGGGTCGTTCCAGGCCTGGCTGAGGATCGCACCGGCGGTGCTGCGGCCGATGCCGGGCAGGGCATGCAATGCATCGAAATCACGCGGCAGGTCGCCGTCGTGCAGTTCCATGCAGCGCTTAGCAGCGGCATGCAGGTTGCGTGCGCGGGCGTAGTAGCCGAGCCCGGCCCACTGCGCCATCACCGCGTCGTTGCTGGCTGCGGCAAGGTCGGGCAGGGTCGGGAAGTGCTGCAGGAACCGCTGGAAATACGGGATGACCGTACTCACCTGGGTCTGCTGCAGCATGATTTCCGACAGCCAGACCCGGTAGGGACTGCGTGGGTGCTGCCAGGGCAGGTCGTGGCGGCCGTGGTCGTCGAACCAATGCAGCAGGTGGGCGACGAAGTCGTCAGTCTGCGTGGTTCCGGCGCTGGCGTGCGGCTGGCGGGGCATCGGTGTTCCAGAGAGGCAGCCACCCGTGGGGTGGCTCTACTGGATTGCAGTAGAGCCACGCCATGCGTGGCTGCACGGTGTATCAGGCGCCCAGCGCTTCGGGCAGCAGGGCGTCGACGAAAGCTTCCGGGTCGAACACGCGCAGGTCTTCCGGGCGCTCGCCGATGCCGGCGAAACGGATCGGAATGCCGAACTCGCGGGCCAGCGCGAACACCACGCCGCCCTTGGCGGTGCCGTCCAGCTTGGTCACCACCAGGCCGGTCACGTTCACTGCGGCATTGAACTGGCGCAGCTGCGACAGCGCGTTCTGGCCAGTGGTGCCGTCGATCACCATCAGCACTTCGTGCGGGGCGGTGGGGTCGATCTTGCCGAGCACGCGGCGGATCTTGCCCAGCTCGTTCATCAGGCCGGACTGGGTATGCAGGCGGCCGGCGGTGTCGGCGATCAGCACCGAGGTGCCACGGGCCTTGCCGGCCTGCAGCGCGTCGAATGCCACCGAAGCGGCATCGGCGTTCTGCCCCTGCGCGACCACGGCCACGCCGTTGCGCTCGCCCCAGGCCTGCAGCTGTGCCACGGCGGCGGCGCGGAAGGTGTCACCGGCGGCCAGCATCAGGCTGTGGCCATCGTCCTTGAAACGCTTGGCCAGCTTGCCGATGGTGGTGGTCTTGCCGACGCCGTTGACGCCGACGGTGAGCACCACGAAGGGCTTGGCGTTGCGGTCGATCACCAGCGGCTTGGCCACCGGCTGCAGGATCGCGATCAGCTCCGCGCGCAGCGCGGCCAGCAACGCATTGGCGTCGGCGAACTCGCGCGACTTCATGCGCTTGCGCAGGCCCTCGACCAGGTCGGTGGTGGCACCGACACCGACGTCGGCGGTGATCAGTGCGGTTTCCAGCTCGTCCAGCAGGTCGTCGTCAAGCTTGGGGTTGCGCGAGAACAGGCCACCAAAGCTGCGCGCGATGACGCTGTTGCGCAGGCGCTCGCGCCAGCCGGGCTTGCCAGCCGGCGCCGGAACGGCGTCGATCGAGGCGGCGGCAGGCAGGTCGTCGGTGACCGGTGCCGGTGCCGGTGCCGGGGTGGGCTCAGGCAGCGGTACGGGGGCCGGTTCGATGGCCGGAGTCGCGATAGGGGCGACGTCGATCTGAGCCGTCGGCGCAGGAGCTGCCGGAACCGGTGCGGCTGGGGCCGGAATAACCGGGGGGGGCTCGACAGCGACCGGAACGGCGGTTGCTGGGGGCGGCTCGACCGGTACAGGCTCGGCCGGTACTGCTACCGGCGCCGGCTCCTTGTCCTCGACCGGCGCGGCCGACGGGAATGCCGCCGCCAGCTCTTCAGCCGAGTAGTGCTGGGTCTTGGGCGCCTCCGTTGCGGGGGCATCCTGGGGCTTCTTGCGGCGGAAAAAACTGAGCATTGGCAAAAGGCGCTGAAATCAGAGGGATATGCTACCACTCGGGCCTGTCGGGCCGATGTGGACTCAAGGTTGCGGCCCGCCGGCCGTTAACCGGTCCGGAGGGCTGCGTCGTGCGGCCCGGAGACCGCCATGGGCAACGTGATGGGAATCGCCCTCAGCGGGATGCGTGCGGCCCAGCAGGGCGTGCAGGTGGCCACGCACAACGTGGCCAACCTGGCGACCCCGGATGCCCAGCACCTGCAGTTGCAGCGCATTCCCACCGAGCAGGGTGGGGTGCAGGCTTCGGTGGCGTCCATCGGCGCCGATGCCGGCGCGCCGCTGGGTGATCTGCTGGCCGCGAAAGCCGAGGTCGTGGCCTTTGCCGCCAATGCCACGGTGATCCGTCGCCAGGACCAGATGCTGGGCTCACTGCTGGATCGGGACGCCTGAGCAACACCGTTTTGGCAGGTGCCAACCGCCGCCCCTGGTGGGTGCCAACCTTGGTCGGCACGCTTCGACCCAGCCTGGTAGGTGCCAACCTTGGTCGGCACGCTCGACCCGCCCTGGTAGGTGCCAACCAAGGTTGGCATCCACCAGCACCCGGTAGCGCCGGGCCATGCCCGGCGACCACCGCCTCGATCAGGCCGACAGCTCCAGCAGCAGCTTGTTCAGGCGCGCCACATAGGCACCCGGATCCTTCAGGCTGTCACCGGCGGCCAACGCGGCCTGGTCGAACAGCACCCTGCCGAGGTCGTCAAAGCGCGCGCCATCGGCTTCGGCGTCGAGCTTGGCAATCAGCGGGTGGCCCGGATTGATCTCCAGCACCGGCTTGCTGTCCGGCACCTTCTGCCCGCTGGCCTCCAGGATCTGGCGCATCTGCAGGCCCAGGTCCTGCTCGCCGATGGCCAGCACCGCCGGCGAATCGGTCAGGCGGTGCGAGACGCGCACTTCGGCCACGTCATCGCCCAGCACCGTCTTCAGGCGCTCGACCAGGCCCTGCTTGTCCTTCGCCGCCGCTTCCTGTTCCTGCTTGTCCGCTTCGGTTTCCAGGGCGCCCAGGTCGAGGTCGCCACGGGCGATGTCGACGAAGCCCTTGCCGTCGAAATCGGTCAGGTAGCCCATCAGCCACTCGTCGATGCGGTCGGTCAGCAGCAGCACTTCCACGCCCTTCTTGCGGAACACTTCCAGGTGCGGGCTGTTGCGCACCTGGCTGTAGCTCTCGCCGGTCAGGTAGTAGATCTTGTCCTGGCCTTCGGTCATGCGGCCGAGGTAGTCGGCCAGCGACACGGTCTGCGCATCGCCGTCGCCACGGGTGGAGGCGAAGCGCAGCAGGCCGGCCACCTTCTCGCGGTTGTTGTAGTCCTCGGCCGGGCCTTCCTTCAGCACCTGGCCGAATTCCTTCCAGAACGTGGCGTACTGCTCCGGCTTGTCGGCGGCCAGCTTTTCCAGCATGTCCAGCGAGCGCTTGGTCAGCGCGGCCTTCATCGAATCGATGACCGGACCGGACTGCAGGATCTCGCGCGAGACGTTCAGCGACAGGTCGTTGGAATCGACCACGCCCTTGATGAAGCGCAGGTACAGCGGCAGGAACTGCTCGGCCTGGTCCATCACGAACACGCGCTGCACGTACAGCTTCAGGCCCTTGGGTGCATCGCGGTGATACAGGTCGAACGGTGCGCGGCCGGGCACATACAGCAGCGAGGTGTACTCCAGCTTGCCCTCGACCTTGTTGTGGCTCCACGCCAGCGGATCGCTGTGGTCGTGTGCCACGTGCTTGTAGAACTCGGTGTACTCGGCGTCGCTGATCTCAGTGCGCGGGCGGGTCCACAGCGCGCTGGCGCGGTTGACGGTCTCCCACTCGCCGGCAGCGCCGTCTTCGCCCTCCTTGGGCATCTGGATCGGCAGGCCGATGTGGTCCGAATACTTCTTGAGAATGCTGCGCAGGCGCCAGCCATCGGCGAAGTCGTGCTCGCCGTCCTTCAGGTGCAGCACGATGCGGGTGCCGCGCTCGGCCTTGTCGACCGTGGCGACTTCGAAATCGCCTTCGCCGCGCGAGGTCCAGCGCACGCCTTCGCCTGCAGCCATGCCAGCGCGGCGCGAGGTCACTTCCACTTCGTCGGCGACGATGAAGGCACTGTAGAAGCCGACGCCGAACTGGCCGATCAGCTGCGAATCCTTCTTCTGGTCGCCGGACAGCTGGCGCAGGAAATCGCCGGTGCCGGACTTTGCAATCGTGCCGAGGTGGGCGATGGCTTCGGCGCGGCTCATGCCGATGCCGTTGTCTTCGATGGTGATGGTGTGGGCGGTGGGGTCGAAGCTGACGCGCACGCGCAGCTCGCTGTCGCCTTCCAGCAGTGCCGGCTGGGTCAGGGCCTCGAAGCGCAGCTTGTCGGCGGCGTCGGCGGCGTTGGAGACCAGCTCGCGGAGGAAGATCTCCTTGTTGGAGTACAGCGAGTGGATCATCAGTTGCAGCAGCTGCTTGACTTCGGTCTGGAAGCCAAGGGTTTCGGTCTGGGTGGTCTCGGTCATCGATAAGGCTCCGTGTGCAATGCCGCGCCAGCGCGTGCGGCCTCGCCAAGGGGTATGGCTGATTGTCCCGAAATCAAGGGGTTGGTCGGCCGGGCTGCGCCCGGCACCCGCTCAGTGCAACTGCAACTGCCAAAGCCAGGGCCAGAGCGGCATCCCGTGGGATGGCGGGGCACTGTGGGTTCGCGGGGGCGGCGCAAGTACGTCCATGTAGCCTTGGTCGCCGCATCCATGCGGCTCACACCCCGCGAACCCACAGTGCCCCGCCTCTGACAGGTTCACGCGGCTGTTGGTAGGTGTCGACCTTGGTCGACACATCTGTCAGATATCGATACATCAAATGGAGTCAGATCCGTTTTCCGCAGGAAAACGGATCTGACTCCAAGAGAGTTCCGACAGATCGCAGCAAACTGTCGAAGGCGGGGTGGGTCCGGTTGAGGGGGCGTGAGCCGCATGGATGCGGCGACCGAGCTTACATGGACGTACTTGCAGCGTCCCCCTCGACCGGACCCACCCCGCCATCCCAAGGAATGCCCGCTGTTGCTGTTGCTTCGGCCGTTGCTGTGGCTTCTGCGGGTGCCGGGCAAAGCCCGGCCGAACTACAATCCCGCTCATGCTGAAATTCTCGAATACCTCCCGCCGGGGGCGCCGATGAGCGGCCGTGGCGGCAATGACGGCCAGGTCCGCATCATCGGCGGGCGCTGGCGCAATACCCGCCTGCCGGTGCCGACCCTGCCGGGGCTGCGGCCCAGCAGCGACCGCGTGCGCGAGACCCTGTTCAACTGGCTGATGCCCAGGCTCGGTGGGGCCCGCGTGCTGGACCTGTTCGCCGGCAGTGGCGCACTGGGCCTGGAGGCGGTCTCGCGCGGTGCCGCCCACGCCACCCTGGTCGAACGCGATGCGCAGCTGGGACGCAATCTGACCGCTGCCGTGGCCAGGCTGCAGGCCTCCGACCAGATCAGCGTCGTGCAGGCCGATGCCCTGCGCTGGCTGCAGGGCGCGCCGGCGCAGCAGGCCGATCTGGTCTTCATCGACCCGCCGTTCGCCGACGGCCTGTGGCAGGACGTGCTGGCCCAGCTGCCGCGGCACTTGGCCGCCGATGCCTGGCTGTACCTGGAATCGCCGGCGGGCCACGTGCCGGTGCTGCCGCCGGACTGGCTGCTGCACCGCGAGGGTGGCACCCGCGAGGTGCGCTTTGCCCTGTACCGCCGCGCCACTGCTACACTTTGACCTCATCTGAACATCTGCATCCGCCCATGACCGTGGCCAACCGCCGCATTGCCGTCTACCCCGGCACGTTCGATCCGATCACCAACGGTCACATCGACCTGGTGAGCCGTGCCGCGCCGCTGTTCGAAAAGGTCGTGGTCGGCGTGGCGCAGAGCCCGTCCAAGGGCCCGGCGCTGCCGCTGGAGCAGCGCGTGCAGCTGGCGCGTGGCGCGCTGGCCCACCACAGCAACGTCGAGGTCATCGGCTTCGATACCCTGCTGGCGCATTTCGTACGTTCGGTCCAGGGCGGGGTGCTGCTGCGCGGCCTGCGCGCGGTGTCCGACTTCGAGTACGAGTTCCAGATGGCCAGCATGAACCGGCACCTGATCCCCGAGGTCGAGACCCTGTTCCTGACCCCGGCCGAGCAGCACAGCTTCATTTCGTCCTCGCTGGTCCGCGAGATCGCGCGCCTGGGCGGCGACGTGTCCGGCTTCGTGCCGGCCGCGGTGCTCGAAGCCCTGCGCAAGGTCCGCGAAGCGAAGTCGGCACAGTCGTAAGCCCCGCTGTACCCGCACCCCATTACGTACAACACCACGCACCATTCCGGGAGGAAACCCATGAACACCACCATGCGCGCGATGCTGATCGCTTCGTTGGCCCTGGCCTTCACCGCCTGCAAGAAGGAAGAGGCCGCTCCGGTCGACGAGGCCAAGCAGGCCCTGGTCGCTCCGTCCAAGGACGACGATGCAGGCTGGAAGAAGTACCTGCAGGAAGTGGCGATCCAGAACATGGGCAACATCACCAACAGCCCGTTCCTGTACTACCTCTCGCCGGAATCGGACCCGGACTTCCAGGCCAAGTACGAGCGCCAGACCGAGAGCGCGACCCAGGCCGTGGCCCGTGGCGTGCAGCCGGGCAACATGCTGGCCTTCGGTTCGTCGGCCTCGGGCAAGATGGCTGACATGATCCAGGCCGTGTTCAAGGACGTGTCGCCGGATTCGATGAAGGGCGTGCGCGTCGTCTTCATCGGCCAGTCGGCCGACAACGCCCGCGTACAGGCTGCGATCCAGCCGACCGGTGCCGAGTACATTTTCGTCGAAGCCAAGTAATACCGAGCCATGGCGGCCATGCTCCGGCATGGCCCGGGCGGCGTCCTGCAAGGGCGCCGCTGATGACCTGACCGGCCCGCGCGCCCGCGCTGGCCGGTCCTTTGTCCCAGGGCGCGGGCGAGGAGTATCGCCGTGTCGCTGAAAATCAACGAGCTCTGCGTCAACTGCGACGTATGCGAGCCGGCCTGCCCGAACCAGGCCATTGCGATGGGTGAAACCATCTACGTGATCGACCCTGCGCGCTGCACCGAATGCGTGGGTCATTTCGACGAGCCACAGTGCGTGGTCGTCTGCCCGGTCGAGTGCATCGACCCGGACCCGGAGATCGTGGAAACGGAAGACCAGCTGCTGGCCAAGCTGCGCCAGCTGCAGCACGATCACCCCGAACTCTACGCGGAGCCCCCATCCGAATGAAGACGCTGATCGTCCGCCCCCTGTTGCTGCTCGGCCTGCTGCTGAGCCCGATTGCCTGGGCCGACAGCCCGGCCCGTGCCGAGCGCCCCGATGGCGCGGCCATTGCCAGCGGCCATGCGCTGGCCACCCAGGCGGGCATCGACATCCTGGCGCAGGGCGGCAACGCCTTCGATGCCGCGGTGGCGGTATCGTCCACGCTGGCGGTGGTCGAGCCGATCAGTTCCGGCCTGGGCGGTGGTGGCTTCTTCCTGCTGCACGATGCGGCCACCGGCAAGGATGTGATGCTGGATGCGCGCGAGACCGCGCCGGCTGCAGCAACCCCGCAGGCCTTCCTCGACAAGCAGGGCAACCTCGACCGTGACCGCTCGGTCAACGGCGCGTGGTCGGCTGGCATTCCGGGCCTGCCCGCAGCGCTGGTCGAGCTGTCGGCCAAGCACGGCAAGCTGCCATTGGCGACCTCGCTGCAGCCGGCCATCCGCATCGCGCGCGAAGGCTTCCCGGTGTACGACCGCATGGCCAAGGGCTATGCCTCGCGCCGTGAAGTGATGGAGCGCTATCCCGGAACGCGCGAGGTCTACCTGCGCAACGGCAAGCCGATCGCCAGCGGTGACCTGTTCAAGCAGCCGGAGCTGGCACAGACGCTGGAGCGCCTGGCCGCAGGTGGCTTCGATGGCTTCTACAAGGGCCAGACCGGAACGCTGTTGCTGGCCGGCGTGAAGCAGGCCGGCGGCAAGTGGACCGCTGAAGAGCTGGCCGGTTACCGCGTGAAGCAGCGCGAGCCGATCGTGTTCAACTACAACGGCTGGAAGATCATCACCGCGCCGCCGCCGTCGTCCGGTGGCATCGCGCTGGCCAGCATGCTGCAGATCCTGGAAGGCTGGGATATCAAGAAGATGGACCCGGCGCACCGCACCCACCTGGTGGTGGAGTCGATGCGTCGCGCCTACCGCGACCGCACCTTCTTCCTCGGCGATCCGGACTTCGTGCAGATCCCGCAGAAGGTGCTGACCAGCAAGGACTATGCACAGGGCCTGCGGGCGACCATCCATCCGGAGAAGGCCACGCCCAGCGACCTGCTGTCGGGCAACCCGACGCCGCTGGAAGACGACGAGACCACGCACTTCTCGATCATCGACCGCGACGGCAACCGCGTCGGCGCCACCCAGACCGTCAACCTGCTGTATGGCTCGGGGCTGATTCCCAAGGGTACCGGCGTGCTGCTGAACAACGAGATGGACGACTTCGCGCTGAAGCCGGGCACGCCCAATGCGTTCGGCGTGATGGGTTATGAAGCCAATGCGCCGAAGCCGGGCAAGCGCATGCTCAGCTCGATGACGCCGACCTTCATGGAGAACGCCGACAAGGTGGTGGTGCTGGGCACCCCGGGTGGCAGCCGCATCATCACCATGGTGCTGCTGGGCATCCTCGGCTACGACGACGGCCTGGATGCGCAGCAGGTTGCCGCACTGCCGCGCTACCACCACCAGTGGCTGCCGGACCTGATCGAAGCCGAGGACGATGCGTTCGACGCGGCGACGGTGAAGCAGCTGCAGGCGATGGGCCACAAGATCGACCTGCCGGGCAATGTCGCCGCGGGTGGCCGCGGTTCCAGCCACGTGTGGGGCAACCTGCAGACCGTGGAATGGGACCGCAGGGCCAACAAGCTGTTCGGCGGCAGCGACCCGCGCAATCCGGTCGGCAGTGCCCAGGTGGTGCCGGCACACTGATCCGGTGGTGCCGGCTGCGGGCCGGCAATCCGGCTGATTATCGAAACCCCGCCTTTGCCGGCGGGGTTTTCTGTTTCCCTTCTAGCGATTATTTAACGAGCCGGCGCCGATAATCGACACATGAAACTCTGGTCTATTCGTGGAAACTCGCAGCGCCTCGATGGCGGCGCGATGTTCGGCAACGCGCCGCGCGCGTTGTGGGAAAAATGGGCGGCACCGGACGAGCTCAATCGCATCGAGCTGGCCTGCCGTGCGCTGCTTGCCAGCCCGCTGGAAGGCAAGACGGTGCTGTTTGAAACCGGTATCGGGGCGTTCTTCGATCCGCGCATGCGCGAACGCTACGGTGTGCAGGAAAGCCAGCACGTGCTGATCGATTCGCTGCGCGAAGCCGGCTTCGAGCACGAGGATATCGACGTGGTGGTACTCAGCCACCTGCACTTCGATCATGCCGGCGGACTGCTGGCGGCATGGAGCGAAGGGCGTGAGCCCGAGCTGCTGTTCCCCAACGCAACCTATGTGGTCGGCGCGCAGCATTGGCAGCGCGCCGTGCAGCCACACCCGCGCGATCGCGCCAGCTTCATTCCGGAACTGCCGGGCCTGCTGCAGGCCAGTGGCCGGCTGGAAGTGGTGGACGGGGAGTACTCGAAGGCGCTCGGCCGCAGCGTGCGCTTCAGTTACAGCGACGGGCATACACCGGGGCTGATGCTGGCCGAGATCGTCGGTCACGCGCATGCAGGCGAAAGTGCGCATGGTGGCGTGGTGTTCTGTGCCGACCTGATCCCGGGCCGCTCATGGGTACACGTGCCGATCACCATGGGCTATGACCGCAATGCCGAGCTGCTGATCGACGAGAAGCGGCAGTTCCTGGAAGACAAGCTGGCGCGCAACGTGCGGCTGTTCTTCACCCACGACCCGCAGGTGGCATTGGCGCAGCTTGGCAGGGATGACAAGGGGCGTTTCGTGACCCTGCACGAGCAGGGCGAGCTGAAGGCGCGCGCCCTGGGGTAATGGCATGGCCGGGCAATGCCCGGCCTTTTACTGATGACGGTATATCCACGCCATGCGTGGATGGCGTTTCATCCGGACACGACCATTACGACGCCTTCAGGCAGCTGCTCATGAAGGTCTTGCGCGCATCACCGGCCAGCTTTTTGGCGCCCGCGTCAGCGTTGCACTTGCGCATGCGTTCCTGCTGCGTATTGACCGGCTTGGCGTCGGCCGCGTGGCCGCTGAGGCAGGAGCTCTGTGCAGTCTTGTAGGCATCGCCCTTCAGCCCCTTGTTCTTGGCCGAACATTCGGCCATGCGCTGCTGCTGCGGAGTGGTGGCATTGGCAGCCAGGGGCAGGCCGACCAGCAGGACGGCGGCCAGCAGGAAAGAGGCTTTCATCGGGAGCTCCAAGGGTGGCGGGTGCGCGGAGCATTCGCTTCCCGGCGCCAAGAGCACGTGAAGAATCGCAACGCGGCCGCGGCGGCCTGCGCTGTCGGGGGCAGATCCCTTTCGTGGCGAAAGGGCTCTGACCCCGGATCGTCCGATCAGCCGACGCGGGTACCGAAGATGCGGTCACCGGCATCGCCCAGGCCCGGCAGGATGTAGCCCTTGTCGTTGAGCTGGGCATCAATGGCCGCGGTGTAGATCTCCACGTCCGGGTGCACGGCCTTGACCGCTTCGATGCCTTCCGGCGCGGCCACCAGGAAGATGCCCTTGATGCGGCGGGCACCGGCCCGCTTGAGCATGTCGATGGTGGCGATCAGGGTGCCGCCGGTGGCCAGCATCGGGTCCAGGATCAGCGCGTCGCGCTCTTCCAGGCGGCCGGTGAGACGCTCGAAGTAGGGCACCGGCTGCAGGGTTTCCTCATCGCGCTGCAGGCCGACCACGCTGACACGGGCCGCCGGGATCAGCGACAGCACGCCGCTGAGCATGCCCAGGCCGGCGCGCAGGATCGGCACCACGGTGATCTTGGCGCCCGCAATGCGCTGCACGGTGACCGGGCCGGCCCAGCCGGGCAGGGTGTGCGGCTCGGTCTCCAGGTCAGCGGTGGCCTCGTAGGCCAACAGCGTGCCCAGCTCGTTGGCCAGTTCGCGGAAATCCTTGGTGCTGAGCGCAGCGTTGCGCATCAGGCCGATCTTGTGCTGCACCAGCGGGTGGCGCACTTCGACGATCTTCATGGTCGGGAAGGGGAAAAGGAGAGAGGGCGCCATTCTGCCGGATCGGCGGGCCGAACCCAAACCGGGCCGTGGCCCTGGTACGCGAAATGTGCAGATGCATGTCATTGCCATGCAACCTTGCGGACATACCGTGCAGACCCATTCTTAACAGGAATGGGGATTCCCAGTGCATATCAAGACTCCGTTGGCCGTTGCCATCACCCTGACCCTGGCGATGGGGGCCGCAGCACCCCTGCAGGCCGCCGGGCAGCAGGCGGTAGCCGCCACCGGCGCCGTGGCGTCCGACGCGGTCGACCTGGACCGCATCGAAGTGCGCGCCCAGCTCGAATCACAGATCCGCGCGGTCGACCTCAAGCGCAGCAGCGACGCCATCGAAGATGCGGTGTCCTCCGATGCACTGGGCCAGTACCCGGACAAGAACGTCGCCGAGTCGCTGCAGCGCCTGCCGGGCATCAGCGTGACCCGCGACCAGGGCGAGGGGCGCTTCGTGGTCATCCGCGGTCTGGACGCCAACCTCAACAGCGTCAGCGTGGATGGCATCGCCATCGGTACGCCGGAGGATTCCAGCCGCGCCGCACCGCTGGACGTGATCCCGTCCGACTCCACCGAGCGCCTGCGCGTGGTCAAGTCGCCGACCCCGGACATGCCCGGTGATGCCATCGGCGGCGCCGTGCTGGTGGAATCGGCCTCGGCCTTCGACCGTGACGGTCGCAGCCTGCGTGGCAAGATCGAAGGCAGCCACCAGCAGTTGTCCGGCGAGACCAGTCCCAAGGCCGCCTTCAACTACAGCGAGGTATTCAACGACACCTTCGGTGTGGCGCTGGGCGTGAACTACCAGAAGCGCAGGTTCGAGTCGGACAACACCGAAGTGGAGTATGACGGCAAGGACGATGCCGTCCCCGGCGATGTCACCGCGATCAACCTGCAGCACCGCAAGTACGAGATCGAGCGCAAGCGCATCGGTGCCAACCTCAACCTCGACTGGCGCCCGAATGAAGACAGCAAGTACTACCTGCGCACGCTGTACAGCCAGTTCGACGATGCGGAGACCCGCCAGCGCGTGATCTTCAACTTCGACGACGCGAAGATGGTCAAGACCGGCACCGACCAGTACCGCCTGGATGGAATGCCGAAGGATTCCATCGACAAGCGCATGCGCTACCGCACCAAGAAGGAGAACACCTTCGCGGCCAGTCTCGGTGGCGAGAACAAGCTGACCAACGCCGTGGTCGATTACCGGATCGGCTACACCCGCACCGAAGAGCGCGTGAACGACGAGATGGAGGCCCGTTTCAAGCTTGATGGCAAGGCCTTCAATGGCACCCTCGACCAGCGCAGCCGCCTGCCCAGCTACAGCTTCGACAACCCGCAGTGGCTGGACAACAGCAACTACGCGTTCGACCGCTTCGTGCTCTCGCCCAAGCAGGTCAACGACAAGGAACACAGCGCGCAGGTCAACGTACGCTTCGACGGCGACAGCAGCAGCATCAAATTCGGCCTGCTGGGTCGCTGGCGCGACCGCGACGTGAATGTGGACGAGCGCGAACTGCGTGTCGGCCCGAAGGTGGCGCTGTCGAGCTGGAGCACCTCCTCGCCGGAGCACCGCCACGGCAACCTCGGTGACGGCATGGATTCGGCCGCGATGCGTGCCTTCTGGGCGGCCAATGGCGGCCAGTACAGCGCCCGTCCCCAGGATGCCGGTGGCAACGCGATGACATCGCTGGAAGAGGACTACGTGGCCAGCGAAGACATCTTCGCCAGCTATGCGATGGGCACCTGGGACGTGGGCGCGCTGCGCATCATCGGCGGTGTGCGCGTGGAAAACACCCAGTTCAAGGCGATCGGCAACCAGGTGGACGTGGCCGCCAACGGGCGCAGCTTCACCGTCACCCCGCGGGTGGCCAACAGCAGCTACACCAACGTGCTGCCGGGCCTGCACCTGCGCTACGACGCGGCCGATGACTGGGTACTGCGCGCCTCGGCCAACAAGACCGTATCGCGTCCTTCCTTCGGCGATGTCTCGCCACGCGTGGGCTACAGCCGCGGCGACGAGGAAGTGCGCCTGGGTAATCCGGAACTGGATCCGTACGAGTCGAAGAACATCGACCTGTCGGTGGAGAAGTACATCGGCAGCACCGGTATCGTTTCACTTGGCCTGTTCCACAAGTCGATCGATGGCTACATCGTGCAAATGGTGCGGACCAATGATCCCGCTTATGGCGGCTTCGACGTGACCCAGCCGATCAATGGCCGCAAGGCCACCGTGCGCGGTGCGGAATTCAACTGGCAGCAGCAGCTGGCCTTCCTGCCGGACGGCCTGGATGGCCTGCTGGTCGGTGCCAGTGGCACCTGGCTGGATACCAAATTCGATGCCGGCATCAAGGACCGTGCAGGCGAGGATTTCACACTGCCGCGCGCCTCCAAGCATGTCTACAGCGCACACATCGGCTATGAAAAGTACGGTGTGAGTACACGCCTGGCGGCGGTATACCGCAGCGAGTACCTGGACAGCATCGGCAAGGGCCGGGCGTTCGACATCTACGTTGCGCCGAACACCCAGCTCGATTTCTCGCTGGACTACAAGTTCACCCCGCGGGTGAGCATGTATTTCGAAGCACAGAACCTGCTGGACAAGCCGCTTGAGCTGTACCAGGGCACGCGCTCGCGCACCCTGCAGATGGAAGAATACGGTCGTACCTACGCGCTCGGCCTGAAGGTGGCACTGTGATGGGGCGTGGCATCACCGTCCTGGCGGTCGCGCTCGCGGTGACCCTGGCCGCCGGCTGCAGGCCGGCGACCGGCAACGATCCGGCCGCGGCCCCCACGGCAGCGAAAGCCGGGGGCGCGCGAACGGTGACCACCATCGCCGAAGCCTTCCTGTCACCGATGACCCCGGCCGACAACATCGACTCGCCGGCGGCCTGGCGCGCGCCGGACGGCGCGCTGTGGCTGATCGCCACCGCCAAGGCCACCGACAAGCTGGTGGTCTACGACGGCAGCACCGGCCAGCACCTGCGTGACGTCGGCAGCAGCGGCACCGCATCGGGGCAGTTCGACCGCCCAAACGGCATCGCGGTAATCGACGACCTGCTGTGGATCGTGGAGCGCGACAATCACCGCGTGCAGGTGCTGAGCCTGCCGGACTTCGCGCCGCTGGCGACGTTCGCTGCGGACGACCTGCGCAAGCCGTACGGGCTGTGGGTCGACCGCCGTGCCGATGGCTACAGCGTCTACGTTACCGACTCCTGGGACAACGGCGAGGATGCGCAGGGGCGTGACATCCTGCCGCCGCTGGCCGAGCTGGACAAGCGCGTGCGCCAGTACCACGTGACCCGCGACGGTGCGAAGGTCGAGGCGAAGCTGGTGGCCAGCATCGGTGACACCAGCGAAGCCGGTGCGCTGCGCGTGGTCGAGTCGATCTGGGGCGACCCGGAGAATGATCGCCTGCTGATCGCCGAAGAGGATGAGAGCTACGCCAGCGAGTTCAAGGTCTACACCCTGGCCGGACGCTTCACCGGCACCACGTTCGGCCGCGACGTGTTCAAGGCGCAGGCCGAAGGCGTGACCCTGCGTACCTGCGGCAAGGACGGCTGGTGGATCACCACAGAACAGGGCAAGCAGCGCAGCGTGTTCCATCTGTTCGACCGGCACACGCTGAAGCCGGTGGGCGCGTTCCAGGGCAATACCGTGGCCAACACCGACGGCATCTGGATGATGCAGCAACCCAGTGCGCGCTTCCCGCACGGTGCACTGTATGCAGTGCATGACGACCAGGGCGTGGTGGCGTTCGACTGGGAGAGCATCGCCAAGCAGTTGGCATTGCCGCTGGAGTGTGGCGCATGAGCCGGCAGTGCGTGATGCGCACGCTGGCGTTGGGCCTGCTGCTGGCACTGCCGTCGCTGTCGTTCGCAGCGGCCGAACCCAACACCCAGGTGCCGGCGGGCAGCCGGCACTACGCAGCGACGGCGGTGCCGGATCGCATCGTCGCCTCGCCGGCGGTCGATCCCAGCCACGGTTTCGCCGTGGCCTGGCGTACTGACGGCAGCGTGCAGGCACCGCTGCTCGAGATCGCTCTCGCCGGGGATTCGCCGGCCATCGAGGGCATCCGCCAGGTGCGCGCAACGACCCGCGCGCTGCAGACCGAGAACGGGCTGTCGCACCATCATCGTGCCGACATCGCTGGCCTGCAGCCGGACACCCAGTACGTCTACCGCGTGCAGGGCAATGGCAGCTGGAGCGCCTGGAACCAGCTGCGCACGCTGGCCGCGGCCGACAAGCCGCTGACCCTGCTGTACTTCGGTGATACCCAGAACAAGAACGTCAGCCATGTCAGCCGCGTGGTGCGTGCCGCACAGAAGGCTGCACCGCAGGCACGCATGAGCCTGTTCGCCGGTGACCTGGTCAGCGGCGGCGACAACATGGATGACAGCGAATGGGGCGAGTGGTTTGCTGCCACCGGCTGGCTGGCGCAGGAAACGCTGGTGGCGCCGGCGATCGGCAACCACGAGTATTTCGAGGAATTCGAGGACACCCCGCAGGAGCAGCGCGTGCTGGGCAAGCATTGGCCAGTCACCTTCGCGCTGCCGGGCAACGGCGCCACCGCCGCGCAGCAGACCAGCTACTGGTTCGATGCGCAGGGTGTACGCGTGGCGGTGGTCGATGGCACCTCGGCACTCGACCTCGGCACCGCCAAGGCACAGGCGCAGTGGCTGGACAAGGTGCTGGCCGGCAACAGGCAGCCGTGGACCATTGTGCTGCTGCACCAGCCGTTCTACTCACCCCGCGAAGGCCGCGAGAACGCTGCGCTGCGTGACGTGCTGCTGCCAGTGGTACGCCGCCACAACGTCGACCTGGTGCTGCAGGGCCACGATCACACCTATGGCCGTCGCGGTGAAGGGCAGGCCGCCACGCCGCAGTACGTGGTGACCGTGGCCGGGCCGAAGCAGTACCGCCTTTCCGACGAAGCACGCAGGACGATGGATCCGGTGGCCGAGGATACCCAGTTGTTCCAGGTGTTGAACATTGATCCGCAGCACCTGCGCTATGAAGCACGCACGGTGACCGGCCGCCTCTACGACGCCTTCGAACTACGCCGCGATGCCAAGGGCGCAAAGCAACGCACGGAGTTGACCGAAGGCCGCATCGCACCGCGCGACTGCCCGCGTGCGCAGACCGCCAAGGGTCGCGCCGACCGCTGCTGGGAATGACGAGATGCCAATGACCACGCTCCGACGCATCCTTCCTCTCGCTGCCATCGGCTCCGCCCTGCTGTTGCTGGCCAGTGCGGTGACGGCCGCCGATACCGTGCTGCATCCGTTCCTGGTCGCCCAGCCGAAGCAGGCCCCGCAGGAGGTGAATCTGGCGGTGGAGATTCCGGCCGGCAGCTTCACCAAGTACGAGATCAAGGAAGACGGCCTGGTCCATGTGGACCGCTTCCAGTCGATGCCGGTCGCCTATCCGGCCAACTACGGCTCGATGCCGCGCACCCTGGCCGGCGACAACGATCCGCTGGATGCGCTGGTGCTGACCCGTGAGCCGCTGCATCCGGGCGTGATCGTGCGCTTCCGGCCGATCGGCTACCTGAAGATGATCGATGGCGGCGAGCACGACGAGAAGATCATCGGCGTGCCGACCGACAAGGTCGACCCGACCTACGCCAGCATCCGCGACCTGAAGGATCTGCCGGAGGTCGAGCGTCAGCGCATCGAGGCGTTCTTCCGGGTCTACAAGGACCTGCCGGCGGGACGCAACCCGGTGCAGCTCAATGGCTGGGGCAACGCCGCCGAGGCGCGGGTACTGATCAGCGAAGCGATGAAGCGCTTCGAGAAGTAGATCCACGCCATGCGTGGATTCAGTCCAGCAACGTCCCGATGAACGACTCGGCCTGCAGGCGGTCGCCCAGTACCCGGGCCACCGCCTGTACGGCTGCCTCCTGGTGTTCAGGACGGATACCGCCATCGTCATCGTCGTTGTAGAGGTCGTCGCCTGCATCGAGGTACACCGTGCCTGCAGCAGCCAGAGCCGCCATCAAGGTCGGCACATCGGTAGTGACCTCGCCGGCATCCAGCAGGCCCGCACCGTGGTGACTGAACAGCACACGGCCGTCATCCAGGTCGAGGATGAACGGATCGGCGCCGCGATCGGCAATCACCAGCCAGTTCGATGGCCAGTCGTTGATCCGTTCGCCGCTGATGCCATGCCATCGATAGCCGGCCTGCTGGCTCCACAGGCGTTGCAGTGGCGGTATCCAGACATCGAGGCCCGGAATGGTGATGCCGGAGTTGCCCACCTTCGCATTGATCTCATGACCCAGCGGTCCCACCTGCGCGTAGAAGCGCGTCAGCACCGGAGGTAACGGGAACGGTCCCTGCCAGTCACCTTCGTACTGGGCCCGCAGCAGCCCGAAGCGGGCGAATGAGGCGTGCAGATCAACCATGGCGGGGTCCAACGAGGAGCGGCCCAGCAGCCTAGCAGACGGCGTCTGCGTGCAACGCCTTCACCGCCGCTGGCTATCATGTCCGCCTTCAACAACGAAGGCGGTGCCTGTGTCGGTAGCGTTGGTATGGTTCCGCCGTGATCTGCGGCTGCAGGACAATCCGGCCCTGCAGGCCGCGCTGGATGCCGGTCACGACGTGGTGCCGATCTACATCCATGCGCCCCACGAAGAGGGTGAGTGGGTGCCGGGTGCCGCCTCCGATGCGTGGCGCCACCGTTCACTGGCCGCGTTGGACGCCGACCTGCGCGTGCGCGGTTCGTCGCTGGTGCTGCGCAGTGGTGACAGCCTGCCGGTCCTGCAGTTGCTGATCGAGCAGACCGGCGCCGGGGCGGTGTACTGGAACCGCAAGTACGAACCGGCCACCCAGCCACGCGACGCCACCATCAAGCGCACGTTGCGCGAGCAGGGCTTCGACGCACAGAGCTGCAATGGCAGCCTGCTGTTCGAGCCGTGGGATATCGCCACCCAGCAGGGTCAGCCGTACAAGGTATTCACGCCGTACTGGCGCAATGTACTCAGTCATTGGCGCCTGCCCGCGCTGCAGGCTGCACCGAAGGCACTGGCGACGCACGCGGTCGACAGCCTGGCATTGGATGATCTCCAGTTGGCACCGACGCTGGACTGGGATACCGGCTTCTGGGAGCACTGGCAGCCGGGTGAAGCCGGTGCGCTGGAAGCGCTGTCCGTGTTCGAGGACGGTGCGCTGCGCGGCTACCGCGAGCAGCGTGACCTGCCAGATCGCGTGGGCACCTCGCGGATGTCGCCGCACCTGCATTTCGGCGAGATCGCACCGTGGCGCATTGCCCATGCGCTGGAAGGCCTGCGCAGTGCCGGTACCGACGCCGACATCGACGGCTATCTGCGCCAGCTCGGCTGGCGTGACTTCGCCTACCACCTGTTGCATCACTTCCCGAAGACGCCGACCGACAACCTCAACCCGCGCTTTGACCGTTTCTCGTGGGCCACACCGAGTGCCGCGCAGCTGCACGACTGGCAGCGAGGCAACACCGGCGTGCCGATCGTCGATGCAGGCCTGCGCGAGCTGTGGCACACCGGTTACATGCACAACCGGGTGCGGATGATCGTGGCCAGCTATCTGTGCAAGCACCTGCGCGCGCACTGGCTGCATGGCGCGCGCTGGTTCTGGGACACCCTGGTCGATGCCGACCTGGCCAACAACACGATGGGCTGGCAGTGGGTGGCCGGGACCGGTGCCGATGCCGCGCCTTACTTCCGCGTGTTCAACCCGGTCACCCAGGCCGAGAAGTTCGACCCCCAGGCCCGCTACATCAGCCGCTGGGTGCCCGAACTGGGGGCGCTGCCGGTGAAGGCGCGCTTCGCGCCGTGGCAGCATCCGCTGCTGCTGGCCGCGCATGCCCCGGGCTATCCGCGTACGCCGCTGGTGGACCTGGCCGCGGGCCGCGACGCCGCATTGGCGGCTTACCGCCAGTCGGGGGAGGGGTAAAGGGCGACCTGAGCGATCTGGTCAGTTAGCTGAACGCGGCCCTGTCGGTGTGCCCGATCATCATTCCGGCATCGCATCGGGCTGTTTATTCTCTTTGCGCCCGCAGGCCGCCGGCCGACCGGAAACCAAGGAGAACCTCATGATCCGCAACACCACCCGCAACGTCGCACTGGCCCTGATGAGTGCGGCCGTCCTGTCGGCCTGCGCCACCGGCGGCTCCTACGTACAGAGTGACCAGTACGGCAACCCGACCGAGCAGCAGAACCGCACCGGCCGCAACGCGCTGATCGGCACCGCCATCGGCGTAGCCGCCGGCCTGCTGACCGGTGACAGCGCCACGGAGCGTCGTCAGCATGCGCTGATCGGCGCCGGTATCGGCGCGCTCAGCGGCGCCGCGGTAGGCCAGTACCAGGATCGCCAGGAACGCGCACTGCGCGAGCGCACTGCCAACACCGGCATTGATGTGCAGCGCCAGGGCGACAACATCATGCTGAACCTGCCGGACGGCATCACCTTCGACTTCGGCAAGGCGACCCTGAAGCCGCAGTTCTACGGCTCGCTCAATGGCGTGGCAGGCACCCTGCGTGACTACAACCAGACCATGATCGAAGTGGTCGGCCATACCGACAGCATCGGCAGTGACGCGGTCAACAACCGCCTGTCGAAGGAACGTGCCGACTCGGTCGCGCAGTACCTGATCGGCCAGGGCGTGCAGAGCGTGCGCATCGAAACCCTGGGCGCCGGCAAGTCGTACCCGATTGCCGACAACAGCACCGATGCCGGCCGCGCCAAGAACCGCCGCGTCGAGATCCGCGTGATTCCCCTGAAGCAGTAACGCGTAGCGTTACGGTTCCGGCGTAGCCGGAACGAAAATGCCGCCCTTGCAGGCGGCATTTTCTGTAGGTGCCGAGCTTGCTCGGCACACCGATAGCGCTTCCGGTTGCGGCTTCTCCGAACGGCGCCGACCAAGGTCGGCATCTACCGAAAGCCACGTAGCCGGAACGAAAATGCCGCCCTTGCAGGCGGCATTTTCTGTAGGTGCCGAGCTTGCTCGGCACACCGATAGCGCTCCCGGTTGCGGTTTCTCCAAACGGCGCCGACCAAGGTCGGCATCTACCGAAAGCCACGTAGCCGGAACGAAAATGTCGCCCTTGCAGGCGGCATTTTCTGTAGGTGCCGAGCTTGCTCGGCACACCGATAGCGCTCCCGGTCGCGGCTTCTCCAAACGGCGCCGACCAAGGTCGGCATCTACCGAAAGCCACGTAGCCGGAACGAAAATGCCGCCCTTGCAGGCGGCATTTTTGTGGGTGCCGAGCGTTGCTCGGCACACCGATAGCGCCCGTAGAGTCGAGCTTGCTCGACTGAAGCGCAAGAGGGGGGGGGGCAGCGCGGGTG
>NZ_JAWIRT010000007.1:0-71674 GCF_036320045.1 Stenotrophomonas sp. SMYL20 | reverse complement strand
CTCGTCGCCGCGGTCTTGTTGCTCTTCTCCTCTGTCCCGGGCGGTCCGGTCCCCCCCCCCTCGACTCTACGGAATGCCGGTAGATCCACGCCATGCGTGGATGCTTCCGGTCATGCGGCCGAAGCGGCCACCTTTTCCAAGATCCGCTTGCCGCTGCTTTCCAGCGCGGCGTCTTCCTTTTCCTTCTGCTGCTGCGCCAGCTTCGCGCCCGGGCACTGCGCCAGCATGTAATTGGCGTCGAAGTTGAGCTTCTCGACCAGGAAGTCGACGAATGCACGCACCTTCGGCGAGACCAGGCGGCCACCGGCGAACACGGCGTTGAAGTCCACTTCCGGCCCGGTCCAGCCAGCCAGCACGCGGCGCACCATGCCCGACTCGACGAACGGCTTGGCCATCACATCGCCGGTCAGCAGCAGGCCTTCGCCGCACACCAATGCACCATTCAACGCAGACATGTCGTTGGCGGTCATCAGCGGGGTGACCGGGAAGTCACGCAGCTCGCCGCCGTTCTCGCCCAGCTGCCAGGTGAAGCGCGGCGAGTTGCCGGTGTGGTACGGCTTGCGCATCGCCAGGATGCGATGGAACTGCAGCTCTTCCGGATGCAGCGGCTCACCATAGCGTTCGATGTAGGCCGGGCTGGCGAACACCTGCGTGCGCAGGCTGCCCAGCTTGCGTGCCACCAGGTTGGAATCGGGCAGGGCACCCACGCGCAGGGCCAGGTCCGCCTCACCTGCAATCAGGTCCAGCTTCTCGTTGCCCATATGCATGTCCAGCCGGATCTCCGGGTACTGCGCATGGAACTGGCCCAGCAGCGGTGCAATCCAGGTGATGCCGATCGAGTAGGGCACGGTGAAGCGCAGCCAGCCGCGCGGACCGGACTGCAGCTGGCTCACCGCGCTCTCGGCTTCTTCCAGCTCGCGCGCGATGCGCTGGCAATGTTCGTGGTAGATCGAACCCGCTTCGGTCAGGCCGAGGCGGCGGGTGGTCCGGTGCAGCAGGCGCGCACCGAGGCGCGTTTCCAGCTCCTGCACTTTGCGGCTGACCGTGGTCTTGGGCAGGCCGAGCGATTTGGCAGCGGCAATGAAACTGCCTTGCTCGACCACTTTGACGAAGATCAGCGTCTCGTTGAGATCGTGGGACATGGTCTGGGATCCTGGACGTCGGGGATGGGACAATCGTGACAGAACGATTGGACCGGGAGCGGGATGATTATTCCCCTTAATCAGGACTAATCAAGTAAAGGTTTGAGGTCTATCGTGGCGCCATTCGTTATTTGGAGCCCGTCCGCCATGAGCCTGCGCAACATTCTTGCCCGTCTCCGGAACGCCGGCCAGAGCACCCTGGACCTGGCAATGACCGTTGAAGTCCGCTCGAGTTCCTTGGTACACAAGGACTTCCGTGAGTTTACCGCGCCGATGCGTCAGCAGCGTGGCGGTGCCATCCGCCTGGCCCCGCACAAGGGCGACCGGCTGCGTCGAATCGGGACTATCCCGGATTTGGGAGGAAATGTCCCGTGAATGGGATGCTGACGCCCGAAGTCCTGGTCCTCGGCGGCACCGGTGCCGTCGGCCAGGGCGTGGTTGGCGCACTGCTGGAAGCCGGCAGCCCGGTGCTGGTGGTCGGTCGCGACCCGGGCCGGCTGGCGGCGCTGCATGAGCAGTTCGCCGATGAGCCGGGCCTGGAGACGCTGCTGGGTTCGCTCAGCGATGACGGCTCGGCGCGCGCACTGGCCGAACGCATCGCGCATCGCCCGCGTCCGCTGGCGGCAGTGATCGCCGCAATGGGCGGCCCTTACCGTCGCGGCCGGGTGACTGACCGCAACGGCGATGAACTGCTGGGCGCGATGCAGGCCGATCTGATGCCGCACGTGCACGCAGTGCGTCATCTGCTGCCGCTGCTGCAGGACAACGTGCATGCGCGCCGCTACGTGATGATCGGCAGCCCGGCCAATGCCAAGCCCTGGGCGGGCTACGGCGAAACCTCGATCACCACTGCGGCGCTGCGTATGTACGCGCAGGTGGTGCACCAGGAAGCCCAGGCATTGGGCGTGCGCGCGCAGATGCTGGAAGTCTGCAGCCCGGTGTGTACGCCGGCCAACGCGGCCAATGCCTGCATCGAGTGGCCCAGCTCACTGCTGGTCGGCCGTCGCGTGGTCTCCCTGCTTGATGGCTGCCGCGACAACCGCGCCATCGTCCGCTGCGACAGCAGTGATGCCGAACTGCCGCGCGGCCTGCTGCACCTGGACGTTCCTCCCCTGTGGCGCGATACCGCAGGCGTCGCTTGACCTCGACCATGGTTGAGGTCGCAGGATACGCCGCCTGTTTTTGCAACACGTTCTCATCTAGCTGTACCACCCCTCCGTACGGATGCATGCCATGACTTCCCCCAATTCCACACCACATCGTTTCGGCCATCGCATCGCGATGGTCGGCGTGTCGATCCTCGCCGCAGCCGTGCTGGCGGCCTGCAGCGGCGGCCACGCCGAAGAAGCCGGTGCACCGCCGCCGCCGCAGGTCAGTGCTGCACCGGTGCTGGTCAAGCAGGTCAGCCAGTGGGACGAGTTCAGCGGCCGCGTCGAAGCGGTACAGAGCGTTGAACTGCGCCCGCGCGTGTCCGGCTACATCGACAAGGTCAACTACGTCGAAGGCCAGGAAGTGAAGAAGGGCGAAGTGCTCTTCACCATCGACGCGCGCAGTTACCAGGCCGAGTACGATCGCGCCGCTGCCGAACTGGCCCGCGCCCGCACCCAGGCCACGCTGGCCCGCAGTGAATCCGAGCGTGCCAAGCGCTTGTCCGAGCAGCAGGCCATTTCCACCGAGACGGCCGAGCAGCGTCGCGCTGCGGCTGACCAGTCCGGTGCCGCCGTACAGGCGGCGCAGGCTGCGCTGGATGCGGCCCGCCTCAACCTGGAGTTCACCAAGGTGCGTGCGCCGATCGACGGCCGTGCCGGCCGCGCGATGGTCACCGCCGGCAACCTGGTCACCGCCGGCGACAGCGCCAGCGTGCTGACCACGCTGGTCTCGCTGGACACCGTGTTCGTCTACTTCGATGCCGATGAAAGCACTTTCCTTCGCTATGCACAGATGGCACGCAAGGGTGAACGCCCGAGCGAGCGTGACAGCGATCTGCCGGTGAAGGTCGGCCTGTCCGGCGAAGAGGGTTACCCGCATTCGGGCAAGGTCGACTTCCTCGACAACCAGGTGGCACGCAGCACCGGCACCATCCGCGTCCGCGCGCTGCTGGACAACGCCGATCGCCAGTTCACGCCGGGCCTGTTCGCCCGCGTGCAGTTGCTCGGCAGCGGCCAGTTCCAGGCTCTGCTGATCGACGAGAAGGCTGTTCTGACCGACCAGGATCGCAAGTACGTGTACGTGGTCGACAAGGATGGCAAGGCCCAGCGCCGTGACATCCAGCTCGGCCGCACCGCCGACGGCCTGCGTATTGTCGAGCACGGCCTGGCCGCCGGCGACAAGGTGATCATCGACGGCGTGCAGAAGGTCTTCATGCCGGGCATGCCGGTGCAGGCCAAGGCCGTGGCGATGCAGCCGCAGGCTGCGCCACCGGCACCGGGCCGCGATGCCACCGCCGCGCTGAACCACTGATCCGCCGTCTCCTGATCCGCGTCCCCGCTTAGCTGCCGGCGCCAGCAGCAGCCTTCCCTGCCTTCGTCATCTCGGCGAGGGGCGGGGAGGCTGTTGCCCGCCGAACGCCTTTCCCAGGAATTCCTCCATGGACTTTTCCCGTTTCTTCATCGACAGGCCGATCTTCGCGGCGGTGCTGTCGATCGTGATCTTCGCCGCAGGCCTGATCACGATTCCGATCCTGCCGATCAGCGAGTACCCCGAAGTGGTGCCGCCGTCGGTGGTCGTGCGCACGGTGTATCCGGGCGCCAACCCCAAGGTCATCGCCGAGACCGTCGCCACCCCGCTTGAAGAGGCCATCAACGGCGTCGAAGGCATGATGTACCTGAAGTCGGTCGCCGGCTCGGACGGTGTGCTGCAGATGACCGTCACCTTCCGCCCGGGCACCGACCCGGACGCGGCAGCGGTGAAGGTGCAGAACCGCGTGGCGCAGGCGCAGGCGCGCCTGCCCGAGGACGTGCGCCGGCAGGGCGTGACCACGCAGAAGCAGTCGCCGACCTTCCTGATGGTGGTGCACCTGACCTCGCCGAACGGCAAGTACGACACCCTGTACCTGCGCAACTATGCCCGTCTGCACGTCAAGGATGCGCTGGCGCGTATTCCGGGCGTGGGTGACGCGCAGATCTTCGGTGGTGGTGACTACGCCATGCGCGCCTGGCTGGACCCGGACAAGGTCGCCTCGCGCGGCCTGACCGCCAGTGACGTAGTGCGCGCCATGCGTGAGCAGAACGTGCAGGTCTCGGCCGGCCAGCTCGGTGCCGAACCACTGCCGAACAGCCAGTTCCTGACCCTGATCAATGCCCAGGGCCGCCTGAAGACTGAAAAGGAATTCGGCGACATCGTGCTCAAGAGCGGTGTTGATGGCGAGATCGTGCGCCTGGCCGATGTGGCCCGCCTGGAACTGGGTGCCGGTGACTACACCCTGCGTTCGCAGCTGGACGGCAAGAACGCGGTGGGTATCGGTATCTTCCAGTCGCCGGGTGCCAATGCACTGGAGATCCGTGACCAGGTCATCTCGACGATGGACGAGATGCAGAAGACCATGCCGGCCGACGTGAAGTACGAAGCCGTGTATGACACCACCATCTTCGTGCGCGACTCGATCAAGGCCGTGGTCTCCACGCTGCTGGAAGCGATCGCGCTGGTGGTGCTGGTGGTGATCCTGTTCCTGCAGACCTGGCGTGCGTCGATCATTCCGCTGATCGCGGTGCCGGTGTCGGTGGTCGGTACTTTCGCCGCGCTGTACCTGCTGGGCTTCTCGATCAACACGCTGAGCCTGTTCGGCCTGGTGCTGGCGATCGGCATCGTGGTCGATGACGCGATCGTGGTGGTGGAGAACGTCGAGCGCAACATCGAAGAAGGCCTGTCGCCCACCGCCGCGGCCCACCAGGCCATGCGTGAGGTGTCCGGCCCGATCATCGCGATCGCGCTGGTGCTGTGTGCCGTGTTCGTACCGATGGCCTTCCTGTCGGGTGTCACTGGCCAGTTCTACAAGCAGTTCGCGGTCACCATCGCCATCTCCACGGTGATCTCGGCGATCAACTCGCTGACCCTGTCGCCGGCCCTGGCTGCGCGCCTGCTCAAGGCCCATGGTGCGCCGAAGGACGGCCCGAGCCGCTTGATCGACCGCCTGTTCGGCTGGGTGTTCCGTCCGTTCAACCGCTTCTTCAAGTCCAGTTCGGAGAAGTACGAGCGTGGCGTGGCCCGCATCCTCGGCCGTCGTGGTGCGGTGTTCGTGGTCTACGCGATCCTGCTGGTCGGTACCGGTGTGATCTTCAAGCTGGTGCCGCCGGGCTTCATCCCGACCCAGGACAAGCTGTACCTGATTGCCGGTGTGAAGCTGCCGGAAGGTTCGTCGATCGCGCGTACCGATGAAATGCTGCGCAAGGTCGCCAAGATCGCCCAGGAAACCGATGGCGTGGCCCACACCATCTCGTTCCCGGGTTTGAACGCGCTGCAGTTCACCAACACGCCGAACACCGGTGTGGCGTTCATTCCGCTCAAGCCGTTCGCCGAGCGTCATGGCCGTACCGCCGCGCAGATCAACGCCGAGATCAACCAGAAGATCGCCGGCCTGCAGGAAGGCTTCGCCTTCTCGATGATGCCGCCGCCGATCCTCGGCCTGGGCAACGGCAACGGCTACCAGATGTTCATCGAGGACCGTGGCAACCTGGGTTACGGCGCGCTGCAGAATGCCGTACAGGCGATGCAGGGCACCGTTGCGCAGACGCCGGGCATGGCCTTCCCGATTTCCAGCTACCAGGCCAATGTGCCGCAGCTGGATGCCGAGGTCGACCGCGTCAAGGCCAAGGCACAGGGCGTGCAGCTCACCGAACTGTTCGACACGCTGCAGACCTACCTCGGCTCGGCCTACGTCAACGACTTCAACCAGTTCGGCCGTACCTGGCAGGTCATCGCGCAGGCGGACGGTCCGTACCGCGAAACGGTCGAGGACATCGGCAAGCTGCGTACCCGCAATGACCGCGGCGAGATGGTGCCGATCGGTTCGATGGTCACCATCAAGCAGACCTTCGGCCCGGACCCCGTGCTGCGCTTCAATGGCTATCCGGCGGCGGATCTGGCCGGTGAAGCCGACCCGCGCCTGCTGTCTTCGGCCGAGGCGATGAACAAGCTGACCGAGATCGCCGGCAAGGTGCTGCCGGTGGGCATGACCACCGAATGGACCGACCTGAGCTACCAGCAGGCAACCCAGGGCAAGGCCGCCTTCATCGTGTTCCCGGTGGCGATCATGCTGGCCTTCCTGGTGCTGGCCGCACTGTACGAGAGCTGGTCGCTGCCGCTGGCGGTGATCCTGATCGTGCCGATGACCCTGCTGTCCGCGCTGTTCGGCGTGTGGCTGACCGGTGGTGACAACAACGTGTTCGTGCAGGTCGGCCTGGTGGTGCTGATGGGCCTGGCGTGCAAGAACGCGATCCTGATCGTCGAATTTGCCAGAGAGCTGGAGATGGGCGGCAAGGGTATCGTTGAAGCTGCGCTGGAAGCCTGCCGCCTGCGCCTGCGCCCGATCGTGATGACCTCCATCGCGTTCATCGCCGGCACCGTACCGCTGGTGCTGTCGCACGGTGCAGGTGCCGAGGTGCGCTCGGTGACCGGTATCACCGTGTTCGCCGGCATGCTGGGCGTGACCCTGTTCGGCCTGTTCCTCACCCCGGTGTTCTACGTGGCCCTGCGCAAGTTCGTCACCCGCAACGGTGGTGGCCAGCTGGTGCAGCACGGCGAGCCGACCATCCACCACTGACATGGAACCCCGTCGCCGCCGGTCGTTGGCCGGCGGCGGCTTCCCCCTCACGAGGCAAGAATCCATGAACTCTCATCAGAACAAGATCGCGCTGGTCACCGGCGCCACCCGCGGCATCGGCGCCGAGACCGTGCGCCAGCTGGCCCAGGCCGGCGTGCATACGCTGCTGGCCGGCCGCAAGCGCGAGACCGCCGTAGAGCAGGCGCTGAAGCTGCAGGCCGAGGGCCTGCCGGTGGAAGCCATCCAGCTGGACGTGACCGATGCAGCCAGCATCGCCGAAGCGGTCGAGCAGGTACGCCAGCGCCATGGGCGCCTGGACATCCTGGTCAACAACGCCGGCATCATGATCGAGAACCCGGCGCAGGCGCCGTCCGAACAGTCGCTGGATACCTGGAAGCGCACTTTCGACACCAACGTGTACGCACTGGTTGCGGTGACCCAGGCCTTCCTGCCACTGGTCAGGCAGGCCAAGTCCGGGCGGATCGTCAACGTTTCGAGCATGCTCGGCTCGCAGACCCTGCATGCTGATCCGACCTCGGGCATCTACGATTTCAAGATCCCCGCGTACAACGCCTCCAAGGCAGCGGTGAACAGCTGGACGCTGGCGCTGGCGCATGAACTGCGCAGCACCCAGATCAAGGTCAACACCGTGCATCCGGGTTACGTGAAAACCGATATGAACGGCGGCCACGGCGAGATCGAGATCAGCGAAGGCGCGCGCTCCAGCGTGCAGATGGCACTGATCGGCCATGAAGGTCCGAACGGCAGCTTCACCTACCTGGGTGAGGTGCTGCCATGGTGATCCGCACGTTGGCGATGGCTGTCTCCAGCCTGGTGCTGGCTGGCTGTGTCAGCGTCGGCCCGAACTACAAGGCGCCGGTGCAGGATCCGGTGGTGCTGCAGGGTGCGCAGCAACCGGTGTTCAGCACCACCTCGCCGGTGGCCAGCTGGTGGGCGCAGTTCGATGATCCGGTGCTGGAAGAGCTGGTGCACGGCGCACTGTCGGACAACCTGGACCTGCGCGTGGCCGTGGCCCGCGTCAGCCAGGCCCGCGCGGTGTTCGTCGAAAGCCGCTTCGACCAGGCGCCGCATGTCACCGCAGGCGGCAGTTACGATCGCCGCAAGCAACCCGATCCGCAGCTGGGTGGGCAGCGGGTGTTCAGTGAAAGCTACCAGCTCGGCTTCGATGCGGGCTGGGAGCTGGATCTGTTCGGCCGCAAGCGCCGTGCTGCAGAAGCCGCCCGTGCCGACCTCGATGCCGAGCAGGCCAACCTGGCCGACGCACAGGTACTGATCGCCGCCGAAGTGGCACGCAACTACTTCGAGCTGCGCGGCACACAGAAGCGCATCGCCGTGGCCCAGCACACCCTGGTCAATCTGCGCGAGACGCAGAAGCTGACCGAGGCACGCTGGGAGCTGGGCGCCGGCAGCGAGCTGGACGTGCAGAGCAGTCGTGCCCGGCTGAAGGCGATCGAGGCCGACATTCCGCTGCTGGAAGTGGCCGAAACGCAGTCGCGCAACCGCCTGGCGGTTCTGCTGGGCCAGCGTCCGGAAACGCTGACCGCCATGCTTGCGCCGCACGAAGTGCCGGCATTCGCCAAGGCGCTGCCGCTGGGCGATACCCGCGAGCTGCTGCGCCAACGCGCCGACGTGCGCGTGGCCGAGCGTCGTCTTGCTGCCGCTACCGCGCGGGTGGGCGTGGCCACGGCGGATCTGTTCCCGCGGCTGTCGCTGTCCGGATTCGTTGGCTTCCTCGGTGGCGATGCCAGTGGCCTGGTCAATGGCAACAACAAGGCCTGGTCGCTGACGCCGTCGCTGAGCTGGGCGGCCTTCGATTTCGGCACCGTACGTGCACGCCTGCGTGCCAGCAAGGCCGAGGCCGAAGGCGTGGCAGCACAGTATGAGCAGACGGTGCTGCTGGCACTGGAAGACACCGAGAACGCGCTGACCCGCTATTCCAAGCAGCAGGCGCGGCTGGCGATCGTGGTCGAGCAGGCGCAGGCGGCTCGCCGTGCCGAGTCGCTGGCGCAGATCCGCTATCGCGAGGGCTCGGAGGACTTCCTGACCCTGCTGGATGCGCAGCGTACGCAGCTGGCAGCCGATGATGCGTTGGCCGCGGCCGAGTCCGAGGTCAACGTCAGCGTGGTGGGGGTGTACAAGGCGCTGGGTGGTTGGGGTCAATCACCGCAGCCGGCGAGTGTGGCGCAGGTGCAGTAACCGCAGGGGACGGAAGCAGTGGCTTCCGTCCCTTTCTTCTTTCAGGGCCAGCGATTGGCCGGTACCTCGCGCTCGCGCATGCGCACGATGCAGAAGCGATGGCCGGTCGGTGCTTCCATCACCCACCAGCGTTTGACGAAGCCTATCCGCCGCGCGCCGAGCTTCTCCAGGCGGTCGGCCTCGGCGTCGATGTCGTCACTCTCGATGTCCAGGTGCACCCGTGAAGGGTGATTGACGCGTTGCACCTCCACGTTCAGGCCTGCGGGCGCGCCCTGCAGGTCGGCGTACTCGGCGCCGTCTTCGGCATAGGCGGGCTGCGCCTGCAGGCCGAGCGCGGCGGACCAGAAGCGGGCGCCTTCGTCGGCGGGAATGCCCTCGCAATCGATGATGAAACCGGCCAGGCGACTCTGGTGTGCCATGCCTTTCTCCACAGTTCGGGAACGGGGGCAGGGTAGCGCGGCGTGTGCTGTGGACGTTGTCACAGTCGTGACGTTTCTGACTCTGCCGGAAGCCGTGTCCGCCGTGTAACTAGTGGGGCAGATTCCAGGGAGTACATACGATGAGTGATGACAGGCGGGATACCCAGCGCATGCTGTTTGGCGACCCGGGGCCACCCGGCGCGGGCCTTTCGGTGGCGGTCGTTGTGCTGCTGGTGCTGGCGACGATGGCCGCTGCGATCGGTTTCCTGCGACTGCCTGATCCGATGCTGGGGCTGGGCCTGATCGGCGTTGCCGTGTTCCTTGCTGTCGGCGCCCGCATCTGCCAGGCGCGCAACCAGCACCTGGCGTTGTACCGGCTGTTGTCGCGGCAGCCGCGGTAGCCACGGCTGCCGCAGAGATTCAGTGCTTCGGCCAGTCCAGCTCGACCACCAGCGGGAAGTGATCCGACGGCAGCACGCCGTCGATGCGGCGGTCATCGGTGAGGAAACTGCGGGCATGGAAGCCGCGCACCAGCACC
The DNA here is from genome assembly GCF_036320045.1 of Stenotrophomonas sp. SMYL20. Classification (NCBI taxonomy): domain Bacteria; kingdom Pseudomonadati; phylum Pseudomonadota; class Gammaproteobacteria; order Lysobacterales; family Lysobacteraceae; genus Stenotrophomonas; species Stenotrophomonas sp. SMYL20. The sequence continues at coordinate 61,600 of NZ_JAWIRT010000007.1, read as the reverse complement.
CAGTCCAGCTGCACGGTGGCCTTGCCGGTGAAGTCGTGGAAGGTCAGGCGTGGTCCCTGCGGTGCATTCACCTGCGTGCGTGTGTCCTGCAGCAGGCGGGTGAATGCCTTGTAGGTGTCACCGCCGGGCTCGCTGTTGAAGTCACCGGTCAGGACCACCGGCAGGTCGGCAGGCAGGGCTTGCAGGCGCTTGCCGATCAGCTCGGCACCCTTCACCCGGCGCGGTTCGTCCTCGTCGCGATAGGGCAGGTGGGTATTCATGAAGTAGAAACGGCGGCCATCGTCCAGGCGCCGGAACAGGGCCCAGGTGACCATGCGCGGGTACAGGTTGCCCCAGCTGATGCTGCCGGGTACTTCGGGCGTATCGGATAACCAGAAGTTGCCGGATTCCTCGATGGCCAGCACCTTGCTGTCGTAGAACACGCCCATGTGTTCATCGCCGCTGCCACCGCGGCGGCCTTCACCGAACCAGCGGTAGCCGGGCAGATGCCCGGACAGGAAGTCGGCCTGTTCCTTCACCAGCTCCTGCGTGCCAATCACGGCCGGGTGTGCATCGAGGATGACCTTGACCATGGCATCGCGACGGTCCGGCCAGCGCTTGCCCGGTTCGGTATCGGCCGGGGTACGGACATTGAACGACATCACTTTCAGTGGCACCGGCGCAGCAGCCCAGGCGACGGCAGGCAGAGCAAGCGCCAGCAGCGCACACAGCGCAGGGCGACGGAAACGCGACAACATCGTGGAATCCCTCCATTCCATGAAAACGGTTTCATGAAGCATGCCATGGACGGTGGGGTCGGCGATATGCCGGGATGGGCGGATGGAAGATGCCGGGCGGGCGGTGAAGGTCCCGCCCGGCGGATCGCGCGGGCGCGATCAGAAGGTCATGGGTGCTCAGTCGGCAGGCAGGTACCACTGGCCATTCTGGTCAATCCAGTACACCTGGATGTAGGGAGTGCCGTCCTCGTCGAAGTACGTCACTTCGCAACGTTGATGGTAATAGGGCCCCATCTTGACCCGGACGCAGTTCGTGTTCTCCGGACCACCGCCACCACCGCCGGCGGTGGCCTGGGACGGCGTGGAGAGAGCTCCCACGGCAAACATCAGTGCGGCCATCGAGGCCAGGTGCAGTTTCATGGGCATCATCCTTGTGTCTGCAATCGCGCATCTGCGCGGTGTCGTGCAACTACCCCCGGGTAGAGCATGCACCCGAGCGGCAGCTGCTGCATGCGCGCCGGCCCGGCGGGCGGCCCGGCGCAGTCCCCTGCCGGCTCAGTCGCGCAGGTAAGGGTTGCCGTACTCGTCGATCCAGTACTCGGCTTCGTACACGTTGCCGAACTCATCGGTGTAGGTTTCCGTGCAGTGCTGGTGGACCCGGTTGTGGTCCACTTTCACCGGCACGCACGACACATTTTCTTTCGGTCCCCCGGCATTGGCGTCCGCCACCGGAGCCAGGGTTGCCGTTGCCATCACCAACGCGGCCATCGCGGCCAGTTGCAGTTTCATAAGCATCGTCCTTGCTTTCTGCAATCGCGCACATGCGCATGGCGTGTGTAACACGCGAACCAGAGCGCCGGAAGTGTCTTGCCCGGATCAGTCCTCGATCTCGCCGCGCCGACTGGCAGCACGCACCGCCTGCGCGGTGGTTGCCACGCCCAGGCGCTGGCGCGCGCGTCGCAGATGATTCTCCACCGTACGGGCGGAAAGCCCCAGCGTGGCCGCGATTTCCGCCTGGCGACGGCCGGCGGCGACCCAGCGCAGCACCTCGCGTTCGCGCGTGCTCAACGCACTTCCGGAAAGCTCGGTGGGCGTCTCGGAAAGCCGGCGTGCGGCACGGAATGCTGCAGCTGCAGCAGCATCCAGCAGCAGTCGCGCGCTGGCCGATGCATCGATCGCTGTCCCGGCAAAACTGATCGCGCCTTCCAGCCCTGTGGTGCCGAACACCGGCACCTGCAGACCGTGCAGGCCTTCACCACGTGGCTGCTTTACCACCTGATAGCGTTCGCCGCGAACGCCCTGGCGCTTGCTCCAGAAGAACGGCGCGTCACTGTCCAGAACGTGGCGATTGACCGGACAGGCGTGCAGGTAGCGCGCGAGGTCGGTAGTGCTGCCGTCGCCGAACCAGTCGCCCTCGATCCAGTACACGCGCTGGGTACCGCGTTCCAACCCCGTGCCGGTGGCGAACACCAGCACGCGGTCGTAGCCCAGCGGTGCACAGATGCCGCGCAGTACCGCGCCCACCGTACTCAGTGAGCGGGCGCGTTCCAGTTCCAGCAACGCCTGCACCAGATCGCTCACGCCAGTCAGCGCCCGGCCAATGCGTCGAGCAGCGTGCGCGCGGCCAGCTTGCCCAGCGCATTGCCGGCCAGCGGGCTGTCGCCGGTCAGCAGCAGGCGGTCCTGCAGCACGCTGCCATCGATGCCGTCGTTGACGATCTGCACGCCCTGCTGCGCCAGGCGCTCACCGAAGAACCACGGCAGCTGCCCGGGCATGTAGCCGATCTCTGGCGTCTGCCGGTCCATCGCATCGGGGAAGGCACAGATGCGGTAGCCGCGGAACAGCGAGCCACCCTCGGCCTCGTCAACGCCTGCGGCCAGCAATGCGGCCGGGCCGTGGCAGAGGGTGATGATGTGACGTTGCTCGGCCATCGCCCAGTGCAGGGCCGCCTTTACCGCGCGACTCTGCGGCAGCCCGATGAGGGCGCCGTGGCCACCGGGAATGAACACGGCTGCATAGTCCGACGCGGCATCGAGGCCTGCCACCACTTCTTCCAACGGCAGTGGCTGGCGGAAGCGGGCTTCGTAGCGGTCGTACAGTCCGCCGATCTCCTTGTCCTCATGCGGGAACGCCCACCACTCGAACTTGGCGGCGTTGCCGGACAGCGTCGCCACATCGATGTCGAAGCCGGCCTTGTCCAGGTGGTACATCGGCAGCAGGGTTTCCACCGGATGGTTGCCGGTGGAGAACAAGTGGCCGTTGGCGGTGGGCAGATAGCGTTCGTCCGCAGCGATCATCAGCACCTTCCAGCGGCCATCGCGGCGCGCGTCGGGATAGTCGGCGCCGGACAGGTCGCTCTTCGCCGATGTGAACTGTGACAGCGAGTACGGCGACGGGAAGAAGGCGTCGCGCTCGGCCGGATCGGGGCTGGGGTGGCGGCTGGGCTCTTGCGTGTTCATGCGGACCTCCAGTGGGGTAGTGGAGCCAGCATAGAAGGGCGGATGCGTACAGGCGATGAGGGTTTTCCCCTCATTCGCCCCCTGCTATTTCACCACGGCGCCGTGCTGTTGCATGTCTTCATGCAGGATCCGCCGCAGTTCGACGATGGCCGGCGTGGCTTCCTGCACGCTGTGCCCGGACACGATCACCTTCTCCGAATCCGCGTGCGGAAGGTGCGAGCTCCAGTAGGGCACCAGCCCGTCGTCGGTCTTTTCCAGCGGACCATCTGCCTTGGCGCGCGCGATGATCGAGTGGTAACGCACCTTCGGTGCCATCGGCAGGTCGGCCACGGCGCGCACGAAGGGATCGTCCTTGTCCAGGTTCTGGATGCTGTTCATCTGGTAGCCGTGCTTGCCGTCGTTGCGATCGATCTTGCCGTCGTTGGCGATGGTGGCCACGTCCTCCAGGACGGTCAGTGGCAGCCGTACCAGGCGGCCGATCCAGCGGCCGAGGCGGGTGCTCGCCACATCGGTACCGCGGTGCGGCGTGGCAATGAATACCACGCGAGATACTTCCGGTTCCGGCAGGAAGGTCAGCACCGGCGCGCCCTTGGTGCGCAGCAGCTCCTGCTGCGCAGGCGTCATCTGTGCGGTCGCCAGCAGGGTCTCTACCAGGTGGTCGCCGGAAGAAGACACCATCAGCCGTGAGATCACCCCACCCATGCTGTGCCCGACCAGCACCATGTCATGAGAGGCCTGCTCCTTGCCGCTGGGGTCGAAGTGCTTGAACACCTCATCCAGCGTGTGGCGCATCGCATCGTGGCTCATCGCGATGGGCATGTTGGTCGGGTAGTAGAACTGCCAGACCTGGAAGTCCTGGCGGATCTCGTCGTCGCGCATCAGCTCGTTGGCGACGTTGACCCAGGCTTCCGGGCTGCTGGCCAGGCCATGGATCATCAGCAGCACGCGGCGGTTCGGGTCGTAGGGCTGCATCATGTATAGATGCGGCGTGTCGATGCCGCCCTTGCCACCGAACAGCGAACGCAGCGATTGGTGGCTGAAATTGGAGCGCGCCAGCCACAGTGCGTAGCCTGCGGTGAAGTTCGCGGCCAATGGCACCTGCTGCCCATGCAGGGTGACTTCCGTGACCTGGTAGGGATCGTGGATCTCCAGTTCCGGCTCGTCGTCGTGCAGTACTTCCCACAGGTTCTTTCCGGAGAAGCGCAGCAGCACCGTCATCGATGGCGACGGCATCTCGCTCCAGCTCTGCGTGATGGGCGTTGTGGCCTGCGCGGCGGCTGTGGTGGCCGGCGGCGTGGTGGCCGTAGTGGCGGCTGGATCATCCATCACGGCCACCAGTTCGGCACCGAAGCCATCGCGGCGATGCACGCTGCGCAGCGTGCCGGTGAACGACAGCGAGGCTGCCGGTACCAGTTCGGTGGGCGTACGCGTATCCAGCGGTGATGCTTGGCCCGACGGCGCCAGCACGAACGTCCAGCGGCCCAGCTGGAAGTGGCTGGCTTCACCATGCACGCGCCCGGTGGCATAGGCGTTGTACAACTGTACCGAGGCTTCCTGCACGGCCAGGTTGTAGTAGTCGCGCACCTGGGTCTGGCGGTCTTCGAAACCGCGCTGGTTGGCCGTGCGCTCGGTGAAGAACAGGTAGGCGTAGGCCTGCCGCGCGACCTGCATCCACGCGTCCAGGCGCGGCTGGAAGTCCGCATCCAGTTCGGTGATCGCGCTCTTGGCGCGGCCTGACGTGGAGTACTCGCGCTTGGGCGCGGGCAAGGTCATCGCATACTGCAGCCACAGTTCGGCCAGGCTTGAGCGCTTGTCCTCCTCGCGCACCACGATGCTGCCTTCCATCGCCTCGATGCAGGGCAGGCCTGGCTTGGCGCAGACGCCTTCGTCGAGGCCGGCGACGCGCAGGGTTTCCATGGTGGCCGAACTGAGCTTGCCGGTGGTCAGGATGTCGCCGCGTTTCAGGGCGATGTACTGGCCGGGGGTGACCGAGGCCACCTGCACCGACGGCCCGAACTGGCGCAACGTCGCGCAGCCGCCCAGAGTGAGCAGCACGGTGGTGATGAGGGTCGTGCGGCCGATGAAGCCCAAGCCCGTGGTTGCCATACGATCCTCCTGCGCGGTGGCGCCACTCTAGCGGTCGGCATGTCAAAGCGGAAGATACCGGGCGGTCGGTTTGGAGCGCGGAAATGCCGCCAACCGGGCGATTCAGGCATTTCCGTGTGACACTGGGGTGAACAGGATGAATGCGGGGCTGCGATGCGATGGCTTGAGACCCGTGTTCCTCCGCCTCTCGTGATGCTGTTGTGCGCCGCCATCGGCTATATGGTCAGCCGATGGCAGCCGGGCGGGGCGCTGCAGCTACCCGTGCCGGAGTTGCTTGCGGGTCTGGTGATGGCCTTCGGCGTGGTATTGAACCTGCTGCCGAAGCTGGCCTTCCGGCGCGTGGGCACCACGGTCAACCCCCTGCGGCCAGCGACGTCGAGCGTGCTGGTCACGCACGGCGTGTACCGCTACACGCGCAACCCGATGTACCTGGGCCAGGCCACTGTCCTGGCAGGTGCCATGCTGTACCTGCAGAATCTGACCGCACTACTGGCCGTGCCGCTGTTCGTGCTGTACATCAGCCGATGGCAGATCATGCCGGAAGAGCGGGCACTGTCGGCCCGCTTTCCGGAGGCATACGCAGCCTTCCGCCAGCGCGTACGGCGCTGGCTCTAGCGCGGGTCAGGCCGTCACGGTGTGATCTGGCACTTCACGGCAGCGGAATAGCCTTCGTAATCATCACCGGCAATCACGTGCAGGGTGTGGTGCTTGTCGATGCGCTTCACGTAGGACGGTGCTTCGGTGTTGGCGTATTCGTTGACCGTGGTCACCGACCAGGTCTTGGCCAGGCGCTTGGGGTCGACACCGTTCAAGTAGACGAAGATGCTCTTCTCGCCCTCGGCGACATTCACGTCGGCATGGGTGACGGTACCGCCGAACAGGGCGACCGGCGTGGTTTCCGGCTCGAACGTGCCACCAGGTTTCCTGGCCAGGCCGGCTGCCTGCAGGGCATCGATGGCCTCGGCTTCGCTGAAGGTCGAGCCTGCCTTGCAGGCCAGCAGGGCTTCGAGTGTTGCGGTGCCGGGCGGCGCGATGGCTGGTGCAACCGCGTGCGCAGCCGCGTGCGCAGCCGGGGTCGCGGCACAAGCAGCCAGGAGCAGGGCAGAGGTGATGATCACAGTTCTCATCGCAGGTCCTTCTGTAGGTAGTGGGCAGCAACGCGGGGAGGATGCCGCTTCATTTTGCGATGTTTCAGTCAGTGCCGCGTGCAGCAATGGATCATGACCCATTCCGGCTGCCGTCGTCCGATTCAAGCAAGACGGCGCCGTCGCCGCGTTGTGACAACTGGTCGCCAGGGTTTCGCAACGGACAGTCCTTCAGTGACAGGCAACCACAGCCGATGCAGCCGTCGAGCTGGTCGCGCAGCTGGACCAGGCTGCGGATGCGCTCGTTCAGCATGTCGCGCCAGTTGCTGGACAGCCTTGCCCAGTCCTTCGAACTGGGCGCCCGTTCGGCTGGAAGATCATCCAGCGCGATCTTGATCGTGGCCAAAGGAACGCCCGCCCGCTGTGCGACCTTGATCACGGCAATGCGCCGCAGCACGTCGCGGCGGTAGCGGCGCTGGTTGCCGTTGTTGCGCCAGCCATGGATCAGTCCCTTGGCTTCATAGAAGTGCACGGTGGCAATGCTGACCCCGCTGCGACGCGCGACTTCGCCCACGGAAAGCGGAACGCTGACATCGATCTTCATGGCCGGGGTTCCTTGACCTCATCAATACATGAGGTTTTATAAGGCAGTTCCCTTTTTCCTGCATGTGAACCCTGGGCTGCAGGTCATGAATCATAGGTTTGAACGAAAATGGAACAGCAAGGCATCGCCGTCCCCGGCACCCGCTGGGGCGATCTCCTGTCCGGCCGCAATGCAGTGCGCTCACTTGCCCTGGCGGGCGGGGTCGCACTGCATGCGGTCAACGTCTACATCGCCACCACCATGTTGCCAACCGTGGTGGAGGACATCGGTGGCCTGGATCTCTACGCATGGAACACCACGCTCTTCGTGGTCGCGTCCATCCTGGGGTCGGCACTGTCGATCAAGCTGCTTGAACGTGCCGGGCCTCGTGGAAGCTATGCAATGGCGACGCTCATCTTCGCAGCCGGTGCCGTGATCTGCGCGCTCGCGACCTCGATGCCGATGATGCTGGTGGGGCGGCTGGTGCAGGGTGTCGGCGGCGGCTTCCTGTTCGCACTGGCCTACGCCATGATCCGGCTCGCGTTCGAAGAGCCGCTCTGGCCCCGCGCGATGGCCCTGGTTTCGGGGATGTGGGGCGTGGCGACGTTGATCGGACCTGCGGTGGGCGGCGTCTTCGCCGAATGGGGCGTATGGCGGGCCGCATTCTGGTCGGTCACCGCGGTTGCCGTGTTGTTCGCGCTGCTGGCGTCGAAGGTCCTTCCGCAGAGGGAGGCATCGTCTTCAGCTGCGGCCAGGTCCTCGGTCCCGTGGTTGCAGATCCTGCTGCTGACCCTGGCCGTCATCAGTGTCTCCCTAGGCAGTACATCCTCGAGCGCAGTCAACAATTTCATTGGCATCGTGATGGCCGTGTTCCTCGCAGTGGTGCTGATGAGGATCGAGTCCCGAGCGAAGCAGACGCTGCTTCCTTCCGGCGCTCTCCGGCTCCGCTCGCGGCTGGCCGCGTTGTATGGGCTGATGTCGCTGCTGGTGGTGATGATCACCAGCGGCGAGGTCTTCGTGCCACTGTTCCTGCAGGTGCTGCATCAGCAATCACCGCTTGCTGCGGGCTACCTCGCGGCGCTGATGGCGGCCGGTTGGACGCTCGGGTCGTTGGTCGGCTCCGGCTTCAGCGGGCGCGCCGTTGACCGGGCGTTGATGATCGGCCCGGCGCTGGGGTGGGTGGGCATGATCGGGCTGGCGCTGCGGGTGCCGGCTGCGGGCAGCGGTACGTGGTTGCAGATGGTGCCGATCTGCGTGGCGCTGGCCGTCATCGGGATCGGCGTGGGCCTGGCCTGGCCTCACCTGCTGACACGCGTGTTGACCTCTGCACCGCCGGAGGAGCAGGAGCGCGCCGGTGCGTCGATCACCACCGTCCAGCTGTTCGCCACCGCGGCCGGGGCTGCGCTTGCCGGGATGGTCGCCAATGCAGCGGGACTGATCGAGCCGGGCGGGGCCGAGGGAACCGCGCGTGCGGCCCGGTGGCTGTTTGCCACCTTCGCGCTGGCGCCGATGCTGGGCATGCTGCTGGTGAAGCGATGCCGCTTTCCGGCGGACGTGAACTGAGGGACGGAGGAGGGCGCAGCGACCTTGCCGGGCCGCTGCGCCATGCCATCAGTTGCTGGCTGCCTTCACGGCTTCGGCCGCGTCAATGATGCCTGGCCCGCAGCCACCCGGGCAGTTCGCTGCGGCGATCGGGTGCGCAGTGCGACGCAGGATGTCCTTGACCTGGTCGGTGGTCTTTGGCACCGGCGCCACCGCTTGCATCAGCGCGACGATGCCAGCGACGTGAGGCGCCGCCATCGAAGTGCCGGACATGAAGTCGAAGGCGTTGTTACCCACCGTGGACAGGATGCCCTGCGCCGGATGCTGACGGGTCGGGGCGCAGTTGGCCTGGCTAGGCGGCGTGGCCAGCGGCAGGAACTCGCCGACGGACGCGCGGCAGGACCAGGTTTCACCACCGGGTGCGGTGATATGGATGCCTGCGCCATAGTTGGAGTAGAACGCGCGTCGCCCGCCCTGATCGTTGGCAGCCACCGCGATCACGCCCTTGCAGTTCGCCGGGGCGAACTCGGACACATCCAGATTACTGTTGCCGGCGGCGACCACCACGATCGTGCCCTGCGCGGTGATGTCGTCGATTGCATCCTGCTCGGCCGGCGAGCAGGCACGGCGGCCGCCCAGGCTGAGATTGATGACTTCGGCCGGGTTCGCATTGGCCGGGACGTTGGGCACGTTGATGCCGGCACTCCAGAGCATGCCATCGATGATGTCGGCGGAACCGCCATTGCCCTGGTTGCCGAGTACGCGTACCGGCACGACCTTCGCGTTGTAGGCCACGCCGGCCACGCCGATCTGGTTGTTGGTCACCGCAGCGACCGTTCCGGCGACGTGGGTGCCGTGTGCGATGCCCGAGGCATCGAAGGCATCGGCGTCGCGTCCATCGCCATCGTCGGATCCGCCACAGCCGGGATTCATTCCGCCGATGATGCACTGCCAATCACTGAACGGACGGGTCGACGAGATCATGTCGTAGCCCGGCAGCAGGTTGGCCTGCAGATCGTTGTTGTTGAGATAGCCCGAATCAACCACCGCAACCACCACACCCTGGCCAGTGGAGCGATCCCACGCGCCGGGCAGGCGCGCGCCACTGGTCGGATTGCTGTAGTGCCACTGTTCGCCGTAGCGTGGGTCGTTCGGTGTGGCGAATGCGCTCATCATGTAGTTCGGCTGCACGTACTCCACATCCGGATCGTCGGCGATGCGCTGCATCAGGATCTGCGCTTCGGGGAGGTCCAGTGGCTTGTCCGTGGTGACCACGTCGGCCCCGCCGCCCATGCGGCGTTGATGGGTTACGGACGCGGCTGCTGGCGGTGCGTTGCCGATCGAACGCTTGCTGCGCTGCTGGACGCCGAGGCGCTTCTTCAGCGCATCCTGCGCGGTGGTGGCGGAGACGCGCTTGCTGCTGCCGTCCCGGTACTTGACGATGAAACTGCTGTACTGCTCGTTGCTGGCCATGCCTCGCGTCCATACCCGTTCGGTGGGTTGGGCGAAGGCGGGGGCGCTGGCCAGGACCAGGGTGATGGCGCTGGCAAGGGAAACCCGAAGCGACGTACGCATGGATACAGTTCCTTTGTGAAAAGTGCGGCGGATGGGCCGGGCCTGGGGCTCGACTCGATGTGGAGAGTGGGGTATCCCGTGGGCTCCTCTCGATGGCGACCTTGAGCGAACGCATCCGCAGACGTTTCTCCCCCAGGGCGGAGGTAGGAAATTTCTGAATTGGTTTAGTGATGTCGAAAGCGTCTGACGATGTTCAGTGCCGACATGGCTTGTCCGATTCCGCTTTGCGGCGTGGTGTGATGGCGGGTTTCACGCTTTGGTTGGGCGGAAACAAGAAAGCCCGAAGATGCACGCATGCGGAGTTTCCGGGCGTAGCCTTCAGCGTTGACGTGGGACCTGAATTGGCTGCGTTGTTCCAGCCACCGCTGTCGGGCATCGCAACTCCTGCTCTTCAGCTGGCTTGACGTTTGAGAACCTACGGCCCTGGGGAGAAGGGATTACGCGGAACTCCTCGTTGGATGCAACTCCAGTGCGATTCTGATGGGCCTGGGATCCTGACGTGGTGAATTTCCACGTCAGGATGGAGATGTTCCCGAGCAAACCAACTACGGAAACTGTCGGCGGCACCACCCTTCACTATGGAATCTACAGCTGATGGCCGTTGGACTACGCGTTCGCAACCAAGGGACCGGACAGATCCAGATCGGCTCTGGCTACCGAAATCTGCAGCTGGCCAAGTCAGGCACGCTCAACACTGGTTCGTTTGCCGGTGGATCGACTGGTGGATCACCACCGTTTGCCTCATGGTCTCCGAGTGGTGTGTTGGCATCGACGAACGGGACGACGAACCTTCACGTCTGCCGATACATCAATGACTCCGTATCGACCAACACAGGATTCACTCTGGTCCAGAGCGGCGTGACGTGCAATGTCTACGCCTCCAGTGCCGCGCCGAATAAGCTGCTGGAGTACTACACGTTCAATGCTTCTGAGCGAGAAGGTACTGGTCCAGTCGGGTTGCGCCTGCGCAACGAAGTCGGCACGGTCTTCTACGACTCCAGACGCAAGGGCCTACGGGTTCTCCAAGTGGTGGCGCTGCCGACAGTCCCAGGGCCTCCGGTGGAGATCGGCCAGTTTTTCCCCGGGACGAAGATCGGCATTGCCATTCCGTCGCCGCGCTTCTACTACTTCGCGCAATCGCAGGATCGGTGCACCATGAACGCCAACTATTTCCACATGACCAGCGACAACCGGATCTTCCTTTCGCGGTTGCAGGTGACTCAACAGACCCTGATCACCAACACCTTCCCGGTGGGCGGCGTAACGATGGGGCCGCAGAACGCCACGATTTTCATCGTGGACCTGACCGAGGTGCCGCTGGGGTTCGGCTAGGGCGCCAGGAGGCATTGGCGAGTGACCATTCGAACTTGACCGTGTTGCACGCCAAATACGATACATGTCTCGGTGGCACAAATTTCCCTGCTCTAGAATCGACGTGCGGGCAAGACGCCCGCTGGAAATCTGTACGTCCATTCTCTAAGGAGTAGATGTGAAGAAGTTGATTGCTGTGGTAGCCGTTTTGGCTGGATCGCTGGCGTTGAATGCGTCCGCGCAGGAAATTGACTACTTGGGGGCGTCTCCGAAGATCCTTGCAGAGGCGAATGCCCATGCAGCTGATTTGCCCGCCGGCGTCCAGTTGGTCGAGCTCGAAAGATGGCGGTGGAGGGAGGACACTTTCAGTGCCCGGCCGCTGAACACTCCGGGTGGAATGAAGCACCCGGGTAAGAAGGAAGGCACTTTGGGCTTCATTTCCTACTATCCATTCGAAGGCAGCGTGACGATGTATGCCTGCCTCAATAATAACTGGATGGATAGCTTCTCTTCGATGGACCCGAACTGCGAAGGCCATATGAAGACCACGAACATGATGCCAATTACGGGCTACATCGCCTCGACGCAGCTCCCGGGCACCGTGCCGTTGTACCGTTGCATGCGAGGTGGTCTGAAGCCGAACAACTGGGCAGACCACTTCGATACGCTGGACCCCAACTGCGAAGGCGTGAAGTATCCAGTGAATGAAGGGATCATGGGCTACATCTGGCTCTGATTTATCGCTGATCTACAGCACCGTCAGAAAGGAGGCAGTCGCTGGGCGACTGCCTCCAAGAGATCCTCGCGGTTGTTCCGCGGCGTATTCACCGCGCGGCTGACCCGATAGGCCTCCATCGCCGGCGTCTCGCTGGCCAGCAGCCATCCACTCATCGATCTGGCCAGCCTGCAGCCACACACCGAATGAGCGAGGCGGCCTAGGAAGGCCGCCTCATGGCTCCATGTCGTTAAATCTCTTGTGATCCCTTAGGCAGCTTCGGAATCGGTCCGCCTGGTCCGACCGTTACGGTGCCGGTTCTTCCACCGCCGCCGTAGCTGCCGCCGCCTACGTCTGCGCCGCCACCTCTGCCCACTCCTTGACCGCTGCCTTGACCGCTCCCAGAGCCGACACCGGAGCGCGGGGATTGAGTAATGGCCTCTTGGGTCGTGCCATTCCAGTCGTTACTGTCGGTCATTTGATACGTCGTGCAATGCGAACCGTTGCATACGATGACCTTCGCTCCTGTCTGTATCGGCTCCAGATGTGTGCCTTTACGCTCGCGATTGGTGATCTGCATGTACTTCAGCAGAAACGCTTTAGTAGCAACGTCTGGCTCAGGCCTCTGACCCTTGCAAGCATCACAATTGACCGGACCGAAAACCGCAATTGAAGGACCAAGTATAGTGAGGGAGTACAGCAACGGAATTGCGGAAAGTCCTATCAAAGCAATCAGGACGACAAGAAATTTTTTGCTCCGAACAAAATTCATGAATTGCACCCCTGTTGATAGAATTAAAATATTATTTGCAGCATGAATTTAAGATTTTACCCGCCATCTCCCTGGCGGCCTGCGACTGATCTGGCGAAAGGTCTACAGAAATTCTATTAATTGCCGTTGTCGATAGCTCGTTTCGATTCAATCTATCGTAGGCCAGCCAATACGCAAGACTCTGCTCGGGTGATTTTTCCGCAAGAATTCCACGATCGTATATGTTTGCCAGTGCCTCCATGGAGTCTACGCTTCCAGTCGAAACAGATTCCTGAAGATATCTAACCGCATTGGTGCGGTAGTTAATAATTTCCTCGGGATTTTTTAGTGCGTTTGATAGATCCCCTACCACCTCACGGGGGTTGCGTGCATACATCAAACGCGCTTCGATTGAGCCCTGCTCCGCAGCGAGAGCAAGCCAGTTCTCAGAGGTAATGTCATCTCGAGAGTTAAGCCCTTTGCACAACTCAATTTCCCTCTCGACTCTCTCAGAAAACTGCCCCCCCAGCCCTACCGATGCATACGCCTTGTACTCCTCGCTATCGCCAGGATCCAGTGCCCGACGACAACTCGAAATTCGCGTAAAAATTTCGTAGCTAGCCTGCCCATCTCCTCGCTTAGATCGCGCCAATCGGTCATCTACATAAGCTGTCGCCTCGTCCTCCATCTCCGGAATGTCCATCTTCAAGAGAAATGCATTGCCCTCCAGATAAACTCTATTTTTGCGATCCTCGTAACCTTTGAGTTGCGCTTGACTTTTGACATCGTGATAGTCGGCATCAATCGATGCCGGAGTGGTCTTTATAGGGTTATCTACGGTGCCCGCATCACTCGTTGAGTGAAGTATGAAAAAATAGATCGCAGCGGAAATGGACGCGGTCAAAGCGACTAATGAAATGGAAAGTAATTTTCCCGATCTCTTCATTTAGATGTTTTCTTTGTGAAATTTTTGGTATTTTCAGTGAAATCAGTTTTCTTTTTACTGACGATAAGCAGGATCTGTCGCGCTAGCTTCATGCTGCTGCTCCCAACTCGAAGGTATCGAAGCGGATCACCTCTTGACGCAGCCATTCGTTGGATGAGCGATTGCGATTTCTTAGTTGAAGAAGAACGGACTCGGAAGGCGCTCCCCCCAGCGCGCATCTATGTGATGTTAATCAAGGGTTCATTTTTTGATGAGGAAACATGGTTGCTGCCAGAGCCTGTCACTCCGCCTGGAGCGGCAAGGCAGCGCCGCAGCGGCACCGCAGATGTCCGGAGAGTGGCCCGACCGGTCGTGGCCTCGGGAGGCATGTAGGGACAGCCCGACCCGACAGGGAGAGGTTGCCCGATGGTGCCGGTCGCGCGTTGAGGGCATTCTGACCTTGCCGGATCCGGGGCCGCAGGCAGCTCAACCCGGGGGGCGCGTGAGCAGCGCCGCGCCGGCTCAACTGCAGTGGACAGTGGGTTAGGGCTCCGGCCATAGTCACGGCTGGCCAATGGACGTGCCCTAGGAGCATCCTCAACGTACTGATCAGCCGTGACCAGCTTGTCGTTGCAGTGGATACGCTTGCGGAGGATGCCCTGACTGGCGCCCACTCTGCCGGTGCCAAGGTGCTCCTGATACCGCAGCACAACGTGCTACTGGCCACCAGAGGTGGAGCCCAGTTCTTCCTGAAGATCTACGAGCTGGCTCTGCAGGCGAGCTTCCGGGCCGACTTCTCCATCGAGCAGCTTTCTGCTGAGATGGGGCCTGTAATGGACCAACTGTCGTTGAACTATGAGAAGGCGGCCGCAGAGGCTGACCTGCCTATCGAACAGCTGGGGACCGAGATTGTCCTGGGCGGTTGGTCGCCCAGAAACGGCAGAATGATGGCCACGGCCTACGCCAAGAGCGACAGCCGGCAGGCTACGTCAGTGCAGCCGATCGGCGGCCAGTTCGCGTCACCAGGCGATCCACTCAAAGGCGTGGCGCCGAGCATGCTGCAGGTCGACCTGATGGCTGCCGGGCGGCTCCAAGCGAACTACCTCAACGAGCAAATGGGCCGGCAGGTCGCCGGCGGGCGTCTGCTGATCGGGTTCCTTCAGCAGGGGCAAGCGGTGGTGAAAGACCTTGGGAGCTTATAGCTTGGACAGGCACTGCACCCTATGGAGTTGCGGGACACAGTAGCCGTGGGGGCGTGGGGGATGGACGGTTCACTGTCGTACTAGTTCTGCTAGATTCCCCGAGGCCTCCATGGTTGGGGGTGACAAAGGAGAGCATCATGGTCTTTGGAAGAGTCCTAGTGCGTTTCGTTGTTTCTGGCGTCCTGATGATTTCAGGTTTAGGTTTTCATGCGGCGGCAAATGCGCAAGATACCTTGAAATCCTGTGACGGCTGCAGTCTGGATCAGATGAAGAATACGGCATGGCTTGATACCAATGCCGAGGAGGCACCTTTCTGGGGGTACAAGTACTATGTCAATCGTCAGAATGGAGTCATCGCCAAGTTTGTAACGTCCAAGGAAGATGGACCTCCAGGTGATACCTGTCCTCCGGGTGGCGGCGTTGGGTGCCAGAGCGTTGTAAAGGTGTTCCCGGATGTTCCCGAGTCGGCATTTACGGATTATGCGTTCAAGGCACAACAGGTCTGGGGCTCGCAGATAGTAATCGAACCCGGCCCAGGAGTTCCGAATAACGCATACGAGTTCGTGCAATATCCGCAGATGAGAGAAGTGGTGATGGCGCAAGCCCACACCAAGTCTGCGTTTCTCAATCTTGTAACCCAAGCAGTGCGTGGCCTGATCGATCAGCATCTGTTGAGCTTGCCCCCCAAGGTGGTCTCAGTAACGCTGATCCTTCCGGATGGATCGAGGGTCATCGCCATCATGGATCCGACGACCGAAAGGCTGTCTCACGAACCCAATACCGTGCGCGATGCTGCCGGAAATTTCGTGCCAGAGACTCCTGGTAAGGTGGCCGGCGGGATTGGCCAGACGACGTACTATGACTTCACCAATAATCCAGCTGATCGATTTAAGTTCGTACAGTGGGTCAGCTCGTTAGGGGCAACCGTTACCGGTCCGACTAGTAGTCAGAAAATGTACTGCACTGAAAGTGCGGACAACTCAGGTGCTGGTGTAAATGTAATTATTACCTGCACTGCCTACTAGAGCCTGCATTCGACATCCAGTTGCTGATCTCTGCTTGGTGGCCCGGCGTTTTGCCGGGCCACCTCTTGCAAGTGCTCTTGGAACCGTACTGCAGCGGAGGTATGCAAGGCTGAGCGGTTAAGACTGACCGTTGAGCAAGTCGCAGCGGTTGAGACAGCCGGCAGTATCCTTCCGGCTATGCTTCCCTCGCACGGCTACCAAGGCTTCCGCACCGCTCCCGTTCCGTCTGGCTGGGTCCAGATGGGGGAGAGCTGGGTGCTGTGGTGGGGCGGTCGACAGATCGCCAACATCAGACGCGGCAAGGATGGCGCTGTGCGCGTGCGTCTGGATGCCCGGAAGATGTGGCAGATCAAGGAAGTTCCGGCCGCCAGCATCGCCCAAGGCAAGCGCTACGCCGAGCGCTGGTGCGCGGCCAGGCTGTACCCCGACATGCCGCTGCGTCAGGCGGTCGCCCGGCTGACAGACAGCACCCCGATCCAGCCACCCCCGCCACTGCCCGGACTGCCGCCAATCCGCGAGCAGCAGCAACAGGCTCGGCGCCTGGCCGAGGCCGGAGCGAAGGAGGTCGAGCGGATCAAGGAAGCGCTGGAGCTGCGCAAGCCGCCGGTAGAGACGAAGCCCCGTCCGAGGGACGCACGCAAGGCGTGGGTGAGGGCAGGGCTCCGGGAGCTACGTGGTTGGTGAGCGGAAAAGGTTCCCGAATACACGGTGTCTGCCCATTGCGGGACTAGGGGCCTGTACTCAGGCCTCCTGAATTGCACTCAATCTAAGTTGTTGACTGCAATGCACAGTGCGCCAGCCTTCTAAGCCGCCGTTTGGTTGTGTTGTGATGGCGCACTGGGTGGGTTGATTTCTTTCCCTAGCTGGGCAATCGCCTCTGCAATCTCCAGATAGAGTGCGGCGAGGTTCATGCAGGCATCGCCTACCCGGTCGTATCTCTCGGCCAGGGACTCAATGGTGAAGTCCATCCCATGCGCAACGTTGCTGGACAGCGGGTCTGAATTCTCACCCTTGTACATGTAGGTTGCGAACGGCGACCGCTTCAGAAAGATCTGATCGACGCCATGGATGAGGTGATGGCGAGCGGCTGCCTCATTCTCCGCCCACTCCAATAGGTCCGCCACACGGTCCCGTGGATGCCAAAGGGCAGGGCAAGCCTCTATGCACTTTTTCAAGTTCTTGATCTTAGTGCTGAATGGCATAAATCCCGGCTTGAACTCCGGGGGCAGAGAATGCTCGCCCAACTTCTTGAGCATCTCTCGATATGGGCCTCCCGCAGCTGCCAGCAGGTCATAGATCCCATTCTCGAACCTGCCCCACGCGCTGATATAGCGACCCAATACGGCGTAATAGTCACGCTCGGAGTCGTCATGAAAATGAACCGTATCAGCTATGTACATAGGTATTCATGCAGGCGAGTACGGGACAACTTTAGCGGATCGCGCCAAGCCGAATCCGGCTGGCCGCAGACATCGTCTCTTGTCCAGCGTGTTTCCCGGCTTCTGGCCCGCCTTCGCTCATCGCGAAGTGCATATGCCAAGTCGGGCGCTGCCGGTGAACAAGCCCCGCCCGAAGCACGCCCGCAAGGCGTGGGTGAGGGCAGGGCTGGAGCAGATGCGGCGGGGTGTGTAGGTGTCATCCGGCCCGCAGCTTCACCACGTTGCCATCGCGCAGGCCATCGAGGTAATCCGCCCAGACCTGCATCATCCGCACGCGCTCCTGCAGGTGCGATGTGCGGTTGTAGGCCCGGCCGTTTGGATCCTTCACCGCGTGCGCAGGCTGGTGCTCGATGATGTCCGGGCGGAAGTGCAGGACCTCGTCCAGAATGGTGCGAGCGGTCGCGCGGAAGCCGTGGCCGGTCATCATCGTGCGGTCGTAACCCATGTTGCGCAGCGCTGCGGTCACGGCGTTCTCCGACATCGGGCGTTTGGGGTCGCGGGCGCCAGAGAACACCCACTTGTGCCGCCTGGTGACCGGCTTGATGTCCTCCAAGATCTGCAGCGCCTGCTTGGACAGCGGCACCAGGTGTGCAGCACGCATCTTCATCTTGCTGGCGGGGATGGTCCACACGGCCGCGTCGAGGTCGAATTCCTCCCATTCCGCATGCCGCAGTTCGCCAGGACGCAGGAACACCAGCGGTGCCAGCCGCAGCGCCGAGCGGGTGATGGCAGAGCCGCTGTATGCCTCGATGGAGCGCAACAGGCCTCCCAACTGCACGGGGTCGGTAATCGCCGCATGGTGGGCCTCCTTCGGCGGTGCCAAGGCACCCTTCAGATCGGCGACCGGATTGCGCTCGGCACGGCCTGTGGCCACGGCGTACCGCATGATCTGGCCGCAGTTCTGCATGATTCTGTGCGCGGACTCGATCGCGCCGCGGTCCTCGATGCGTCGTGCCACCCGGAGGAAGTCCGGCGCGGTGAGGTCGGCTACAGAGCGTGACCCGATCCAGGGGAATACATCGTTCGTCATCCAGGCTTCGACCTTCTCCGCATAGCTGGGCACCCAGGGGCGCGCGACCAGCCACTCGTTGGCGATGGTCTCGAAGCTGTCCGAGCCAAGGACGGACTGGGCGAGGGCAGCAGCCTTCTTCTGCGCGCCCGGGTCGACGCCTCTGGCCAGCAGCCGGCGAGCTTCGTCGCGGGCCTCGCGAGCTCGAGCCAAGGAGACATCCGGGTACAGGCCGATCGACAGCAGCTTCTCCTTGCCGGCGATGCGGTACTTCCAGCGCCAGCTGCGCGCGCCGGTCGGGGTGAGGTAGAGGTACTGGCCGCCGCCGTCGGTGATCTTCTGCGGCTTGTCGCTGGGCTTGGCGCGCCTGATGGCTGCGTCGGTCAGAGGCATCGGGGGTATCGCTTCAGTGGGTGCGGTCGGATACCCCCACCGTCTCATGGATTGAAACGGATTGCCCCAGTCTGCTGCGGACAATAAAAAAGCCCGGAAACCCTTGTGACGCGGGGGTTTCCGGGCTTCTCCGGTCCTTGACGAACCGTTCGTTGGTGGAGGTGGGCGGAATTGAACCGCCGTCCGAAGGCACTCCATCCCCAGCACTACATGCTTAGCTCACCGTTGAATCTCATCCCCGAGCAGCACGGTGTGCAAAGCGCACCCGGGAACCAGCCTGTTGTGTTCTAGTGCCGGACTGACAGGCAGCCGCCCAGCGCGATTCCATGATAATGACTCTACGCTGCGAGCATGGACACAAGCAGTTTCGAGGCTCCGCCTAAGTCGGCAGAAGGTCACGCACCGCAGTTTTTAGGCTGCGAGAGCGACCGGAGCGTAGTTGTCGTCGTTGGCAACTAGAGTTTTGCAGCTGGATTTACGAGGAAAGCTACCCCCTCGGCATGCGCCAGGCGACTTCACAACCCCCGTCGAAACCAATGCACCCCCGGTTTCTTCAAGCATTGCAAGGCTTTGGGGCCAATGCCGTCATAAAAGCTGACACTGACCCTGCCCAACGAGACGGATCTTACGGCAATCTTCCTGAACAGTCACGCGGGTGAGCGTCCGTCTCCCAGCTGATTGGCACGTTGCGATCCCTTGGGACGCCGTGCTCGAATTTCCGGTACCACTCCACGGGGGGCCTCATGGCCATTTCCGTCAGCCCCGGCAACTGGGGACAGTATCGGATCGGGCAAGAGGTGCGCGGTGGCATGCTGTCGGCTGAATCGTCCTGGTACATCCAGCCACACGCAGATCAGGCGGCGAAGGCCCTCGCGGCAGCGTTTCCGGCAACAGGTCCTGCATCAGGGCTGCAGGCCGATCTGTTGTTGAAGGCAGTGGTATCGGTCTGTGCTCAAGACGGGCCGCAATAGCGCCAAACGCTGAAGCGGGCCGGCGTAGGTGCGATCAGGCTTGATAGCATCCAGATTCCTGAAGTTGAGCCAGTGGAAGGACGCCATGACGCTAGACGTTGCAGTAACAGATGAACCCAGCGACGAAGCGCTGGAGGTGATTGGCACTGGCTTGGACCAATTCAATCTGGAGGCTGCAGGGTATGCCGATCGACGCGCGCTGGCGGTACTGGTTACCGATCCGGCCAGCGGCAAGGTGGTAGGGGGCCTTACCGGGCGAACCTCACTGGGCATGTGGTTCGTGGATCTGTTCCATCTGCCAGCGGCCCATCGCGGCAACGGGCTGGGGTCGCGTGTGCTGAAGGCCGCAGAGGATGAAGCGCGGCGTCGCGGTTGCCGTTCCGGCGTGCTGTACACCCTCAGCTTCCAGGCGCCCGACTTCTATGTGAAGCATGGATGGGTCGTGTTCGGCCGGGTGCCATGCGATCCGGCCGGCACATGCAGGGTGTTCCTCAGCAAGGATCTGTCGGTGGGGTGAGCGCTGCGGGCGAGCCGCGCGTCCTGTCAATCCGCAACTTGTTGTAGAGCGTCTGTCATAGCGGATTGCTAACTTCGTGGACACGAATTTGCGACACACTGGCGATGACCATCCGAGCCAGGACAGACACGGAGACCATGGGTGACCGATGCAAGCCAACAACGCAGCCTGCGGCAGCTGATCGGGCCGGTCGGTGCCGACTACCAGCGGCGTGCGTTGCCGCCGGGCTGGGTCTGGGCGGTGCTGGCGGTGCTGCTGGCGGCCACCTGGGTGACGGAGTTGCCGGCCACGGCAGCTGCGGCACTGGTCGCCAGCGCGGTGGTGGTGCACTGGTCGCAGCGCGGCCGCATCCATTGGCTGGGGTGGCGCCTGCCGGGCCTGGCAGTGCTGGCCGCCCTGCTGTGGGGGCCGGAAGTGCTGTCGCAGTGGTTCGAGCACGGGCTGGCCGTGGTCCTGATGTCGCTGGCCAGCCTCAGCATCGGTGTGCATGTCTGGCAGTCGCGACAGATGGCGCGCCAGCTGCAGGGCGCGGCCGATGCACTGGATGACGCCCAGTTGCTGGCGTTGCTGCCGGCTGATGCCGCGAACCTGGCCCAACAGTGGCGCTTGGGTGATGACCGTTACGCACCGGAGCTGGCGGTAGTGATGCACCTGGCGGTGATGCACGCGGCGCTGTCGCCGCGGATGCGCAGGCAGGGCATGCTGGCGGGGTGACCTGCCTTTTGTAGAGTCGAGCCATGCTCGACTGCTTTTCTTACCGAAGCCGAGCATGGCTCGGCTCTACAGAAAGCCAAGGCAGCCGAGCATGGCTCGGCTCTACATGATCATGTGCAACGGCCTCGACTGCTTTTCTTACCGAAGCCGAGCATGGCTCGGCTCTACAGAAAGCCAAGGCAGCCGAGCATGGCTCGGCTCTACATGGTCATGTGCAACGGCCTTACGCGTCGCGGTTGCCGCGACGCATCACGCGCTGCTTCTCGATCGCCCAGTCGCGGTCCTTGGCGGCATCGCGCTTGTCGTGGGTCTGCTTGCCCTTGGCCAGCGCGACTTCGAGCTTGATCTTGTTCTTGCTCCAGTACATCGCGGTGGGCACGATCGTGTAGCCATCGCGCTCGACCTTGCCGACCAGCTTGTCGATCTCGCTCCGGTGCAGCAGCAGCTTGCGATCGCGCCGGTCGTTGGCCACGACATGGGTCGAGGCCTGGATCAACGGAGTGATCTGCGCGCCGATCAGGAAGATCTCACCATCCTTCACGTAGGCGTAGGCGTCGACGATGTTGCCGCGGCCAGCACGGATCGATTTCACCTCCCAGCCCTGCAGGGCCAGGCCGGCTTCGAAGCGGTCTTCGATGTGGTACTCGTGGCGGGCACGCTTGTTCAACGCGATGGTTTTGTTGGCCGTCGCGCTCTTTGCTTTATCCTTGCCGCTGTTCTTGCTCATTTCCGTATTGTCTCCGATTCGGGCCCGCCCGGTCGATTGCCGAAACGTCCTGTATTCATGCCTACTATCCGCCGCAGCGCCCTGGTCGAACATTCGGCCGCGCGCATGTTCGACCTGGTCAATGATGTCCAGGCCTATCCGCGCCGTTTCCGCTGGTGTTCGGCTGCCCAGATCCTGGAGCAGGGCGAGGACCGGCTGGTAGCGCGCCTGGACCTGGGCCTGGGCTCGTTCAGCACCTGGTTCCAGACTGAAAACACACTGCAGCGCCCGCACAGTATCGATATGCAGCTGCGCGATGGCCCGTTCAAGCAGCTGCACGGCCGCTGGGAGTTCCATGCGCTGGCCGAAGATGCCTGCAAGGTCACCCTGACCCTGGACTTCGAGCCCAGTTCGCGCCTGCTCGGTCCGGCGCTGGCATTGGGCTTCCAGAGCCTGGCCGACCGCATGGTCAACGACTTCATCCGCGTTGCCGACGAGGCCTGAGCGATGATCGAGGTCGAGGTGGTGCTGGCCTGGCCGCAGCGGGTGCTTTCGCGCCGGCTGCAGCTGGACGAGGGCGCCACCGTGGCTGAAGCCATTGTCGCTGCCGCGCTGGAAGGCAGTGCTGGATGCCCGGCCGTGGCCGTGCACGGCGTACTGGCGCGCCCGCAGCAGGTGCTGCTGGATGGCGACCGCATCGAGCTGCTACGCCCGCTGCTGGCCGACCCCAAGGACAACCGCCGGCGTCGCGCGCTCGGCGGTTGATTCCTGTCGCCCGTCCGCGAGGACGGGCAGGGGGCGTCAGCGACCCTTCTTCTTCTTGTCCTTCGGCAGATTGCGGCCGAACTGGCGCACGGTCTGCTGGGCCAGGGCCTTGTCGTTACCCGGGAAGTAATCGCCTTCCCAGCGGGTCACGTTGTCATTGTCGAAGAACACGGTGAAGTTCTTCACCTCGGTACGGCCCAGGCGGTTCACGCGCTGGCTGGAGGTGTAGTCCCAGCGCTGGGCGTGGAACGGGTCCGGAATGGACGGGGTGCCCAGCAGCGCGGTGACCTGCTGCTTGCTCTGCCCGACCTGCAGCTTGGCCACGGCATCTTCCCGGATCAGGTTGCCCTGATAGATGGGTTGCTTGTAGATGATGCCGCACCCGGTGGTGGACAGGGCGACGGCGGCGACCAACAGGAGATTGCGCATCGGGACTGGCGGTTGGGGAAATCAAACCGATGATACACTCCCGGCGTGCCACCGCGACCCAATCCGAGGCAGCTGGCGCTAAATCGCCAATGAACGGAGACCTATGGAAACCCACGACCTGCGAAAAGTCGGCCTGAAGGTGACCCATCCACGGATGCGGATCCTGGCGCTGCTTGAACAGCGCAATGCCCAGCACCACATGACCGCCGAAGACATCTACCGCCAGCTGCTCGAGCATGGCGACGAGATCGGCCTGGCGACGGTCTACCGGGTGCTGACCCAGTTCGAGGCCGCCGGCCTCGTGCTCAAGCACAATTTCGAAGGCGGCCAGGCCGTCTACGAGCTGGACCGTGGCGGCCACCACGACCATATGGTCGACGTGGACAGCGGCAAGATCATCGAGTTCGAAAGCCACGAGATCGAGGAGCTGCAGCGCAAGATCGCCGCAGACCACGGCTATGAGCTGGAAGAGCACTCGCTGGTGCTGTACGTGCGCAAGAAGCGCAAGTAAGCCGTTCCAGCCAGCTGGATGCGACGAAACCCCGGGCCTGCCCGGGGTTTTTCGTTGCTTACGGCAGATCCACGCCATGTGTGAGGGGCCCCATCAACACCTCCAGATCCACCGCCTCGGCCATGGCCCGGTTGCCCGCATCGCCCGGGTGCAGGTGATCGCCGGAGTCGTAGGCGGCGGCCATCCGTGACGGATCGGCCGGGTCGCGCAGCGCCGCATCCAGGTCGATCACCGCGTCAAACGGGCTGCCCGTGCGCAGCCAAGCATTGAGCTGCTGGCGCAGGGCCTCCTTGTCCGGGTGGTAGTAGTCGTCCAGCGGCGTGCCGGGCAGGGCGCCGGCGAACGGCGTCAGGGTGGCGCCGAGGATGCGTAGACCCCGCCGATGGGCCTGCTCGGCCAGGGTGCGATACCCCGCCTGCAGTTCGGCCAGCGTGGGCCGGGCCTGGTTCCGGGCGAAGGCGGTGCCGGGCCAGCTGATGTCATTGATGCCGATCAGCACGACTACGCTGACCACGCCTGGTTGATCCAGCACGTCACGCCGGAAGCGGGCCAAGGCGGATTCGCCCATGCCATCGCGCAGCAGCCGCCCCCCGGAAATACCGGCGTTGACCACGGCAACGCCCCGCGATGCCAGGCGCGCCGCCAGATGGTCGGTCCAGCGCTGGTCCTGGTCGAGGCTGGCGGTGGCGCCGTCGGTAATCGAGTCGCCGATCACCACCACGCTGCACGTGCTGGCGGCGGCCTCGACCTCGATGCCGGCCAGGAACAGGCGGGCAGTGGTGCTGCTGGCCCCGCTCAGAGCCTGGGTCTGGCTCTGGTCGCCGGGCGCAATCCAACTGGTCTGCCGACCCTCCCAGTGGAACGTCTGCACGGGCGTCGGCCCGGGCACGAAGACACTGATCTGCAACGCCTGGCGGTCATCCGTGGCCACCGCTAGTGGATCGCTCAGCCGTTCCTGACCGGGCTCGATCGATACGCCGGGCTGGCCGTCGAAACTGAGCGGCTGCGGGGCGGCACCCGCGTGTGCGGCCACGCTGGCCGCCCCGATCCGCAGCGGCTGGGTGCCGTAGGCATTGCTCAGCCGCACCCGCAGCCGGGGCCCGCCCAGGCTGATGCGCGCGGTCTGGCGGAAGGTCTGGTCCTGCAGCGTGGCCGGAACCAGGGTCGGGAACAGGAAATCGGCGCCCCAGACCGGTTGCGGACTGGCCTGCCAGCTGGCGACCCAGTGCGGGGCCGGGGCGGCACTGGCTGCGCTGGAGAGGGTGATCAAGGCGGTCGCGGTGAGCTGGCTGAGGCGGTTCATCGGGCAATCCCGGGAGGAGGGAGGGCCATGGTGATTCTCCGTCGATCTGTGAACTAGACTGCGCATGGATAATCATCTGTGAACTGGATTCATCGCCATGGCGCGACCCGACATCAACCGATCCGGCGAACTGGAAGTGTTCGTGCGGGTGATCGAGACCGGTGGCTTCTCCGCCGCGGCCCGTACCCTGGACATGACGCCGTCGGCAGTCAGCAAGCTGGTGGCCCGGCTGGAGCAACGGCTGGGTACGCGCCTGCTGCAGCGCTCCACCCGCCAGCTGCAGCTGACCCCGGAAGGCTGCGCGTTCTACGAGCGCGGCCTGCGCGTGCTGGCCGACCTGGAGGAGGCCGAGCGCTGCGCCAGCGCCCATGCTGAGCCGCGCGGACGCCTGCGGGTCAATTCCAACGTGCCATTCGGCCAGCATTTCCTGTTGCCGCTGCTGCCGGCGTTCCTCGAACGCAACCCGCAGGTGGGCGTGGACCTGACCCTCAACGACGAGGTGATCGACCTGCTTGAGCAGCGCACCGACGTGGCGGTGCGGGCCGGCCCGCTGAAGAGCTCCAGTCTGGTGGCGCGACGGCTGGGCGCGACGCGGATGATGATCGTGGCCGCGCCGGCCTATGCGCAGCGGCACGGGCTGCCACGCAACGCCGAGGAGCTGCAGTCGCACAACCGGCTGGATATCGGCCATGCGCGCGCGATGCAGGGCTGGCCGCTGTTGCAGGACGGTCGCGAACGCATGCTGCTGCCCAGTGGCAATGCCCGTGCCAGCAATGGCAACGCGCTGCGGCAGCTGGTGCTGGGCGGGTTGGGCATGGCGCGGCTGGCGACCTACCAGGTGCAGGAGGACATCGCCGCCGGACGCCTGCTGCCGGTGCTGGAGGAGGCCAACCCCGGTGACCTGGAAGAGGTGCACGCGGTGTTCCTGGGGCAGGGCGGCTACCTGTCGCTGCGGGTGCGCGCGTTCCTTGATTTTCTGGTGGAAACGGTGGATCTGGCGCGGCCACAGGGGTAGTGGGGGGGGGGGGGGGGGGGGCCCGGCGGGGGCGGGGGGGGGGGGGGGGGGGGGCGGGGG
Source organism: Stenotrophomonas sp. SMYL20 (assembly GCF_036320045.1). Lineage (NCBI taxonomy): Bacteria > Pseudomonadati > Pseudomonadota > Gammaproteobacteria > Lysobacterales > Lysobacteraceae > Stenotrophomonas > Stenotrophomonas sp. SMYL20. The sequence continues at coordinate 35,773 of NZ_JAWIRT010000007.1, read as the reverse complement.
CGGGGGCCGCCCCGCGGCCCGCCCCCCCCTGGTCCGCGTCCCACTGGTGGGCGGCGCCCCCCCCCCCCCCGGCACTACCTCGCGCGTTGTAGATCCACGCCATGCGTGGATAACCGCGAACAGGCCTCAGACCTGCAGCAGCTTGCGTGCGGCGGCGCGCGCTTCCTTGCTCACTTCCACGCCGCCGAGCATGCGCGCCAGTTCTTCCTCGCGCGCCTTGCTGTCCAGCTTTTCCACTGCGCTCTGGGTCATGCCTTCCACCGGGGCCTTGCTGACCCGGTAATGGGCGTGGCCCTTGGAGGCGACCTGCGGCAGGTGGGTCACGCACAGCACCTGGCGCTTCTCGCCAAGGGCGCGCAGCTTCTGGCCGACGATGTCCGCCACCGCGCCACCGATGCCGGAGTCGACTTCGTCGAACACCATGGTCGGCACCGCATCCAGGTCCAGCGCGGCCACTTCGATGGCCAGCGAAATGCGCGACAGTTCACCGCCCGAGGCCACCTTGCGCAGGGCGCGCGGTGGCTGGCCGGCGTTGGCGGCGACCAGGAACTCCACGCGCTCCGCACCCTGCGGATCGGGCTTGCCAGTGTCCTGTGGCTCCAGCTCGATCAGGAACTGGCCGCCGCCCATGCCGAGCTCGGCGATGATGCCGGTGGTGGTGGCCGACAGTTCGGCAGCGGCGCTGCGACGGCTGGCGGTCAGCACCTCGGCCTGTACGCGCCAGGCCGCAGCGGCCTTGTCGATTTCGCCGGCCAGGCGCTGCAGGCGTTCGTCGGCGCCGCGCAGCTGTTCGACTTCGGCATGCATGCGCTCGCGCTGCGCGCCCAGCTCGTCCATCGGCACGCGGTGCTTGCGGGCCAGGTCGTGCAGGCGGCCGAGACGACGCTCGTTCTCCTCGAACTGCTCCGGGTCGGCGTCGAGGTCGTCATGCACGCGGTCCAGCAGCGACAGGGCTTCGTGCAGCTGGATCGAGGCGTTCTCGATCAGGCCGTCCACCTCGCCCAGGCGTGGGTCGTGTTCGATCAGGCGCGACAGCTCGTGGCGCACCTGCTGCAGCAGGTCCAGCGCGGAACTGCCGTCGTCGCCATTGAGCTGGTTGCTGGCCGCCTGGCAGGCGCTCAGCAGGGCGCTGGCGTGGGCCTGGCGGCGGTGGCTGGCACCGAGTGCGACGATCGACTCCGGTTCCAGATCTTCGCGGTCCAGTTCGCGCAGCTGGTGCTCCAGGAAGCCGATCCGGTCACTGACGTCGCCCTGTTGCGACAGCGCCAGCGATTCATCGACCAGAGCCTGCCAGGCCGCGGCGGCGCGGCGCACCTGGCGGCGCTCGTTCTCGTTGCCGGCATAGGCATCCAGCAGGGCCAGCTGCGACGGGCGCGTCAGCAGGGCCTGCTGTTCGTGCTGGCCGTGGATCTCCACCAGCAGCGAGGCCAGGTCGCCCAGCTGGGCCAGGGTCACCGGACGGCCATTGATCCACGCCCGCGAACCGCCATCGGCACGGATCACACGGCGCAGCTGGCATTGTTCCTCGTCGTCCAGCTCGTTGTCGGCCAGCCATTGGCGCGCGGCCTGCAGCTGGTCCAGCGCGAACTCGGCGGAAAGTTCGGCGCGCGCAGCGCCGTGGCGGACCACGCCACTGTCGGCGCGCAGGCCGGACAGGAAGCCCAGCGCGTCGACCATCAGCGACTTGCCGGCGCCGGTCTCGCCTGAAACCACGGTCATGCCTGGCCCGAACTCCAGTTCGGTGGCGCGGACGACGGCAAAATCCTTGATCGAAAGATGTCTGAGCATGGGTAAGGGGGTATCAGCAGCCGCGCAACGCTAGCACGCGGGCGAGGGAGGTCCAATGACTTGCCAAGGTGATGCGCCGCCATTATCTAGTGTCCGTGTCTCACAGGTTGATTCCATGCACGGTTCTCCCGACCAGCTTGCCCCGCGTGCGCGCCATCTGCTGCGCACGCTGATCGCGCGTTACATCCAGGACGGCGAGCCGGTCGGCTCGCAGACGCTGGCGCGTGTGGCTGGCCTGGAGGTCAGCCCGGCCACCATCCGCAACATCCTCGGCGACCTGGAAGACCTGGGGCTGCTGGCCTCGCCGCACACCTCGGCCGGGCGCATCCCGACCGCGCATGGTTACCGGGTGTTCGTCGACAGCCTGTTGCAGATGCAGCCGCCGGGCGAGGGCGAGCTGGCCCGGTTGCGCCAGGAACTGGCCAGCGGCGGCAGCACCCAGGCCCTGCTCGGCAGCGCCTCGGAGCTGCTGTCGGCGATGAGCCACTTCGTCGGCGTGGTCAGTGCGCCGCGGCGCGAGCAGTTCGCCTTCCGCCAGATCGATTTCGTGGCGCTGGACGGGCGCCGGGTGCTGGCGATCCTGGTGTTTGCCGACAACGAGGTGCAGAACCGCGTCATCGAGACCCGCCAGGAGTTCGCGCCGGGCCAGCTGGAACAGGTCGCCAACTACCTCAATGCGCATTTCGCCGGCCTGCCGATGGCCGAGATCCGCACCCGCCTGCTGCTGGAGCTGCGCGATGCCCGTTCCGAGCTGGAGCAGCTGCTGGCGCACAGCATCGAACTGGCCGAGCAGGCCCTGCAGCCGGCCGCCGACGACATGCTGGTGGCCGGCCAGACCCGCCTGATGGGGGTGCAGGACCTGTCCGACCTGGAGCGCCTGCGCGAGCTGTTCGAGCTGTTCTCCAGCAAGCGCGAGATCCTGCAGCTGCTGGAGCGGACCATTCAGGCCCCGGGGGTGCGCATCTTCATTGGCGAGGAGACCGGGATGATGCCGTTGCAGGGGGTCTCGCTGGTCACCGCCCCGTACACCGCCAATGGCCAGGTACTGGGCGTGCTGGGCGTGATCGGCCCCAAGCGGATGGCCTACGACCGCATGATTCCGCTGGTCCAGGCCACTGCCGATGTGCTCGGCGCGGCCTTTTCACCGGCCGGGCGCACTCCCGGAACATCCGACGCTTGAAACGCAGCATCCCGCCCACACTAGGGTGGGTGGAGGCGGAGATTGACCGCCAGGGACCCAGACATGAACCACGAACATCCAGATATCGAATCCCAGCAGACTGCCGCCGATGCGGCCGCCGCCGCCGGCGTCAACGACGAAGTGGAGCGCCTGCGCGCCGAAGTCGAGCAGATCAAGGCCGATGCGCTGCGTGAGCGCGCCGACCTCGAGAACCAGCGCAAGCGTGTTGCCCGTGACATCGAGCAGGCCCGCAAGTTCGCCAACGAGAAGCTGCTTGGCGAGCTGCTGCCGGTATTCGACAGCCTGGATGCCGGCCTGAAGGCCGCCGGCGACGACCCGCATCCGCTGCGCGAAGGCCTGGAGCTGACCTACAAGCAGCTGCTGAAGGTCGCTGCCGACAACGGCCTGGTCCTGCTGGACCCGATCGGCCAGCCGTTCAACCCGGAACACCACCAGGCGATCAGCCAGGTGCCGACCCCGGGCGCCGCCCCGGGCAGCGTGGTGACCGTGTTCCAGAAGGGCTACCTGCTCAACGAGCGCCTGCTGCGGCCGGCGCTGGTGGTGGTGGCCGCCGATTGATCGGCCGGGCCGGGCCATGCCCGGTCCCGGTCGTGCCAGGCCATGCCTGGCAAGGTTTTCCAGGCGCTGAACACAGCGTTCGGGAGGTGGCTTGAATGTTCCACGAGCCTCCCCCACATCGTATTCATCCACCGGCCGAGCGGCCGGACTGACCCCAACAAGCATCCTCAGGAGTCTCCCCCATGGGCAAGATCATTGGTATCGACCTCGGCACCACCAACTCGTGCGTGGCGATCATGGACGGCGGCAAGGCCCGCGTCATCGAGAATTCGGAAGGCGATCGCACCACCCCGTCGATCGTCGCCTACACCAAGGACGGCGAAGTCCTGGTCGGCGCCTCGGCCAAGCGCCAGGCCGTGACCAACCCGAAGAACACCTTCTATGCGGTGAAGCGCCTGATCGGCCGCAAGTTCACCGACGCCGAAGTGCAGAAGGACATCGCCCACGTCCCGTACGGCATCCTGGCCCATGACAATGGCGACGCCTGGGTGTCGACCAGCGACGGCAAGAAGATGGCCCCGCAGGAAATCTCGGCCAAGGTGCTGGAAAAGATGAAGAAGACCGCCGAGGACTTCCTCGGTGAGAAGGTGACCGAAGCGGTCATCACCGTGCCGGCCTACTTCAACGACAGCCAGCGCCAGGCGACCAAGGACGCCGGCCGCATTGCGGGCCTGGACGTCAAGCGCATCATCAACGAGCCGACTGCGGCTGCGCTGGCCTATGGCCTGGACAAGGGTGACAACAAGGATCGCAAGATCGTGGTGTACGACCTGGGCGGCGGCACCTTCGACGTCTCGGTGATCGAGATCGCCAACGTCGACGGCGAGAAGCAGTTCGAAGTGCTGGCCACCAACGGCGACACCTTCCTGGGCGGCGAAGACTTCGACAACCGCGTCATCGAGTACCTGGTTGAAGAGTTCAACAAGGACCAGGGCATCGACCTGCGCAAGGATCCGCTGGCCCTGCAGCGCCTGAAGGACGCCGCCGAGCGCGCCAAGATCGAGCTGTCCAGCGCCCAGCAGACCGAAGTGAACCTGCCGTACGTCACCGCTGACGCCTCGGGCCCGAAGCACCTGAACATCAAGCTGACCCGCGCCAAGCTGGAAGCGCTGGTGGAAGACCTGATCAAGAAGTCGATCGAGCCGTGCCGCGTCGCCCTGAACGATGCCGGCCTGCGTTCGAGCGACATCAGCGAAGTGATCCTGGTCGGTGGCCAGACCCGCATGCCGAAGGTGCAGCAGGCGGTGACCGAGTTCTTCGGCAAGGAACCGCGCAAGGACGTCAACCCGGACGAAGCCGTGGCACTGGGTGCTGCGATCCAGGGCGGCGTGCTGGGCGGCGACGTCAAGGATGTGCTGCTGCTGGACGTGACCCCGCTGTCGCTGGGTATCGAAACCATGGGCGGCGTGTTCACCAAGATCATCGAGAAGAACACCACCATCCCGACCAAGGCTTCGCAGGTGTTCTCCACCGCCGAGGACAACCAGTCGGCCGTGACCGTGCACGTGCTGCAGGGTGAGCGCGAACAGGCCCGCTTCAACAAGTCGCTGGCCAAGTTCGACCTGTCCGGCATCGAGCCGGCCCCGCGCGGCCTGCCGCAGGTGGAAGTGTCCTTCGACATTGACGCCAACGGCATCCTGCACGTGTCGGCCAAGGACAAGAAGACCAACAAGGAACAGAAGGTCGAGATCAAGGCCGGTTCGGGCCTGTCCGAGGAAGAGATCGCGCGCATGGTTGCCGACGCGGAAGCCAACCGCGAAGAAGACAAGAAGTTCCAGGAACTGGTGCAGGCCCGCAACCAGGCCGACGCCCTGATCCACGGCACCCGCAGCGCCATCACCGAGCACGGCAGCAAGGTTGGCGGCGATGTCATCGGCAAGGTGGAAGCGGCCCTGGCCGACCTGGAAACCGCGATGAAGGGTGACGACAAGGCACAGATCGAAGCCAAGTCGAAGGCACTGGAAGAAGCCGGCCAGTCGCTGTTTGCCGCCGCTTCGGCCGACCAGGGCGGTGCCGCCCCGGGTGCCGACGCCGGCAATGCGGGCAAGCCGCAGGATGACGTGGTGGACGCCGAGTTCACCGAAGTCAAGGACGACAAGAAGTCCTGATCCGGACCGACACGGGACGCAGGCCATCAGCGTCCCGTTGTCGCATCAGGGTCCTGACCGCCCACCGGCGTGTCGGGGCGCCCGACGCAAGAGCGGACCTGGTTCCGCTCTTCCGCTTTGACGAATCCCGACTTTCCGGAACCCGATTCACGATATGAGCAAGCGCGATTACTACGAAGTGCTGGGCGTTGCCCGCACCGCCAACGACGAAGAGCTGAAGAAGGCCTACCGTCGCTGCGCGATGAAGTTCCACCCGGACCGCAACCCGGGCGATGCGGCGGCCGAAGCCTCCTTCAAGGAGTGCAAGGAAGCCTACGAAGTGCTGTCCGACGGCAACAAGCGCCGCATGTACGACAGCCATGGCCACGCGGCGTTCGAGCACGGCATGGGCGGCGGCGGCCCGGGCGGCCCGGACATGAACGATATCTTCGGCGATATCTTCGGCAACATCTTTGGCGGCGGTGGCGGTGGTCCGCGCCAGGCGCGTCGCGGCGCCGATATCGGCTACGTGATGGAGCTGGACCTGGAAGAAGCCGTGCGCGGCGTCGAGCGCCGCATCGAGATCCCGACCCTGGCCGAGTGCGGCGACTGCGATGGCAGTGGCTCCGAAGACGGCAAGGTCGAGACCTGCAATGTGTGTCATGGCCGCGGCCAGGTGCGCATCCAGCGCGGCATCTTCGCCATGCAGCAGGCCTGCCACAACTGCGGCGGCCGCGGCCAGATCATTGCCAAGCCCTGCAAGACCTGCCACGGCAATGGCCGTGTCGAGGAAGACAAGGTGCTGTCGGTGAAGGTGCCGGCGGGCGTCGATACCGGCGACCGCATCCGCCTGCAGGGCGAGGGCGAGGCCGGCCCGGCCGGTACGCCGCCGGGCGACCTGTACGTGGAAGTGCGCGTGCGCGAGCATGCGATCTTCCAGCGCGATGGCGACGACCTGCACTGCGAAGTGCCGATCCGCATCTCGCAGGCGGCACTGGGTGACACCGTGCGCGTGGCCACCCTGGGCGGCGAAGCGGAGATCCGCATTCCGGCCGAGACCCAGACCGGCAAGCTGTTCCGCCTGCGTGGCAAGGGCGTGCGTTCGGTGCGCAGCCGCAGCGAAGGCGACCTGTACTGCCGTGTGGTGGTGGAGACCCCGGTCAACCTCACCAACGAACAGCGCAAGCTGCTGGAGCAGTTCGAAGCCACCTTCGTCGGTGAGGAAGCGCGCAAGCATTCGCCGAAGTCGGCCACCTTCATGGATGGCGTGAAGGGTTTCTGGGACCGGATGACGTCCTGAGTTTTTCGACGGAAGCGATGAACGATAGCGCCGGGCCATGCCCGGCGTTGTCGTATGCGGTCAACGGAAAAACGCCGCCGGCGTCTGCCCCAGCTGCCGCTTGAACATGCTGGTGAACGCGCTGGGGCTGTCGTAGCCCATCGCCAGCGCCACATCGATGACCTTGTCGCCGACCGCCAGTCGCTCCAGGGCGGCCAGCAGCCGTGCCTGCTGCCGCCACTCCCCGAAGGTCATGCCCAGTTCGCTGGCGAAATGGCGCTGGATGGTTTTCACGTCCACCTGCAGCGCCTGCGCCCAGTCCTGCAGGGTGGCGTCGTCGCCGGGGTGTTTCTGGATGTGCTGGCAGATCCGCTGCAGGCGCGGGTCGGTGGGCGAGGGCAGGTGCAGCGGCAGCACGTCCATGCGGTGCAGCTCGTCCAGCAGCAGGCGCACCACGCGGCCGTCGCGGCTGTCATCCACATGCGCGGTCTCGATCAGGCTGGCGGCGAGCAGCAGCTCGCGCAGCAGCGGCGCTACCTGTACCGCGAACGCCTCGTCCGGCAGCTGCGGCGCGAAATCCGGTTCCACGTACAGGCTGCGCATATGCACCTCAGCGATGCAGTCCACCGCATGGGCCATGCCGGCCGGCACCCAGATCGCGCGGGTCGAGGGCACCACCCAGCGGCCGCCGTCCGCACGCACCACCATCAGTCCGGACATGGCGAACACCAGCTGGTGACGGCGATGCCGGTGTGGCGCGATGTGGGTGCCGGGCGGGTAGTGGCGGGCGCGGCAGGTCACCGGGCGGTGTACCGGAACCTCGTTCCACGGTGCAGTCTCGCGGACCGGGCAGGGAGTGTCCTTTTTGCGATATGCCATGACCCGAACGCGGCAGAAGGGAGAGGGAGGCCACCGTAGCATGCGTGGCTCGCCCCCAACCTGACTGTGTCCATGTCGACCCTGGCTTCTCCCGCAACGACCTCACGCCCGGTGGCCCCCGGCGTGCTGGCTGCCATTTCCACCTCGCATGTCGTCAACGACATGATGCAGTCGCTGATCCTGGCCATCTATCCGGTGATCAAGGGCGGCTTCAATCTCAGCTTCACCCAGATCGGCCTGATCACGCTGACCTACCAGCTCACCGCCTCGATCTTCCAGCCCTTGATCGGCATGGCCACCGACCGTCGCCCAGCCCCGTACTCGCTGCCGATCGGCATGGCCTCGACCCTGTGCGGCATGCTGCTGCTCGGCTTCGCACCGAACTACGCGGTGGTGCTGATGGCTGCGGCGATGGTCGGCATTGGCTCGGCCATCTTCCATCCGGAAGCCTCGCGCATCGCGCGACTGGCCTCGGGCGGTCGTCATGGTTTCGCGCAGTCGGTGTTCCAGGTGGGTGGCAATTTCGGAACAGCGCTTGGCCCGTTGATCGCCGCCGCAGTGATCGTGCCGTATGGCCAGCACGCCGCATCGTGGTTTGCCGGCGCCGCCCTGATCGGCATTGCGCTGCTGACCTATGTCGGCCGCTGGTACGCGTTGCATCTGGGCACGCCACGACCGGTCAGCACGGCTGCGATGGCGCCGCGGCATCCGCCGCGCACCGTGGCCAAGGTGCTGGCGATCCTGCTGGTGCTGATCTTCAGCAAGTACTTCTACATGGCCAGCATCGGCAGCTACTTCACCTTCTACCTGATCCATCACTTCGGCATTCCGGTGGCGCAGGCCCAGCTGCATCTGTTCGCGTTCCTGGTGGCGTCCGCCGCCGGCGGCTTCCTTGGTGGCCCGCTGGGTGACCGCATCGGCCGCAAGCCGATCATCTGGACCTCGATCCTGGGCGTGGCCCCGTTCGCGTTGATGCTGCCGCATGCTGATCTGCTGTGGACGACCGTGCTGGCGGTGCTGATCGGCTTCGTGCTGTCCTCGGCGTTCTCGGCGATCGTGGTGTACGCGCAGGAGATGATGCCGCACCGCATCGGCATGGTGTCCGGCCTGTTCTTTGGTTTCGCATTTGGCATGGGCGGGCTTGGGGCGGCTGTGCTGGGCCTGCTGGCGGACAAGACCAGCATCGAGTACGTCTACCAGTTGACCGCGTTCCTGCCGCTGCTGGGTATCGTGGCGGCGTGGCTGCCACCGTCGCGGCCTGCTGCTCACTGAGGGGGTGGGGTTTGCAGGGCTTGCAGCCCTGCACCTGCCGAAGCCAAGGCAACGGCAACGGCAACGTCAAATTCAAAAGCTGGCTTTCCGTGGGTTGGCGGGGTGGGTCCGGTTGAGGGGGACGGCGTAAATACGTCCCTGTAGCCTCGGTCGCGCCATCCATGGCGCTCACGCCCCCTCAACCGGACCCACCCCGCCTTCGACAGATTCCCGCGGTCTGTCGGAACGGGGTACTGCTCTGGTGGGTGTCGACCTTGGTCGACACGGATGAATTCGTTCGATATCTGACAGATGTGTCGACCAAGGTCGACACCTACCAACAGCCGCGCGGAACAACAGCCGCAGTTACCAACAGCCGCGTGAACCTGTCGAAGGTGGGGCGGTGTCGGATTGCGGGGTGTCAGCGGCATGGATGCCGCTGCGAAGCCTACAAGGACGTACTTGCGGCGTCCCCGCACTCCGACACCGCCCCGCCACCCCACGGAATGCCGCTTTGGCTTCGGCCGTTGCGGTTGCCGTTGCATTGAGCAGGTGCAGGGCTGCAAGCCCTGCCGAAAACTCCCTTGGGCGTAGAATGCGGGCATGAGCGAATCCCTTGATAACCACCTGGTCCACGGCCGCCGCCAGCGGCCCGATGGCCCGTCGCCGATCGATGTCATCTCGGTCCAGTCGCAACTTGTCTACGGCCACGCCGGCAACAGCGCCGCCGTACCGCCGATGCGTGCGCTCGGTGTGCGCGTCGCGGAAATTCCGACCGTGTTGCTGAGCAATGCGCCGTTCTACGACACCACGCGCGGTCGGGTGCTGCCCGCCGACTGGTTCGCCGACCTGCTGCTGGGCACCCACGAGCGCGGCCTGCCGCAGCGGGCGAAAATGCTGGTTTCCGGCTACTTCGGCAGCACCGCCAACGGTGCCGCCTTCGCCGACTGGCTGGACAACATCCTGCCGGTCTGTCCGCAGCTGCGTTACTGCCTGGATCCGGTGATTGGTGACACCCACACCGGCCCCTACGTGGAACCGGGCCTGGAAGCGATCTTCGCCGAGCGATTGCTGCCGCATGCCTGGCTGGTGACCCCGAACGCCTTCGAACTGAATCGTCTGACCGGTATGCCGGCACTGGCCGAGGCCGATGCCATCGCCGCCGCGCGCACGCTGCTGGACCGTGGCCCGCACTGGGTGATCGCGCACAGCGTGGGCGGTAACCCGGGTGAGCTGGTGACCCTGGCGGTCGGTCGCGAGGAAACCTGGCGCTGGACTTCGCCGCTGCTGCCGGTGGACGTGGCCGGCACCGGTGACGTGCTGATGTCGCTGGTGGTGTCGTTCCTGTTGCGAGGTGAATCGATGCAGCAGGCGATTTCGCGTGCGATTGCCGGTACCCATGCGGCGCTGGAGGCGACTCTGGACAATGGCTTCGAAGAGTTCGACGTGATCGCGGCGGCGCCTGCCGCACTGGCCGAAGGCACGCGCTTCCGCGCCGAACGCGTGGCATGAGCGGCTTGCTCGAACGCACGCCGCGCACGGTCGGCATCGTCGGCAGTGCCGGCGCCTATGGGCGCTGGCTGAGCCGCTTCTTCCAGCAGCACATGCAGCTGCAGGTGATCGGCCACGATCCGGCCGATCCGGACTCGCATACGCCGGAACAGCTGCTGGCGCAGGCCGACGTGCTGGTGTTCTCGGCACCGATCCGGCATACGCCGGCTCTGATTGCCGAGTACGTGTGGCAGTCGGCCGGCCGTGAGCAGGACCGGCTGTGGCTGGACGTGACCTCGGTGAAGGAAGCGCCGGTGCAGGCGATGCTGGCCTCTCAAGCCGAAGTGGTCGGCCTGCACCCGATGACCGCGCCGCCGAAGGCGCCGACGCTGAAGGGCCGGGTGATGGTGGTCTGCGAAGCGCGCCTGCAGCACTGGCAGCCGTGGGTCGATACGCTGTGCACGGCGCTGCAGGCCGAGTGCGTGCGGGCCACGCCGCAGCACCACGACCAGATGATGGCGCTGGTGCAGGCGATGGTGCATGCCACTCACCTGGCCCAGGCCGGCGTGCTGCGCCAGTACCAGCCGCAGCTCGGCGCTCTGGCCGCGATGATGCCTTACCGCTCGGCATCGTTCGAGCTGGACACGGCGATCATCTCGCGCATCCTGTCGCTCAACCCGGCGATCTACGAAGACATCCAGTTCGGTAACCCGTACGTGGCGCCGATGCTGGAACGGCTGGTCGGCCAGCTGCAGGCCCTGCAGGCCCTGCAGGCGCAGGTCGGGCAGGGCGACGACCGTGCGCGTGGTGAATTCCGCGAGCAGCTGCTGTTGGCCAACCGCAGTGCCTTCGGCGAGCAGGCGCTGGCGGACGGCAACTACACCTTTGAACGCGTGGGTTATCTGCTGGCTGACCTGACCGAGCGTAATGCGTTGTCGGTGCACCTGCCGGAGGACCGGCCAGGCTCACTGCGTGAGCTGCTGAACGTGTTCGAGCAGCATCTCATCAGCCTGGCTTCGATCCATTCCTCGCGCACGCCTGGTGGCGAAGTGCATTTCCGCATCGGGTTCGTGGCCGGCAGCGATGCTGCGGCGATCACCCGGGCAGCAGCCGACGTGGACGCCAGCGGCATCGGGCGGGTACTGGGCTGAATTCATCCACAGGCGGTGTGGATGGTTCCTGAGCAAACGTGTGGATAACCTTGCTCAGGCCTTGGCAGCAAAGGCTGTCAAGATGCTTGGTGAAAAATTGATCACGCCTTTTGTAGAGTCGAGCCATGCTCGACCGCCTTGGGCAAAAGGCGTGTCGACCAAGGTCGACACCTACCAGAGTCAAGAACGCGCGTCGATCAAGGTCGACACCCGCCAGAGCGGGGCGATACGAAATCGGGTAGCGCCGGGGTCATGCCCGGCGAACCTCAGATCGTCAGCCGCAGCTCGCCGCCACTGGTGGTGAACTCGCGGCCATCGCGCACCAGCGGCCGCCCGTCATCCAGTTCGTAGCGTGGCGTGGCTTCGGAGTGATGCCCGCTGCCATTCGCCTCGGGCTTGAACTCGATGATGATGTGGCTTTCGCCGTTGCTGTCGACGGCGGGGAACTGACGGAACGACATCGTGCACCTCCTTCAGCGGATGCGGTTGTTGCGCGGCCAGCTTGGCCGCGCCGATGTTAGCCGGACGTCATCAATCGATGAACTGCAGGCGCGCAAGTTCAGCGTACAGTCCACCTTCGGCCAGCAGCTGTGCGTGCGTGCCCTCGGCGACGATGCGGCCCTGGTCCATCACCACGATGCGGTCGGCCTTGAGCACGGTGGCCAGGCGGTGGGCAATGACCAGTGTGGTGCGGCCCGCCATCAGCCGCTCCAGCGCTTGCTGCACGCTGTGCTCGCTCTGCGCGTCCAGCGCGCTGGTCGCTTCGTCCAGCAGCAGGATCGGCGCATCCTTCAGCAGCGCACGGGCAATCGCCACACGCTGCTGCTGGCCACCGGACAGGCGGGCACCGCGCTCGCCCAGCTCACTGTCATAGCCCTGCGGCAACGCGCGCAGGAAGCCATCGGCCTCGGCGGCACGCGCGGCAGCCTCGACTTCGGCGTCGCTGGCCTGCAGGCGGCCATAGCGGATGTTGTCGCGCGCACTGGCAGCGAACAGCGTCGGCTGCTGCGGCACCAGCGCCAGCTGCGCACGCAGCTCGGCCGGGTCGGCCTGGCGCACGTCGATGCCGTCCACGTCGATGCGGCCGCTGGCTGGATCATGGAAGCGCAGCAGCATCGAAAGCACCGTGCTCTTGCCCGCCCCCGAGGGACCCACCAGCGCCACGGTCTCGCCGGGGCGGACGTGCAGGTTGAAGTGATCCAGTGCGGCCTGGTCCGGTCGCTGCGGATAGTGGAACACCACGTCGTCGAACCGGATCTCGCCATGCAGCGGCTGCGGCAGCGCGCGCGGCTGTGCCGGCGCGCGGATCTCGATGTCTTCCTGCAGCAGTTCGCCGATGCGGCCCATGCCGCCGGCCGCGCGCTGCAGCTCGTTCCATACTTCGGCCAGTGCACCCACCGAACCGCCACCGATCAATGCATACAGCACGAACTGGCCCAGCGTACCGGCGCTGAGGCGGCCGTCGATGACGTCGTGCGCGCCCAGCCACAACACACCGACGATGGCGCCGAACACCAGCAGGATGGCGCTGGCGGTGACCAGCGACTGTGCGCCGATGCGGCGACGGGCGGCGCCGATGGCATCACCGAGTGCCTTGTCGAAGCGCCCGCGCTCGTAAGGCTCGCGTGCATGTGCCTGCACCGTGCGTACCGCACCCAGGGTTTCACTGGCCAGGCTGTTGGCATCGGCGATGCGGTCCTGGCTGTTGCGTGCGACCGTGCGCAGCTTGCGCGCGCCGATGATGATCGGCAGCACCGCCAGCGGAATGCCGAGCAGCGACCATGCGGCCAGCCGCGGGCTGGTGACGAACAGCATTGCCAGGCTGCCGATGACGGTGACCGCGCTGCGCAATGCTACGGACATGGTCGAGCCGACCACGCTGCGCAGCAGTTCGGTGTCCGCGGTCAGGCGCGAGACTAGCTCTCCGCTGCGGCTGCGGTCGTGGAAGCCGGCGCCCAGCTGGATCAGGTGGGCATACAGCTGGCTGCGCAGGTCGGCCACGACCTTTTCACCCAGCAACGATACGAAGTAGAAGCGCGCGGCCGTTCCCAACGCCATGACGACCGCCACCAGCATCAGCAGGGCGAAGGCGCGGTTGATCTGGCCGCCGCTGCTGAAACCGTGATCGATCATCTGCTTCACCGCCGGAGGCAGGCTCAGCGTGGCTGCAGAAGACACCGCCAGGGCCAGCAGCCAGGCGGTGAACAGGCCGCTGTGGCGGCGCACGAACGGCCACAGCGTGCGCAGGCTGCCGAGGCGCCGCAGTGGCGGGGTCGAAGCGGGGGCGTCGTCCTTGTCAGTCATCCTGGTCGTCGTCTTCTATGCGGATACGGTCACGGGTGGCGTCGCGCAGGCGGATTTTCAATGCGTCGACCTGATCGGCAGGCAATTCGATCCGCAGGCACACGCCATTGGCATCGAACTGTTCATCGCGCTTTTCGGCACCGAAGGCGGGCAGGGTGGCATGCAGGGTACCCAGGTCCTCGAAGCCGGCCAGCAGCTGCAGCCGGGCCATCGCCACCAGCGGCAGGCGCGGGGCGGTGCGCAGGCACTCGGCGGCGGCGCCGCCGTAGGCGCGCACAAGGCCACCGGCACCGAGCTTGATACCGCCGAACCAGCGCGTCACTACCACCATCACCCGGTCGAAACCCTGGCCGTCGATCGCCGCCAGGATCGGACGTCCCGCCGTGCCGGCCGGCTCGCCATCGTCGCTGGAGCGATAGTCCTGCCCATGCCGGTAGGCCCAGCAGTTGTGGGTGGCATCGGCCACCGCAACCTGCTGCAGGAACGCCATGGCCGCTGCGGCGCCATCGATCGGCGCGGCATGGGCGATGAAACGGCTGTGTTTGACTTCCAGCGTGTGGCTGACCGGCTGGGCGAGAGTATCGAGCATTCCCGCCATTCTACGGGGTTGCCGGGTATTCCCGTCCGCTTCAGTCGTCCAGCAGCGGGCGCAGGTCGCGCGGCAGGCGTGCTTCCGGGTACTGCTGCATGTAGCGCTCCAGGCTGGCACGGGCCAGATCGCGCTGGCCCTCGTCGCGTCGTGTACGGATCTTCTGCAGCCACTGCCGGCGCGGCAGTCGTGCGTCAGCGTCCACCTCGGCCTGCACGGCATCCGCGCTCAGGCCCGCATCGCTGCCGCGGCGCATGATGCCAGGTGCGGAACGGCTGGGAGCCTCACGCTTCATCGAGGTGATTTCTACCCGGTCCAATGCCGGGGCCTGTTCGGCCTGCACGCTGTTGGACTCTGGCGTGCCTGCCGAGCGCGCCTTCAGCGAACCACTGGCGACAACCGGCGCCATCAGCGGCGCGGGTGCCGAGTAGGCGGTGGGAGCCGGAGGCGCAGGGGGGGCTGCTGCCGGCGCTGCGGCCGGAGCGGGCGGCAGGGCTGCAAAGGAGGTATCGGCGGCCGCATCCGCAGCCATCGATCGTGCAGCCTGGGCCGGCGCTTCAGCGGTCCCGGCCGGCGCAGGCTTGCTTGCGCGCGCGATGGCCGGTGCCGGGGCAGCGGCAACCGGGGCTGCCTCGGGTGCTGCGGGCGCAGCGGCCGGTTCCGCAGTCGCCACCGCGCTGTCGGCTGCACTGCGCTCAGCGGCCTGATCGGCAGCAGCGACGTCTTCTGCCGCAGCCGGTGCCGCTGCAACAGCGGCCTCACCCGCCGGAACCGGTGGCGGTTCCGGACGCAGCTGCCAGGCGATGCCGATGGCGAACACCATCGAAGCGGCGATGCCGAACACCGCCGGCCAACGCGGGCGTGTGCGCTGCGTACGTGGTGCTTCGGGAGAGGCGACCGCATCGGCAGCCGGAGCGTCCACGGCAGCGCGGGCCGCGGCCAGGATGGCGGCGTCCAGTGCGGCGGGCGGTGCCTGTTCGGCGCGACGGCCGATCAGCCGGGCAAGCTCGCGTTCTTCCGGCGTCAGCGGTTCGTCTCGGTTCATGCGTTCAATCCCGCACGCAGCTTGTCCATCGCATAGCGCAGCCGCGATTTCACGGTTTCCCGGCCTACGCCGGTGATCTGGCCGATCTCCTCCAGGCTCAGTTCCTGATCCAGCCGCAGTTGCAGCACTTCGCGCTGCTCCGGCGGCAGTTGTTCCATCGCCAGCTGGATGCGGCGACGTTGTTCGAATTCGGAAAGCTCGCCTTCCGGGGTCTGTCCATCCTCGATCGCGGCCAGGCGCAGGTCGGCATCGGCCGGGGCAGCCGGCCGGTGGCGGGCGGCGCGCCAATGGTCGTTCAGGCGGTTGTGGGCGATGCGGAACAGCCAGGTGCTGAACGCCGCGTCCGGTTGCCACCCCGCACGGGCGCTGATCACCCGCTGCCAGACGTCCTGGAAGATCTCCTCGGCCAGCGCGTTGTCGCGCAGTTGCCGCAGCAGGAAGCCGAACAGGCGCTTGCGATGGCGCGCATACAGGCTTTCAAACGCGCGCAGGTCGCCACCGGCCCAGGCCAGCATCAAGGCTTCATCGGTTGGCAGTGCGCTGGCTTCCACGGCGTACAGGGTAAGGCCTGCAGGCGATGGCGCATAGCCGGTGGCGAGGGCGGGCAGGGCGAGGGTCATGGCTCGGAAGGGGCTACGGTCAGCAGGAAAAACGTACGGGCGCACGATTCGGGGTTTACGGGCTTCCATTGCCCCCCGGGTGGCGCGCTATGCTCGGCGGCTCAGGGGAGGCGACGCACTGACGGCGCCAAGAGATTGTCATTTGTCCACGCATGCTGAACCGGCGGAAGAGCCACCACACGAGGCCGTGCTGAGCACGGCGCTGGTGCGCGCGTTGCATGCGCTTCTGCCGGAAACGGCCGTGGTCCGCGTCGGCTGGGATGACCCGCAGCTTGGCCGTGGCCAGGGGGCCTGGCCGAGGGCGACTGCCGGAGGTGATGCGGCAGCGCCAGGCGTGGGCGACGGCCAGCACGGCTGGGAACATGATGGGGCGCGCCTGCGGTTGTCGGTGGAAGGCGCGGTGCCTTCGCCGGCATGGTGGGGGGTTGCCCGGCAGGCGATGGAGCTGGCGCTGCAGCGCGGCCGCCAGGCCGGCCAGATCAAGGCGCTGGAAGAGGCCGAGCGGTTGCAGCAGGCCTTGTTCCAGATTGCAGATCTGGCCGGTGCCGACCTGGAAATGCCCGAGATGCTGCGCCACGTGCATGGTGTGCTGGGCACGCTGATGTATGCCGAGAACTGCTACATCGTGGAATACGACGATGTGCGCGACCAGATCCGTTTCCTGTACTTCGCCGATCAGGTCGATGATTTCGTCGCCGATCCCACGCAGAGCCATGACGCCAGCGAGATGCCGCGCAGCCTGACCGTGGCGTTGCTGCGTCATGGCAAGCCGCTCAGTGGTCCCTCGCGCGAACTGCTGGCGCAGGTGATGGAGCAGGAGCACGACCCGCAACGCGGGCCCGAAAGCCTGGATTGGCTGGGCGTGCCGATGCTGCGCGATGGCCGCGTATGCGGTGCCATCGTGGTTCAGAGCTATGAGCAGGCGGCCCGCTATGGCGAGGCCGAGCGCGCATTGCTGGGCTTCGTTGCGCAGCACGTGCAGACTGCGATGGACCGGCGCCAGGCGCAGGTGCGGCTGGAGCAGCAGGTGGCGCGGCGCACCCAGGAACTGCAGCGCGCCAATCACAGCCTGCAGGACGAGGTGGCCGAGCGTCGACGCGCCGAACAGCTGCAGACCGCCCTGTACAACATCGCCGAGATGGCGATGTCGGCCGACAGCCTGGCGCAGTTCTACGGACAGGTGCATGGGGTGGTCGGGCGCCTGCTCGACGCTCGCAATTTCTACATCGCCCTGGTCAACCCGGCCGGCAACGGCCTGGACTTCGTCTATTCGGTGGACGAGCACAACGCCAGCCGCGCGCCGCGACCGTTCAGCCGGGGCCTGACCGAGTACGTCGTGCGCAACCGGCGGCCACTGTTGGCATCACGCGCGCAGATCGATGCGCTGCTGGCCAGTGGCGAAGTGCGTGAATCCGGTGCGCGCTCGCACTGCTGGCTGGGCGTACCGCTGCTGCGCGACGACGAAGTGGTCGGCGCGATCGTGGTGCAGAGCTACAGCGAGAACAGCATTTTCAGCGTGCATGACCAGCGCCTGCTGACCTTCGTCGCGCAGAACATCGGTACCGGCCTGGCCCGTCAGCGCGACCAGCAACGGCTGCGCTCGGCGCATGCCGAGCTGGAGAAGCGCGTGGAGGAGCGCACGCGCGAACTGGCCGAGGTCAACGAAAAGCTGCTCGGCCAGATCGGCGAGCGCCTGCGTGCCGAACAGCGCTTGACTCACCAGGCCATGCACGATGCGCTGACCGGGCTGCCCAACCGCCTGCATCTGCTGGACCGCCTGCAGGATGCGCTGGCCCTGGCCAAGCGTGAGGGCGGCCCGGTGTTCGCCGTGCTGTTCCTCGATCTGGACCGCTTCAAGCTGGTCAACGACAGCATCGGCCATGCCGCCGGCGATCGCATGCTGGTGGAAGTGGCCAAGCGCATCGTATCGATGGCCGGCACCGAGGACGTGGTGGCCCGGCTGGGCGGTGACGAATTCGCGGTGCTGCTGCAATGCCCGCAGGGCCTGGCCCAGGCCTTGGACTTTGGCCAGCGCCTGCTGCTGGCGCTGCAGGAGTCGATGTGGATCGCCGGGCGCGAACTGTTCCCGTCCGGCAGCCTGGGCATCGCGCTGTGGAACCCCCGCTACCGCACCGGCGAAGAGCTGCTGCGTGATGCCGACGCGGCAATGTACCGGGCCAAGGCGCAGGGCCATGACCGCTGTGCGATCTTCGACGAAGACATGCGCGAGCAGGCCATGCGCAGCCTCGATCTGGAAGCCGACCTGCGTCGTGCGATCAACAACCGCGATTTCGTCCCGTTCTACCAGCCGATCGTGCGCCTGTCCGATGGCGAGGTGGTGGGCCACGAGGCGCTGCTGCGCTGGCAGCATGAGCGCCGTGGCCTGCTGCTGCCGGGGGCGTTCCTGGAGCTGGGCGAGGAAAGCGGCCTGATCGAGCAGGTCGACTGGCTGATCTACGAACAGGTGATTGCCGGCCTGGCCGAGGGCGGGCAGAGCTACGTCTCGGTGAACGTATCACCGCGCCATTTCCGCTCCGCCGGGTTCAGCGGCCGCCTGTTCGGCCTGCTGGATGCATGTGGTGCCGATCCGCACCGGCTGCGCCTGGAGATCACCGAGGTGGCGCTGCTGGACGATGGCCCGCACACGCTGCGCATCCTGCAGGGCCTGCGCGAGCGCGGCATCCAGGTGCAGCTGGACGATTTCGGTACCGGCTTCTCGGCGCTGTCCTACCTGCACCGTTTCCCGATCAGTACGCTGAAGATCGACCAGAGCTTCATCGCCGGCCTGCATGGGCCGGAAGTGCAGAGCACGCGGGCGCTGGTCGAGGGCGTGCTGTCGTTGGCGCGTACGCTGGGCATCGAGACCATCGGTGAGGGCATCGAAACCGAGGCGCAGCGGCAGACCCTGCGCGAACTGGGTTGCGACTACGGCCAGGGCTATCTGCTGGGGCGGCCCGCACCGTGGAGCTGCGCGGCGGTCTGAGCCGCCGCGCAGGAAAGCATCAGCGCAGGGCGGCGCGACGCTTTTCGTCGATCCACTTCGAGGCCTGCGCTGGCTTGTAGTTCTTCATCCACTCCAGCATCTCTTCGATATCCGAGCCGTACCACAGGTCCTGGCGCTGGTCCGGGTGCAGGAAGCGCTCTTCCACCATGCGGTCGATCATGCCGATCAGCGGGGCGTAGAAACCTTCCACGTCGAGGAAGGCGCACGGCTTGTTGCCGATGCCAAGCTGGCGCCAGGTCAGCATCTCGAAGATCTCTTCCATGGTGCCGAAGCCGCCGGGCAGCGTGACGAAGCCATCGGCGAGGTCGAACATGCGCGACTTGCGCTCATGCATCGAACCGACAATTTCCAGTTCGGTCAGGCCGCGGTGGGCCACTTCCCAGTCGGCCAGCTGGCGCGGGATCACGCCGGTCACTTCGCCGCCGGCCGCGAGCACGGCATTGGCCACGGTTCCCATCAGGCCGACATTGCCGCCGCCGTACACCAGGCGCATCCCGTCGCGGGCGATGCGGTCGCCCAGGGCAAGGGCGCGTTCGGTATAGGCCGGCTTGCTGCCAGCGTTGGAACCACAGTACACACAGATCGATTTCATGGATCTTCCTGTCTTTTGGCCGGAAACGAAAACGCCCCGTCGCCGACCGCAGGGCGGTCAGGGACGGGGTGTCTATGGAGTATGGACCTTCGCGGTTGCCGTCTGTAGAGCCGAGCCACGCTCGGCTGCCCTTCGTTCAGACCGCGGTGGGCCCCTGTAGAGCCGAGCCATGCTCGGCTGCACTTCGTTCAGATCGCGGCTACGGCTGAGTCGAGCAAGCTCGACTCTACAAAGAACGAGACTTACGCCGCCGCTGCCTGCTCGCGGCGCGGGCCTTCACGCAGCGCCCGGCCGACCATCCCCACCAGCAGGTCCAGCTCTTCGCTGTCCATGCCGAAGTGCGGAGTGAAGCGCAGCGAGTTCTCGCCACCGTGAATCACGTTGATGCCGTGCTGGCGCAGCCATTCCTCGGTGGAGTTGGCGCCGTAGCACTTGAACTGCGGCGCCAGTTCGCAGGAGAACAGCAGGCCGGTGCCCTGCACCTTGGTGATCAGTCCGCCCAGCTCGTTCTTCAGCTGTTCAAGCTTGCGCACGGCCTCGGCACCACGCTCGGCGATGTTGGCGCGCACCTGCGGGGTCAGCTGGGCCAGGGTGGCGCAGGCCACGTCCAGTGCACGCGGGTTGCTGGTCATCGTGTTGCCATAGATGCCCTTGCGGTACAGCTGCGCGGCATGCTCGGTCACCGCCAGCACCGACAGCGGGTACTGCGCGGCGTTGAGTGCCTTGGAGTAGGTCTCCATGTCCGGCGGGTCCAGGCCTTCGAAGCCCGGGTAATCGACCACCGAGAGCACGCCATGCGCACGCAGGCCGGCCTGGATCGAGTCGAGCAGCAGCAGGCTGCCATGGGCACGGGTCAGTTCGCGGGCAACGGCATAGAACGACGGCGGCACCGAGCGGCCCGGGTCGCCTTCGCCCATCACCGGTTCCAGGAACACCGCCTCGATGAACCACTGGTTGCGTGCGGCATCCTCGAACACCTTGCGCAGGCCGGCTTCGTCGTACGGCGCCACGGTGATCACCGAATCCTCGCCACGGTAGCTGGCCAGGTGCTGCATGTAGCTCTTGCGGCTGGAGTCCGAATAGAGGGCAGGGCGGTCGGTACGGCCGTGGAAGCTGCCCTTGACCACCACGCGCTTGATCGCAGCACCGGCGTGGCGTGCGCCCGGGTCGGTCTGCAGCTTGGCGTTGACGTCGGCGATGCGCGCGGCCAGGCCGACCGCCTCGGAACCGGAATTCAGGCACATGAAACGGGCAAACGGGCAGCCGCCACGGCGGTGGCCGATCTCGGCACGCAGGGCGGTGATGAAGCGCTGCTGCGACAGGCTGGGGGTCATGATGTTGGCCATCACCTGCGGGCGGGCCATCGCCTCCAGCACGGCGTCCGGGGTGTGCCCGAAGCCGAGCATGCCGTAGCCGCCGGCGTCGTACAGCACGGCGCCCTTCAGGGTGACCACCCACGGGCCGCGCGCGGCCAGTGCCACATACGGGGTCACCGCGTCATCGGCATAGAAATTGACGAAACCGTCCTGCATCGCGTCGATCTGCGCCTGTTCGTCCTGCGCCAGCAGCGGCCCCAGGTCGGCCTGCACGCGCGCGAATTCCTCGGCGGCGGCGTCCACCGCGGCGATCAGCTGCGGGTGGTTGGCGGACAGGGCGGTCAGGGTGGCGTCGTCCAGGCCGGAGGTGAGGCGGGTGCCGGGCTGGTTGCGCAGGGGGGCGAGGCGTTCGATGAAGCTCATTGCAGATCTCCTGAAACAATGGGTCGCACGGGTCTTCAAAAGCAAAACGCGCGTCATCACGCGCGCTTGGGGCAGGCTCGTGCAGCGGACTTCCGACTCGATGCTAGCACTTGTTTTTTTGCGCGATAACCCCGCAGAAACCTGCTGCATAGCAGCATTTTGCGCGACGTTCGCCGCGAAGCACGCCGGCTCGCAGACGCTGGACGTACAATGCGCGCCATTGTCGACCTGTTGCCGCCCACTGCCTTGAAGAAGTCCGATTTCAACTACGACCTGCCGGCTGAACTGATCGCGCAGGCGCCCCTGGCCGAACGTTCCGCAAGCCGCCTGCTGCTGGTGCCTCCGGCGCCCGATGCCTTCACCGACCTGCAGGTGCGCGACCTGCCGTCGCTGCTGCAGCCGGGCGACCTGCTGGTGTTCAACGACACCCGGGTGATCCCGGCGCGCCTGTTCGGGCAGAAGGCCAGTGGCGGCCGCGTGGAGATCCTGATCGAGCGCCTGCTGGGTGGCCAGCAGGCCCGCGCGCAGGTGGGCGCCAGCAAGTCGCCCAAGGCCGGCAGCCGCATCGCGCTGGATGCCGGTGGCGAAGCCGAGGTGCTGGGCCGCGATGGCGAGTTCTACGTGCTGCAGTTCCATGTGCCGGAATCGCTGGAACAGTGGCTGCTGCATGCCGGCCGCCTGCCGCTGCCGCCCTATATCCAGCGCGAGCCGGGTGTGGATGACCGCGAGCGCTACCAGACCGTGTTCGCGCGTGAAGTGGGCGCGGTGGCCGCGCCGACCGCCGGCCTGCATTTCGACGAACCGCTGCTGGCCGCATTGAAGGACAAGGGCGTGGACTTCGGCCACGTCACCCTGCACGTGGGTGCGGGCACCTTCCAGCCGGTGCGTGCCGATGACCTGAAGGACCACGTGATGCACCGCGAGTGGCTGAACGTGGGTGCCGAGCTGGTGCAGCAGGTACGGCGCACGCGCGCCGCCGGCGGCCGGGTGATCGGCGTCGGCACCACCGTGGTGCGCGCGCTGGAAAGTGCAATGCGCGATGGCGAACTGCTGCCGTTCGCGGGTGAAACGCAGATCTTCATCACCCCCGGTTACCGCATCCGCAGCGTCGACGCGATGGTGACCAATTTCCACCTGCCGGAAAGCACGTTGCTGATGATGATTTCCGCGTTTGCCGGCAAGGAGCGCGTATTCGAGGCCTACCAGCACGCGATCGAGCAGCGCTACCGCTTCTTCAGCTACGGCGACGCGATGCTGCTGTTCCCGCAGGCGGGGTAGGCGCTGACCTCTGCCTGCTTGTGGTGGGTGCGCACCGTTGGTGCGCACTTGCCGGTGCCTGGAGGCCAGGAAAGCCACGCATGGCGTGGCTCTACTGCCGTGCCGTTCAGGCCTGAATGGGCGGTCGACCCGGTTTTGGGAGACAATGGGCGACTATTTGCCCGAATGACCGCTCCATGTCCCGATTGCAGTTCCAGCTCCAGACCCGCGACGGCCGTGCCCGCCGTGGCCGCCTGACCTTCCCGCGTGGCACGGTGGAAACGCCGGCCTTCATGCCGGTGGGGACCTATGGCTCGGTCAAGGGCATCCTGCCGGACCAGGTGCGTGCGCTGGGCGCCGAGATCATCCTCGGCAACACGTTCCACCTGTACCTGCGCCCGGGCCTGGACATCATCGCCGACCACGGCGGCCTGCACGGCTTCTGCCGCTGGGATGGCCCGATCCTGACCGACTCCGGCGGCTTCCAGGTGTTCTCGCTGGCCCACCGCCGCAAGATCACCGAGCAGGGCGTGACCTTTGCCTCGCCCACCGACGGTGCCCGTGTGTTCCTGGGCCCGGAAGAGAGCATGAAGATCCAGAAAGTGCTCGATTCGGACGTGGTGATGATCTTCGACGAGTGCACCCCGTACCCGGCTACCGAGGATGTGGCGCGCCGCTCGATGGAGCTGAGCCTGCGCTGGGCCCAGCGCAGCCGCAACGCGCATGACGAGCTCGGCAACGACGCGGCCCTGTTCGGCATCGTCCAGGGCGGCGTGCACACCGACCTGCGCAGCCGCTCGGCCGAGGCCCTGCAGGCGATCGGCTTCGACGGTTACGCCATCGGCGGCCTGGCCGTGGGCGAACCGGAGCACGAGCGCAACGCCATGCTCGACCACCTGGACCCGGAACTGCCGGGCGACCGTCCGCGCTATCTGATGGGTGTGGGCCGGCCGGAGGACCTGGTCGAGGGTGTCGCACGTGGCGTGGACATGTTCGACTGCGTGATGCCCACCCGCAACGCCCGCAACGGCCACTATTTCACCTCGTTCGGCACCGTCCGCATCCGCAATTCCCAGTACGCGCGCGACATGGACCCGATCGAGCCGGGCTGCGGCTGCGTGGCCTGCACCGGCGGCTATACCCGTTCCTACCTGCGCCACCTGGACCGCTGCAACGAGATGCTGGCGCCAATGCTGGGCACCCTGCACAACCTGTTCTATTACGAAAAGCTCATGGCCGACATCCGTGCGGCCATCGAGGCGGGAACCTTCCTGGCCTTCCGTGAGTCTTTCTACGCGGCACGCGGGGCGGTAGCACCGCCCCTGTAACCCGAACACCCCCTGCCAAACGGCCCAAGGACGAACGCCCGGGGCCGTGGCATACTTCAAGGCTGACCCAGATCCGCGGTCGACACCTCGTGCCCGTGAAAGGGCCGAAGCGCCGCCCAACCAAAGGACCAACAATGAACCTGCTTGCCTTCCTGATTCCCGCCGCCCACGCCCAGGCCGCCGGCGGCCAACCGCAGGGCATGGGCCTGACCACGCTGCTGTTCCCGGTCATCCTGATCGCCATCATGTACTTCCTGATGATCCGCCCGCAGATGAAGCGGCAGAAGGAGCACAAGGCCATGCTGGAGAAGATCAAGCGTGGCGACGAAGTGCTGACCAACGGCGGCATCGCCGGCATCGTCACCGACATCGGCGACAACTTCATCACCATTGAAGTGGCGGACAACGTGCGCATCCGCGTGCAGAAGGGCGCTGTCGGCAACGTGCTGCCGGCCGGTACCCTGAAGTCGGCCCAGTAAGCCACTCCCTTTCCGATGCACAACCGCGGCGCCGGGGATGGCGCCGCGCGGGACCCAAGCAATGCTCGAATTTCCACGCTGGAAGTACGTCGTCATCCTGATCGTACTGGCGCTCAGCGCGCTGTACGCGCTGCCCAACATCTACCAGAAGGACCCGGCCCTCCAGATCACCGCCAACCGTGGCGGCCAGATCGACGATGCGCTGCGTGACCGTGTGCTGGCCGACCTGAAGAAGGCCGGTGTCGCCACCGTCGGTGCCGAGAAGGAAGGGGAAAGCCTGATCGTCCGCCTGCCGGACCTGAAGGCGCAGTCCGCTGCCAGCGACGCCCTGCGTGACACGGTCGGCGAAAAGTACACCGTGGCCCTGAACCTGGCCTCGACCGTGCCGGACTGGCTGGCCAACCTCGGCGGTCGCCCGATGGTGCTGGGCCTGGACCTTCAGGGTGGCGTGCACTTCGTGCTGCAGGTCGACCAGAAGGCCGCCCTGGACAAGCGCCTGGACGCCTACACCGAAGACGTGCGCAGCACGCTGCGCGACGCCCGCATCCCGTACCAGTCGGTGGAACGCCGCGCTGACAACAGCATCGTGGCGAACCTGAGCCCGTCCGCCGGTGACGACGCCGCGCAGCGTGCCCGCACTGCCCTGGTGAAGGCGCAGCCGACCCTCGGCTACGACGTCAGTGGCAATCGCATCACGGTGACCGTGCCGGAAACCGAGATCACCCAGATCGCCAACGGCGCCATCGAGCAGAACATCAACACCCTGCGCAACCGCGTGAACCAGCTCGGCGTGGCTGAGCCGATCATCCAGCGCCAGGGTGCCGACCGCGTGGTGGTGCAGCTGCCGGGCGTGCAGGACACCGCCGAAGCCAAGCGCATGATCGGCGCCACCGCTACCCTCGAGTACCGCGCGGTGGTTGACGGCAATGCACAGGACGCCATCAACTCCGGGCGCATTCCGCCGGAAGCGAAGGTCTACCAGCGTCGTGATGGCGGTGGTCCGGTCCTGCTGAACAAGCGCGTGATCGTCACCGGTGACCAGATGGTCGGCGCGCAGGCGGTGACCGATTCGAACAGCGGCTCTCCGGCGGTCAGCGTGACGCTGAACAATGTCGGCGGCCAGCGCATGTTCGACTTCACCAGCGCCAACGTGAACAAGCCGATGGCGGTGGTCTACACCGAGCGCGTGCCGACCGTGACCGTCGTCGACGGCCAGGAAGTGCGTGGCTTCAAGGTCAACGAGGAAGTGATCTCGGTGGCCAACATCAACGGCGTGTTCGGCAAGAACTTCCAGACCACCGGCCTGCAGAAGAAGGAAGCCGAGGACCTGGCCAAGCTGCTGAAGTCCGGCTCGCTGGCCGCGCCGATGGACTTCGTCGAAGAGCGTGTGGTGGGCCCGAGCCTGGGTGCCGAGAACGTCAAGAACGGTATGCGCGCGGTGGTGTTCGCATTCCTGTTCACCCTGGTGTTCTTCAGCGTCTACTACCGCATGTTCGGCGTGATCACCTCGATCGCGATGCTGTTCAACCTGCTGATCGTGGTGGCGGTGATGTCGCTGTTCGGCGCGACCATGACCCTGCCGGGCTTCGCCGGTCTGGCGTTGTCGGTCGGCCTGTCGGTGGACGCCAACGTGCTGATCAACGAGCGTATCCGTGAAGAGCTGCGTGCCGGCGTGCCGGGCAAGACCGCGATCGTGACCGGTTACGAGCGTGCTTCCGGCACCATCCTCGACGCCAACCTGACCGGCCTGATCGTCGGTGTGGCGCTGTTCGCATTCGGTACCGGTCCGCTGAAGGGCTTCGCGCTGACCATGATCATCGGTATTTTCGCCTCCATGTTCACCGCGATCACCGTGTCGCGTGCGCTGGCGACGCTGATCTACGGCCGCCGCAAGAAGCTCCAGAACGTGGCCATCTGACGGGACGACACGCACATGAAACTGTTTCCGCTGCACATCCTCCCGAACGACACCAAGATCGACTTCATGCGCTGGCGCCATGTCGCGATGGTCGTCACGGTCATCGTGTTCCTGGCCTCGGTTGCCATCATCGGCTTCAAGGGCTTCAACTACGCCCTGGACTTCACCGGCGGCACCCTGATCGAAGCCCGCTTCGACAAGGCGGTGGACGTCGAGCAGGTCCGTACCAAGCTCGAGGAAAGTGGCTTCGACGGTGCCCAGGTGCAGAGCGTCGGTGGCAACACCGATCTGCTGATCCGCCTGGCCCCGCACGGTGAGCACGCTGCCGGTACCGGCGACGCCGCGCACGAGGACAAGGCCACCGCCGCCGCCGTGGTGAAGGCACTGTCCACCGCCGACAACCAGGCCACCGTGCTCCGCAACGAGTTCGTGGGCCCGCAGATCGGCAAGGACCTGGCGATGAATGGCCTGTACGCCACCATCTTCATGCTGGCCGGCTTCCTGATCTACATCGCGGTGCGCTTCGAATGGAAGTTCGCGGTCACCGCCAGCATCGTGGCGATGTTCGATCTGATCGTGACGGTTGCTTACGTGTCCCTGCTGGGCCGTGAGTTCGACCTGACCGTGCTGGCCGGCCTGCTGTCGGTAATGGGCTTTGCGATCAACGATCTGATCGTGGTCTTCGACCGCGTCCGCGAGAACTTCCGCAGCCTGCGCGTGGACTCGATGGAAGTGCTGAACCGTTCGATCAACCAGACGCTGTCGCGTACGGTGATCACCGCGGTGATGTTCTTCCTGTCGGCGCTGGCCCTGTACATGTACGGCGGCAGCTCGATGGAAGGCCTGGCCGAGACGCACATGATCGGTGCGGTGATCGTGGTGTTGTCCTCGATCCTGGTGGCGGTGCCGATGCTGACGATCGGTTTCCTGCGCGTCAGCAAGCAGGACCTGCTGCCGAAGGCGAAGGACATCGAGGCCCTGGCCCGTCGCCCGTAAGCACCTGCTGCACGCAGCACACAGAGAACCCCGCGCAAGCGGGGTTTTTTGTGTGCAGGGCTGGTACGCGTCATCGCATGCGCGCTGTCGCTCCCACGGTTCGCTGCGCGAACCGTGGGCCCCACTTACCAGCTCCCAGACCCCCGCCGCTTCGCGGCCGCCCCCTGACTCAGGGGGCTCTGCCCCAGACCGGTTCCGCGCGGCTGTTGGTAGGTATCGACCTTGGTCGACACATCTGTCAGATATCGAATGAATTCAACCGTGTCGACCAACGGTCGGCGCCTACCAACAGCAGCGGCGACATGTCCGACAGATCGCGGGAAGCTGTCGAAGGCGGGGTGGGTCCGGTTGCGGGGGTGTCCGCGGCATGGATGCCGCGGCCCAGCCTCCATGGACGGATTTACGGCGTCCCCCGCAACCGGACCCACCCCGCCAACCCACAGGAACCCAGCTTTTGAAGTTGCTCCGGCTCCGGCCGTTGCTCCGGCCTCTGCGGGTGCAGGGTGCAACCCTGCAGAACAAACCCCACCCTACGCCGCCGTCGGTTGTGCAATCTTCCCCCGCGCACTACGATCCTGCGGTTCGCGCGCGCAGGCGCGCGCCCGTATTCCTGCTGAGCGCCCCGTGCGCCGCATCTGCCAACCCGAGGTATCCATGGTCATCAAACCGCGCGTCCGCGGCTTCATCTGCGTCACCACCCACCCGACCGGCTGCGAAGCCGCGGTCAAGCAGCAGATCGACTACATCCGCGCACGTCCGCCGATCCAGAATGGTCCCAAGCGCGTGCTGGTGATCGGCGCCTCCACCGGCTACGGCCTGGCTGCGCGCATCACCGCTGCCTTCGGCAGTGGCGCCGCAACCCTGGGCATCTTCTTCGAACGTCCGGGCAGCGAAACCAAGCCGGGCACGGCCGGCTGGTACAACTCCGCCGCGTTCCACAAGTACGCCGACGAAGCCGGCCTGTACGCCAAGAGCATCAACGGCGATGCCTTCTCCGATGAAGTGAAGGCGAAGACCATCGAAATGATCAAGGCCGATCTCGGCCAGGTCGATCAGGTCGTCTACAGCCTGGCGGCGCCGCGCCGCAAGCACCCGAAGACCGGCGAGATCATCAGCTCCACGCTGAAGCCGATCGGCGAGCCGATCACGCTGCGTGGCCTGGATACCGACAAGGAAGTGCTGACCGAGACCCATCTGCAGCCGGCTACCCCGGAAGAGATCGCCGGTACCGTCGCGGTGATGGGCGGTGAGGACTGGCAGATGTGGATCGACGCGCTGGCCGATGCCGGCGTGCTGGCCAACGGCTGCACCACCACCGCCTTCACCTACGTGGGCGAAGAGATCACCCAGGCGATCTACTGGAATGGCTCGATCGGTGCGGCCAAGAAGGACCTGGACACCAAGGTGCTGGGCCTGCGCGAGAAGCTGGCCAGGATCGGTGGCGACGCGCGCGTGTCGGTGCTGAAGGCCGTGGTCACCCAGGCCAGCTCGGCCATTCCGACCATGCCGCTGTACCTGTCGCTGTTGTTCAAGGTGATGAAGGAAAAGGGCACGCACGAAGGCTGCATCGAACAGCTCGACGTGCTGTACGACATCCTCTACGGCGGCAAGGCCGATGGCGTGGCGGTCGATCGTCTGCGCCACGATCTGGTCGATGGCGATGGCCACACCGTTGCGCTGGTCGATGAGGAAGGCCGCCTGCGTGCCGATTACAAGGAAATG
This sequence comes from Stenotrophomonas sp. SMYL20, assembly GCF_036320045.1. NCBI lineage: Bacteria > Pseudomonadati > Pseudomonadota > Gammaproteobacteria > Lysobacterales > Lysobacteraceae > Stenotrophomonas > Stenotrophomonas sp. SMYL20. Next base: position 6,495 of record NZ_JAWIRT010000007.1, on the reverse strand, counting down.
GCCGCGGACGTGCAGGGCAAGGTGGTCGCGCTGTGGCCGCAGGTGACCAACGAGAACCTGTACGAGATCAGTGACCTGGCCGGCTACAAGGCCGATTTCCTGCGCCTGTTCGGTTTTGGCGTGGAGGGTGTCGACTACGAGGCCGACGTCAATCCGGACGTGAAGATCGAAAATCTGGTCGACATGACCTGATCAACGAAGAGGCCGGCGAAAGCCGGCCTTCTCTTTGGGTGGTGCCGGCCAGCGACCGGCACTACCATCGGTCATCCGAACTCGAAACCCATCTCCGGCAACGCCGGGCCAACGAAGTCGCCCTGCACGTAGTCCACGCCGGCACTGAACAGCAACGTCATCGAATTGGCATCGCTGACGAATTCGGCGATGGTGCGGATGCCGGCTTCCTGCGCGCGCGCGGTGATCTGGCTGATGCGGTCGATGTTCTCGCGGGTGGCTGCCAGGTCGCTGGTGAAGCCACGGTCCAGCTTGAGGAACTGCGGCTGGAAGTGGGCCAGCAGCTGGAACGAATCCAGCCCCGAACCGAACTGCTCCAGGCCGATGCGGCAGCCCAGCGGTGCCACTTCGGCAAGGAACTGCTGTGCACTGCGCAGGTGAGTGAACACCTTCGCTTCCGGCGCATGCAGCCACAGCCGTTCGCCGGGTACGCCCTGAGCCTGCAGCTCGCGGCGCAGGGTAGCGATCATCTGCGGGTCGTCGAAGGATTCCGGCGTCACTTTCACCAGCATCTGCGTGGCATGGCCTTCGCGTGCACGCTGGCCCAGCACCGCGATGGCCCGTGACACCACCCAGCGGTTGATGTCGGCCAGCAGGCCGTGCTCCTCCGCGATACCGAGGAACGCGGTCGGGCTCAGCAGTTCGCCGTTGTGCTCCAGGCGCAGGTACGCCTCATACAGCTCCAGCGACTCGCCCTGCAGGTTCAGCACCGGCTGGTAGTGCAGCTGGAAGCCGTCACCGGCCAGCGCTTCACGGATTCGGGCGACCCAGCGCAGCACGCGTTCTTCCTCCACGCGGTCGGCGGCGGCCGGGTCGAAGATGCGGCAGGTGTTGCCCAGTTCTGCGGCGGCCTGCGTGCATTCGCTGGCGCGTGCCAGCACCTGGCCGATACTGGCGATCTTCTCGCCCACCTGCACGCCACCGATGCTGACCGTTACCGTGGCCGAGCGCGCGCCGATGCTGAAGACGTGTGCGGCGTAGGCTTCGCGGATGCGCTCGGCAAGTGCCACGGTCTGCGCGTACGGCCCGGCCTGCAGCACGGCGAAATTGTGTTCGCCGAAGCGGGCCAGCTGCGCGTCTTCGCCAACGACTTCGGCCAGCAGCGCGGCGAGCGCGCCGATCAGGGTGTCGGCCGAGGCCAGGCCAATGTCCGGCAGCAGGCGCGCGTAGTGGTCCGGCTCGATCAGCAGCAGGCCGAACTGGCCTTCGCTGCGCCCGGCCTGGGCCACCGCGCTTTCCAGCTGCAGCATGAAGGTCGGGCGATTGAGCAGGCCGGTGACCTGGTCGCGCTGGCGCAGGTCCTCGACCTCACGTGCCAGCTCGGGGTCGAATTCCATGCGGCGGCGGAGCACCACCTGCAGGCAGGATTCGCCTTCGTAGGTGGCAGCGGCAAACTCCATCGTCGCCGGGAACGCACTGCCATCCTCGTGGCGCGCGTCGAGCTGGTACTGCGGCGGCGGCGCCTCGCCACGGCTCAGCCCCTTCAGCAGCTGCTTGAAGCCCTCCACGTGCTGGGCGGCGACCATGTCCAGCAGCGAGATGCCTTCGATGTCGTCGAAATGTTCGTAACCGAACATCTCCAGATAGGCGTCGTTGGCGCGGATGTGCATGCCTTCATGCACGTAGGCGATGGGGTCGCGCGAGGAGGCGATCAGCGCGTCGCAGCGGCGCTCGGTCTCGCGCATCTGCGCCTCGATGCGGCGCAGGCCACGACGCGCCTGCAGGTCCACCCACTGGTCACGGACCACGGCGAGCAGATGCTCCGGACGTTGGCGCAGGGCGAGGGCACGGATGCCGTGGCTGCTGGCCTGCACCAGTTCGTCTTCGTCGATGCGCTCGGCCAGCAGCACCAGCGGAATATCCTTGCCGCTGGCAGCAATATGCTGGGCCACCAGTGGCAGCGGGATGCCCTGGGAGGGCGAAGCCAGCACCAGGTCGATGGCCTGGCTGGCCAGCACCTGGGCCAGCTCGGCTGCATCCTGCGGACGCCACGGGCGTACCGCGATGCCGCTGTTGCGCAGCGTGCTGACGATGGCTTCGGCATTCTCGCCGCTGTCATCGACGATCAGCAGGCGGATGGTGATGTCGTTCGCGTTCTGCATGCACTGCTCCCCATTCTGCAAATCTAGATACACGATGCGCGGCGAACCGTCCATGCGCGCACCCCTTGCACGCATTGAACGGCGATGTGGTTCACACCACGCCACCGGCTGCGTGGCCGCTGGCCCAGGCCCACTGGAAGTTGTAGCCGCCCAGCCAGCCGGTCACATCCAGCACCTCGCCGACGAAATGCAGGCCGGGCACGCGCTTGGATTCCATCGTCGAGGACGAGACCTCGGCGGTATCCACGCCGCCCAGGGTGACTTCGGCGGTGCGGTAGCCCTCGGTGCCACTGGCCACCAGCGGGAACGCGCCCAGCAACTGTGCGGCCTGGCGCAGCACCGGCTCGTCCAGCTGGCGCACGGGCCGGTCGGGCAGCCAGTGTTCGCACAACCGCTGTGCCAGCCGCTTCGGCAGTACCTCGGCCAGCACCGTGCGCAGCTCGGCGGCAGGACGTTCGCGCTTCATCTGGCGCAACCACTCGCCGGCATCCTGGCCGGGCAGCAGGTCCAGCTCCAGCGCGTCGCCGGGTTGCCAGAACGAGGAGATCTGCAGGATCGCCGGGCCACTCACGCCGCGATGGGTCAGCAGCATGAAATTCTGGAAGCTCTTTCCGTTGCAGCGCGCCTCGATGGGCAGAGCGACGCCGCTGAGATCGGCCAGCCGTTCCTGGTGCTTGCCGCTGAGCGTCAGCGGCACCAGCCCGGCGCGGGTCGGCAGCACCTGGTGGCCGAACTGTCGGGCCACTTCATAGCCGAAGCCGGTGGCGCCCATGCTGGGAATGGACAGGCCGCCGGTGGCCACCACCAGCGAGGCGCAATGGAACAGGCCCTGCGTGGTGTGCACGCGGAAACCATCGCTGCCATGCTCGATGCGCTGCACGCTGCAGTCGGTACGCACCTGCACGCCTGCCGCCTGGCATTCGTCCATCAGCATCTTCACGATCTGCTTGGACGAGACATCGCAGAACAGCTGGCCCAGCTCTTTTTCGTGATACGCGATGCCGTGCTTGCTGACCAGCTCGATGAAGTGCCAGGGCGTGTAGCGCGCCAGTGCCGACTTGCAGAAGTGCGGGTTGGCCGACAGGAAGTTGGCCGGGGTGGTGCCGGTGTTGGTGAAGTTGCAGCGGCCACCGCCGGACATCAGGATCTTCTTGCCGACCTTGTTGGCATGGTCGATCACCTGCACCTGGCGGCCGCGCTGGCCAGCCGTGATTGCGGTCATCAGCCCGGCCGCACCGGCGCCGATGACAACCACGTCGCAACGGATCGTGCTCATGCCTTGGCGCGCTTGCGCCAGTTCGGGATCACGTCGAGCTGGATCTGGTCGTTGAGCAGCTGCACTTCACCGTCCTGGATCAGCACGCTCCAGCGCATGGCGCGCTGGATCTGCTGGCCCCAGCGCTCGACGAATTCACCGTCCAGATCAACCACCGAGAGATTGTCGAAGCGTGCCAGGCCCTTGCTCTGCTTGCCCCACCAGATCTCCGAGGCGTTGCCGCCGTAGTTGATCACCTGCACCTGGCGGCTGCGATTGCTGGCCTTGCGGATACGCGATTCGTCCGGATGGCCCAGGTCGATCCACTGCAGGATGTCGCCGGAGTAGTCGTGTTCCCACAGATCCGGCTCGTCATCGGTGCTCAGGCCGCGGCCGAATTCCAGGCGGTCGCCGGCGTTCAGCGCGAAGGCGAGCAGGCGCACCATCAGGCGGTCGTCGGTCTCGGACGGGTGCTGGGCCAGGGTCAGGTTGTGGGTCGCGTAGTAGCCGCGATCCATGTCGCTGATCTGCAGTTCGGCCTTGCGGATGGTGGCGGTGAGGGCCATGGGGGGTCCGTGGACTAAAGACGACAATGATAGAGGTTTGCTCCAGGGGTGTCCGTTGCCGGTCTGTCTGCGCAGCGTCAACGGTGGCACTCTTGCGCTCTTTCCCGTGGCCGGAGTGGACGCCATGACCTTGCCCAGCCGCCTGCAGCTGCCACCCGGCCACTGGTCCAGCCTGCTCGATGGCCTGTGCGCGCGTTTCCCGCGCATCGACCGTGCGCAATGGCAGGACCGCTTCGCCCGAGGCCGCGTGCAGGATGCGCAGGGCAGGGCACTGGCGCCGGACATGCCTTGGCAGGTGGGGCTGGAAATCCAGTACTTCCGCGAGGTGGCCGACGAGCCGGTGATTCCCTTCGCCGAGACCATCCTGCATCTGGATGCGCACCTGCTGGTGGCCGACAAGCCGCACTTCCTGCCGGTGACGCCGGCCGGTGGGTATGTACGGGAAACCCTGCTGTCGCGCCTGGTCGCCCGCACCGGCAACACCGAGCTGGTGCCGCTGCACCGCTTGGACCGGCTGACCGCCGGCCTGGTGCTGTTTTCCACCCAGGCAGCCACGCGTGATGCCTATCAGCGGCTGTTCCGCGAGCGGCGCATCGGGAAGACCTATGAGGCGCTGGCACCGGCGCTGCCCGGGCTGGCGTTTCCGTTGCAGCGGGACAGTCGTCTGGTGCCGGGGGAGCCGTTCTTCCGCATGGCCGAAGTGCCGGGCGAGCCCAATGCCCGCAGCCGGATCGAGCTGATCGAGGCCGAGGGGCCGGTCTGGCGCTACCGGTTGCGGCCGGAAACCGGCCGCAAGCACCAGCTGCGCGTGCATATGGCGATGCTGGGCGCCCCCATCGAGGGCGATGACCTGTATCCGCAGTTGATGCTGCGCCCGGATGAAACGGTCGAGGCGCCCCTGCAGCTGCTGGCGCAGGGGCTGGCCTTCGACGATCCATTGAGCGGGGAGCCCAGGCGGTTCAGCAGCCAGCGCCGCCTGTGCCTGCCCGGCCTGGGCGGGTAGGGCCGTTCAGCGAACCGGGCGCCGCGCAAGCCAGCGGTCCAGTTCGGCGGCGAACAGCTGTCGGTCACGGGGTCCCAGCGGCGGTGGGCCCCCGGTCTGCACCCCGGCGCCGCGCAGCTCTTCCATGAAATTGCGCATCGACAGCCGCTCGGCCATGTTGTTCGGGGTGTACAGCTGGCCACGCGGGTTCAGCGCCACCGCCTTCTTTTCCAGCACCAGTGCGGCCAGCGGGATGTCCTGGGTGACCACCAGGTCACCGGCGGCGACCCGCTCGACGATGGCGCTGTCGGCCACGTCCAGGCCCTGGGGGACCTGGATCGAGCGCAGCCAGCGTGAGGGCGGGGTCCGGATCCACTGGTTGGCGACCAGGGTCAGCTCGATACCAACGCGTTCAGCGGCACGGAACAGGATGTCGCGAATGACGGTGGGGCAGGCGTCCGCGTCTACCCAGATGCGTGGGAGAGCGGGTTCAGCTTGGGTTTCAGCTTCAGTCATTTACCCAGTGTAGGGTAGGAAAATCCTGAATGGGGACTCGGAGTTAGCCTCGATCGGCTGCCAGCCCTTGTCACGTCTAGCGGGCGGGGTCTGCCCATGAACGTCCGGGCTATCGCTTTTTGCAGAAAACACGCGTATCGTTCGTCCCACTGTGTTTGCTAGGGTCACCGTGAATCGTGGCCTGGTGCAGTTGATCTCACGATCCGCTCATCGATCCGCTTTACCAACGCCTGCAACTCAGTCTCGGCCCCGATACCCGGTGGCTGCGATTTTTTCAACATGTGTTTCAGGAGTTAGTCAAATGTCTGATCGTCAGACCGGCACCGTCAAGTGGTTCAACGACGCCAAGGGCTTCGGCTTCATCACCCCGGAAAGCGGCCCGGACCTGTTTGTGCACTTCCGTGCCATCCAGGGCACCGGCTTCAAGACCCTGCAGGAAGGCCAGAAGGTTACCTTCATCGCCGTCCAGGGTCAGAAGGGTATGCAGGCTGACCAGGTGCAGGCGGTCTAATCCGTCTGCTACCGTTTGGTAGCCAGAACGCCGGAAGCGAAAGCTTCCGGCGTTTTTTATTGCCCGCTGTTTTGTAGAGTCGAGATCCTATGTTCGTGGTCAAGCCTGCTGGAAGCAGGCTTGACCCACCTTCAGCATGGCCGGATCGAAGTCCCGGCCGCTCTTGAACACGCCCCAGGCGATCTTGGCTAGTTTCCTTGCCAGAATGTTGAAGACGGCGGTGCTGGGGTGACCGCGTTTTGACAGCTCGTCGTAGAGCGGTTGCCCCCGACGACACCGCTTGAGCCCCATGGCGGCCATGTAGAGCATCTGGCGCAGCACTGGCGCGCCCT